>JBJXGM010000153.1:0-31257 GCA_046155985.1 Myxococcaceae bacterium | reverse complement strand
CGTCACCGTAAGGACGGACAAGCTTTCGTCCGGACCAAGACGTGGCTGAGTTAGAGAGGCCGCCGACGCTTTGGGCGTACTCACCCCCGCGCAGACACAGGACGCCCCCGGAAGGCAGCGCGTTGATCGCGCTGGAAATGTCGTCTCCTGAAGCAATGGTGCTGGTGCACTCAGTGGGTGGTGGTGGCCTTGGGGGTTCGGGCGGACTGGGGGGTAGCGGCGGCGTTGACGGTGGCGGCGGTTGCTGCGGCGGCGGGGGCGGGGAGGAGTCGCCCTCTGAGGGCGTGGGTGTCCCCGGCCCGGACGCTGAATAGAGCCTCCCCTCGCAACCCATCCCAAAACTCAGCGCCAAAAATGCGAGCGCTGCCCGCTGAAAGAGTCTCCGCTTCATAGAGGGAAGCTAGCGACGTTACCGATGGGCTCGCAACGCGTGGAACCGACCCCGCACTGGGTGTGTCGCCTGCAATCACCACACTGCGCGCGCTTAGCAGCTTACGTGAGGCGTACACGCCACGGTTCGCGAGGCATTTTCCTGTCGCGCAATAATCGTTTGAAACGCGCCGGCAGCGAAACGAAGAGGTCCGGTCGGGGCATCCCGCGACCCGACCTAGCGTCGCTCGGAAGCAGCCTTTTCTCTGTAGGCCTTGATCATGGCCTCTTGTTCAGCGCGCGGCACCGGCGCGTACTTGGCAAATTCCATGGTGAACTCGCCCTTGCCCTGGGTGGCACTGCGGAGGTCTGTGGAGTACCCAAACATGTTGTTCAGAGGCACTTCGGCGACGGCGGTGACATAGCCCTCGGCGTTCGAAGTCTCGAGGATGGTGCCACGACGCTGGTTGAGTTGGCCGACAACAGAACCCTGGAAGTCCTCAGGGGCCTGGACTTCCACCTTCATGATGGGTTCCAGAATGACGGGCTTGGCGGCGTCGTAGCCTTCTCGGAAACCCATCAGAGCGGCGGTTTTGAACGCCTGTTCGGACGAGTCGACCGCGTGTGAGGCGCCATCATTGATGACCGCGCGAACGCCCACAACCGGGAAGCCAATGAGCGAGCCCTTCTTGATGGCCTCGTTGAAGCCTTTTTCGCAGGCGGGGACGAACTCGCGCGGAATGGCGCCGCCCACAATCTCGTCGACGAATTCGAAGTGCTCGACTGCGTCGGCCGGCAGGGGCTCCAAGAAGCCGCAAACGCGACCGAACTGACCCGAACCACCGGTCTGCTTCTTGTGCGTGTAAGCGAACTCGCCCTTCTGGGTAATCGTTTCGCGGTAGGCGACCTGCGGCTTACCAGCGATGACTTCGCACGCGTACTCACGCTTCATGCGCTCGATGTAAATTTCGAGATGAAGCTCGCCCATACCGCTGATGATGGTTTGCGCCGACTCTTCGTCGCGGTGCACGCGGAACGTGGGGTCTTCTTTGGTGAAGCGGTTGAGCGCTTTGGAAAAGTTCGCCTGACCCGTGCGCTCTTTCGGCGCGACGGCGAGCGAAATCACCGCGTCCGGAACGTGCATCGACGTCATCGTGACGTTGATGTCACCGTCGGTAAACGTGTCGCCCGAGGCGCATTCAACGCCAAAGAGCGCAACGATGTCGCCCGCGTAGGCTTCTTCAATGTCGTTCATTTCGTTCGAGTGCATGCGAACGATGCGAGGGATTTTGACCTTCTTCTGATTCGACTGATTGAAGATGAAATCGCCCTTTGCGACGCGGCCCTGGTACAGGCGCATGTACGTGAGCTGCCCGTAGCGTCCGTCTTCTAACTTGAACGCCAAGCCGACAAAGGGCTTGCTGGGCTCGGACGACAAGACAATCTTCGCTTCGTTGTTCTTTTGGTCGAGCGCTTCGTTCACCACTTCGGCCGGATTTGGCAAGTAGTCGCGGACCGCGTCGAGCAAGAGCTGAACGCCCTTGTTCTTGTACGCCGAGCCGCACATGACAGGGGTCATCTTCAGCGCAATGGTGGCACGACGAATCGCGGCCTTGAGCTCGTCGTTGGAAACGGGCTCGTCCGCAATGAACTTCTCGGCGAGCTTGTCATCGACCTCGGCCACACGCTCAACGATGTCGTGACGCGCTTTCTTGGTTTGTTCCACCATGTCAGCGGGGACATCTTCTTCGCGGATGTTCTCGCCGCTTTCGCCGTCGAAGTAGAACGCCCTGCTGGTGATGGGGTCGATGATGCCCTGGAACCGGTCTTCGGCGCCGATGGGGACCTGCATCAAGACTTGGTGGTGGCCAAGCTTTTCCTTGAGCTGATTCGCGACGCGCTCGTAGTTCGCACCCGCACGGTCCATCTTGTTGACGAACGCAATGCGCGGAACGCGATAGCGCTTCATCTGGCGGTCAACAGTAATCGACTGCGACTGCACGCCTGACACGGAGCAGAGCACCAGAATCGCGCCGTCCAAGACGCGCAGCGCGCGCTCGACTTCGATGGTGAAGTCAACGTGGCCGGGCGTATCGATGATGTTGATGTTGATGTCTTTCCACAGACAGAAGGTGGCAGCGGACTGAATCGTGATGCCCTTCTCACGCTCCAGGTCCATCGAGTCCATCTTGGCGCCGACGCCGTCCTTGCCACGGACTTCGTGAATCTCGTGGATTCGACCCGTGTAAAAGAGGATGCGCTCGGTGAGCGTCGTCTTGCCCGAGTCGATGTGGGCGGAAATGCCGATGTTTCGAACGCGATCGATAGAAATCTTGGCCATTTGGGTCTTCTTTAGCAGGGCGAAAGATGCGGCGCGGCAGATACTTCCCTTGGTGCTGGGAAGTCAATTGAAGGGTTTTCGCACCCGAAAACCCTTGAAGTCCCGGGCGGCGTGCTCAAGTTTCGCTTTGGAGCGGCCCCTGTAGCAACTCCAAGTTGCCAGCGAAAGACAATGCCTCCGATGTCTGACGCCGAAGTCCTCAAACGCTTCCTGGAATTGAACAAAGCGGTTCGGTCGGGCCCCCAGAATGGCCCGCATGACGTTCCGCTTCGCCATCAATGGCGCAGGGGTGAGGCGCAGATTCTTTTCGACCGGATCGCCCAGGAGGTCTCGCCCGCGGCGGCCGCGGCGCTGCGGGCGCAGCTGGAGATGGCGCCCCAGAGTGTGGAAGCGGCGGCCGTGCTTGCCTTCCGTGTTGGCTGCGTCGTCGGCGCCCGTGCAGAGCAAGAGTGGCTTCGGTGTGCCCACTCACTTTATGCAGATGAGTACGTGCGCGCACAACAGGCTGAAAAGGCGGCGGCGAAGGCCCGACCACAAACGCAAGCCTGGTGGTCACGGCTCGTCAGGCGGGGAAAGTCCCCGGCAGTGAGTGCTGAACTCGAGCTGAACTGGCTGATGGCCGGGGTCATCGCGCTTCGGGAGCTCGTCGCCGGGGCAGAAGAGCGGCTCGGTCGTTACAAGCGCGCGTTGAATGGCGTCGTCCCCTACGTGCACGTGGATGCGGCCCCTGCAACTCCTGACCGCGCTTCGCAGAAGCGGCGCCAGTGCTACTTCGACAGGTAGTCCGCGCAGTGATGGGTGAGACCCTGGCAGCGCCTGGCTTGCTCCAAATATTGACAAGCAACTATGCTTGCCAAGGCTGGCTCCGGGAGGTTGCTACGTGAGAACGAAGAGGAAGTGGCTGCGACTGCAGGGCGTGAGCGAGGCCAGCGTGTTGAGGAACGGAGTCGTGGTCGGGCGCGGAAGCATGATCGATGTTGCATCGGGCGGTTGCCGAATCGACTACATTGACTTCGAGCCGAAGGCCCCGAACGAAGCAGTCGAAGTGGCGTTCAACCTTCCCACGGGTGCGGTGCGTATTTCTGGAGAGGTGCTTGCTGCCGACCGCGAGCGCAGCGTTCGAATTGCGTTTCGGGATTTCGCCGCAGGAAAGAGCCACTTCGACCGATTTGTGAAGAGCCCGCTGTGTGGGAGTGAGGTCTAGGCTTCGGCGGTTTGGGCCGATGTCCCTTGACGGGGGCCCGGCCACGCCAGGTCTTCGGAACGCCTCGGTGAGCGTGCGGGGTGCTTCCCCGGACACCGCCAACGCGGCACTACTCGTGCAATCCGCAGCCGAACTCTGTTTGTTCCTCGGGCTTTGCGGGAAGTGGAGTTCTGTGACGCAACCGGCCGGCCGCGGGGGGCGACAACCTGCCGAGAGGTTATCCCAGGATGGGTATCGTTAGAAGATGGATCGGCGCGGTCGTGCTTGGCGCGACGGTTGTGAACACCCGGATGAAGGCTCAGAAGCCGGTGCCGCCTGGCCCGGGGCCGCTTCCAGCGCCCTCAGTCGGGGCCGAGCTCAAGCCGGGATCGGCGCTGCCGATGTGGCCCGCAGGCCTGACGCCCGCCCAGAAAGCGGCTGCAACCACTATCCTGCAAACGGCCTTGAACGTCGCGGTGTCGGACCCCCAACTGGGCCCGACGTCCCGGCAGGCCCGCATGGCGATCGAGTTCGTCCCGAGCGCGGCCTCTCGCGCGCGCGAGCTCGCACCGCAGCGAGTCCAGGGTGTTTCACTGGACGCCTTCACTGCGATCCTTGGCACATCGAAGCGCGAGGACCCCATTTGGAACCTGATTGTCGTAGAGCAAGAGATCCTGACGGACCTCTATCGGCTCATCGCGGTGCTGCACCATGAGCTGACGCACATTGAGCGCTTCAATGCCGGGGCGCTCAAGGGGTTGAGCCAGCGCGAGGAGGAAATCCTCGTCTATCGCCGAAGCATCCAAGGCCTGGAGGGCATCCGAAACGACCTTTCCAAGCGCACTGGCACGCCCGCCGCTGAGCGGCTGGCGGCTCGTCTCACGGAACAAATCCGCCTGGAGCGCAGCCGACTCGCAAGTTGGCAGAAGTGACGCGTGAGCGGAGTCCGTTCACCCCGCGTCGACCACGCCGCACTCGGTTCAAAAATGCGGGTAGGTTGACAACGATATTGGAAGAGCGAGCCATTAGCTGGCGGTGGAAGAGGCAAAGGGTGCTTACCCCCGATAAGTATTCAGTGCCACTTCGCGAGGTAATCGCCCAGCTGGTGGGAGAGACCTTCTAGGTCATCAACCACGAAAAGCGTCGGCTGGTACTTTGTAGGGTCGTAGGGCGTTTGCCTGGCCAGCTCGAGGTCCCACGGCTTGAGATTCGGGTGCTTCAGCGCTTGGTCGAGCTCGCCGAACGATGACAGCAGGCCTGCACCGAAGGCCTTCAGTTCGCCCCCCTCGCGCACGAGACCAAATTCAATCGTGTACCAGTAGATGCGTTCGATTTGTGTGACGTCTTCGTCGCTCGCTTTGCCCATGGCCAAGCCGAACGCGACGTTCAGGTCAGCGAACAACGGGTGCGCCAGCGTGGCCGCATGGCCGATGAGCTCGTGAACCACGTCGGGCTCGGGCGTGTAATAGGGCACGCTGGGGTGCCGCATATATTGAGTGGAAAGAAACCCGCGTTGCCCGAGCTCGGCCATGAAGGCACGCGGCGACACCAGCCCGCCCACCGGGTTCATCTGAAAGCCCGTGGTCTTGGCGAGCTCGGCGTTGACAGTGCGCAGTTGCGGCACATGGTCGAGGGGCAAGGGGAGCGCTTCGTAGGCTTCCAGGTTCGGGCGAGAAGCGTACTTCTGGTGAAGCGGACGCAGCTGTTCGTTCACAGCACGCCAAACGCTTTGCTCGCTTTCGGTGTACTCGACCAGCGGCGCCGGTGCTGGCGGAACGTAGTCCAGCGCGGCATGAACAATGGCGTTGCGCCTTGCGCGGTAGGCTGGATCGCGAAAACCTGGGTGGTCGGGGTCGAGCTGAACGAGGTCGATGGCGCGCTTCTTGGCCATTGGGCTGGACTCACGACTAACTCAACCCCTGCGTGTGCACAAACGACTTCGTGGGTCACTGCTGGAAGGATTGATGCACCCGTCGGGGGCGATGCCGAATCTCTCGAGACGACCTGCTTCCCAAGTAATTCTGGGTTGTTGTGAGTCCGGCGTCCGAGAACGCCCAGCGAGGCGCAAGGTCAGTACTTTCCGTTGCGAGATCTGGAAACTTCCGGGGCTCTTGGCGCGATAAGTCATTGAAACTTTCAGGGCAGGGATGGTCGTGGCTGGAAACACCATCAACAGCGGATCAAACGGGGCTGCGCGAAACAGCGGCGGCGTGAGCGCGCCTGATTGGGTGGATCGAAAAGGGTGGAAGGCGTGGTTGACTGCTGGGCTCACGGTGGCGTGCGCCGGCATTGGGGCGTTCTCCGGGAAACCACAAGCGAAGGATGCGTCTGGCGGAAGCCGTGGGTTGATCGGCGGTCTCGTGGGACTCCTGGCGAGCGCCCTCGCGATTTGGGGTGTACATTCCTACTACGCACCCCCAATTTCATCGAGCGAAAATAAGGACACGAATCCCACGGAGCCGCCCGCCAAAACCAACGATGGGGGGCCCGCCCGGGGTGCGTCGAATGTGACAACTCCAGATACGCTCGATGCCAAGGCTCCGGAGGCTTCGCCCACCGTGGCGACGGCACCTCCCGAAACGCCTACCCCCGCTGCCGCCGCGAGCGCCACGCCTGGCGAGCAAATGTTCCGGGTTTTCAAAGACCTCAAGAATAAAAGGGGCGTCCACGACTTCGGTAGCGTGGTTCCCGACGCTGTGGATGTGCTCCGAGCGAGAGACATTCCGCAGTCCGTTTGCATTGGCGCGACCCACGCTGCGAATGGGAATGGTGCCGGCAGGTTTATCGCCTGCAAGGTTCAGGCCCGAAACGGCGATGGCGCGCCACCCGTACCTCTTGCGTTGGTTTTTCGGAAAGGAAAGACGAATATAGAAGACTGGACGATTTCGTCTTCATCGCCAGCCTTGAACGGGTTTCAGTTCGGGTCCGCCGCTTTTCCTGTCCTCAAGCAACTCCTCCAAACGGGGGAATTGGACGATGGTGCTGGGCATCGACTTCAGCTGCTGCCGCTTCCGAAGCTCCGAGATTTAGAGTCGCCCCTGAGGATAGGGAAGACGCCAAGCGGAGGTTCGAACGGCAAAAGTGGTGGCGCCCCGGTGACGGCGGTCAAGCCCCGCCAGGCAGAGCCCCCGCGCCCCAACGGCGATCGCCTGAAGTCCCCAGTCGCCGTCGCAGAGGCGCGGAGCCCACGCCCCGAACGTCCGGCGCCTCCGCCCGCCCAATTCGACCGGGCGGCTCTCGAAGCAAAGCGTGCGAGAGGCAAGGAGCGGCACAGGCGTCGCTACGACCGCTTGAAGCCATCTCCTCCTCCAACCCAGATTGTCGCCGCCGGTGTTTCGCCCGGTGGAGATGAAGTTGCGGGGCCAGCACAACCTCGAAGGAGACTCATCGCCCGCCTCTTGAGTTGGTTGCCTTTTGGCTAAGCTCGAGGGTCTGAAACGCACGTTGCGACCGTCATTCCTGTTCACGGGAACCTGACTCAGTAGCTAAAACCGCCTGCTGGGTACGGAATGACGCACTTCTTCACCAGCGCAGTCGTTTGGGTCTTGGGCCGCTGCTCAACGCAGACGATTCAGCGGCTGGCATGGCTGATGGGGCGTTTGACCTATGCCCTGGGCATTCGTCGGCGCGTCACCCTCGACAACCTGGCCCACGCGTTTCCTCACTCGCCAGAAAGCGAACGTCGCCGCACAGCCAAACGCGCCTACGTCAACATGATGTTGGCGGTGTTGGAGGCGCTGGCTGCGCGCAAGCTTTCTGACGAGCAGGTGCGTGAATGCCTCGTTATCGAGAACGAACAGTTGGTGGGCGAGGCGTTCGCCGAAGGCAAAGGCGTGCTGATTGCCACGGCTCACTTTGGAAACTGGGAGCTGTTGGGCGACGTCATCGCCCGGCGAAACATTCCGCTGCATGCGGTTGTTCGACCGCTCAAGGGTGCCTTGAACGCGCAGCTTGTCGAAAATCGCCGGCGCAATGGGCTGGGTTTGATTTCGCCGCGGGGTGCAGTGCGTGAAACGCTGAAGCGACTGAAGCACGGGCACATGGTGGCGATGCTGATTGACCAAGTCATCGCAGCGAAGCATGGCGTCTGCGTTCCTTTTTTCGGCCAACTGGCTTCGACGAATCCTGCGTTGTCGTTGGCTGCGCAGCGCTCGGGGGCACCGGTGCTTCTGGCGATGGCGGCGCGCGAAGGCGACAAACTGCACCTCTTCTTGGAGGGGCCTTTTCGTGTTCCCGACACGGGTGACCGCCAACGAGACGTCGCGACGCACACGGCGGCGCTAACGGCTGCCATCGAGCGCTACATTCGCCGCTACCCAGACCAGTGGCTTTGGCTGCACCGGCGCTGGAAGGTCAAATGTTCAGACGAAGGCCAATTCCGAAGTCGAGCACCGGCGCTGGAACAGTGATGGCTGGAATCGGTTGACCGTCGAGCAGGCCCGCAGGGACGTCAAAGCCCAGGCGAAACTCACCCCCGCGCGTGCCGTAGTGAACGCCAGCGAACACTTCGACCTGGAGGAACGTCAGGACGCGAAGAATGACGTCCACGCGGGAGATGAACGACAAGTCGGACATGTTGCCCAAATTCGTCAGGCTGAAGGTGACGTTCTCCCAGTTGCCCGGCCCGATAAGAATCGCGTTGAGCGCCGCGTAGTGCTGCCCCGTGAAAAACGGCTGGTAGGTGCCGCTGAACAGCAGCCAGGCATACAGCTCAGGGTTTGCGTACCCGACCGAGTTGAAAAAGTACTCAGCGCCTAAAATGAGAGAGTCCGTGTCGCTGATGGCGAATTGATAGGTGAGTCCGGCACTGACGCCGGCATTGAACTCATCACCGCCGAAGGGCTCGAAGCGCCCGTTGAAACCCAGGGCAGGGTCGGGGTTTTCGACAAGCCGGTAACGCTGGGTATCCGTGCCGCGCAAGAAGGCGGCCTCTGCGTAGAGGTCGATGGGTCCCAAAGCCGTCGACAAGTCGATGCCCAAACGTGGGCGCCGACCTTTTTGCGCCAGGCCGTCGACGCCGATTTCAGTGCTTCCGAATACAAACTCTGCGCGAAACGCGCCGCCGACGTCGCCCAACGTGGTGCCGCTGCCCGCGCTGCCGAAGGCGCTGTTGCCGCCGCTCAAGTCTTGGCCTGCCGTCGTGCTGCCTGAGCTGCCGGCGCCCAAGCCACCTGGGCGCTGCGTCGCTTCAAACACACCGATGGCGTAGAAGTTCCAGCCCAAAGACTCGACGGGGACGTGGACTTTCACCATGGATACGCCGACGCGCGCGTCGAACTGAGCCAGCGGGTCGCGGCGGACCGAGCCCAAAAAGTCCGTGGGATTCCAAATGCGCGCCGTGCCCCAGCGCACGCGTTCGCGGCCGGCGGTGACGAACACCGAGCGCGCGATGTCAAACGCTAACCAGGCTTGGTCAAGCACCACGGCGGGGTTGTCCACCGGCGTTGTCGTCGTCAGGCTCTGTGTGGAAAGGAAAGGGTCGTAAACCAGACGCCCGCGCACGTAGGCACGCAGTTGGTCGCTCGGGCGGCCGTCCAGGTAAACATCAAGCAGCGTGGGCAGTGAAAAGCGTGAACGTGAGAGGCGGTCACGGTCGTTGGTTTGAGTGATGGCGCGCAAATAAAACTGCCCGCCGATTCGCAAAGGGTCGTCTTTCACCTCGCCCGAGGCAAAAGCATCGCGCGTGGCGGGCCCTTCAAGCGCATCACGCTCGACGCTGGACGGCGCGGGGCCAGTCGCCGCATCTGCTGTCGTTGGCGCATCTGCGGTCGCAGGCGGTGATGCAGCGTCTGATGGAAGCAGCGGCGTATGCTGGGCGCTGGGTGATGACGAGGACTCTGCCGTTGGCGTCTGCGGGCTGCTGAACATCGCTTCTTCATCGGGACGTTCCGACGCTGGCGCAGTCTGGCCAAACGCCAGGCCGCACGCGAGCCAAGCCGACAGCGCAGAAGCAGACTTCATCGGCTTTTCGCCTCAAGCCACGCCTTGGTGAAGATGTTGGCCTCGAGCTTGCGCAAGTCCAGGCTTTGCATCAGCACGATGGTGCTGTTGGCCTTTTCGACCTCGTCGTAGATGCGAATCTCTTTGGGCGTCCAGACGTCGCCCTTCTTGCTCTCGCTGAATACCCGCTCCCAACGCGGGTAATAGAGCGTGCGCATCAGTCGACCCGACAACGCGAATTCTTGTCGCTTCAAGATGTTCTTGTCGACCTTGTCGACCCACAGCTTCACCATCGGATATGCGACGTCGACGCCGGACTTGGCCTTGAGAATGAGGCGGCTGACGTCGAACTTGCCGAGTTTTTCGTCGGCGTCCCACGCCGCGTCGTACTCTTCGGCAATGCGGGACTCGTCGAAGTCTGCACGGCGTGAATCGGTGCCGGCAATGCGCTCGCGTTCGGTGCGGCGTTCCCACTTGCCGACGGTGGGGTCGTAGGACCAAAGGTTCTTTTCAAGGCGCAGATAGCCTTTGCCCTGTTCGGTCTTGGGCTTGGTGAAGAGAATCAGCAATTTGTCGTCGCCATCACGGCGGTACACCAGCGCCTCGCGGACCGTGTCGCGTTTGTCTTTCTCTTTCTGCTCCAAATAGACGAGCGCCTTGTAGTCACCGAAATTGCGCTGTCGGTCGTCGAGCAGCTTGATCAGGTCCGCCAGCTCAGCCGGAGTCAGCGCCGCATGTGCGGATGGCGCGAACGCCAGACACAAGGCCGCCGCCATGAGCGCCCCAGTGCTTCTCCAAAGTTTGTTGCGATGCGCCATGGTTCACCCAATGTGATGCATGGCGGTGACCGGCTTCATGCGGGCCGCCAGGAAAGAGGGGAAAAGCGAAATCACCGTGGTGCAGCCGGTGATGATGAGAATCGACAGCGCGACGTCTGCCGGCCGCACCATGAAATGCAAGGTGTCGCTCATGACGAACAGCTGAACCGCGATGGGCACCTTCATCTTCGCAGCGTTCACCAACACGCAGGCGAGTCCCCCGATGGCCGCGCCAGCGAATGTGCCCAAAAGCCCCAGCGTGAAGCCTTCCATCAGAAACATCGCCAGCACACGCCGCCGTTGCATGCCGATGGCGCGCAGCGTGCCGACTTCTCGCGTTCGCTCACGAATCGAAATCCAAAGCGTGTTCATGATGCCGACCGAGATCACAATCAACAGCACGACGATGAGAATGGCGCTGATCCAGGCGAGGGCCGTCAGCGTCCACTTCATGAAGGAGATTTCGTCTTCCCAGGTGGTGATGTCGAGCTTCTGGCCCGTCCAGGGTTCGCGATTGACGACTTCAAACTTCATCCAGAAAGAACGGGGGTCGTCCGCCAAAACGGCGTAGCCGGCTTTTTCAAATTTCTCGCGCAGTCGGTTCTTGACCTCGGGCACCAAACGAACGTCCTTGAGGTAAAGCTGCAGCGCGCCCGTGGTGTCGTCTTTCAGCTGATACAGCGAGCGCAATCCTGCGTTGTCGACGAACACCGTGAAACTGCTCAGCAGGCCGGCGTCGCGCGCAATCACCGCGACTTGAACGTCGAGCGTGTTGGTCGACCCGCGCAGCGTGGGCGCCGAAAGCGTCAGAAGGTCGCCAACCTTGACGCCCAGCTTCTTCGATTGCTCCTCGAAAATGAGAATGGTGTTCGGCTGCCGGAGAGCCTCGAGCGAACCGGAGGCCACTTGAATGACCTGCGCGAAGCCGGTCTCCGTGTCGATGTCGAGGCCCGACAAGCCCGCTTGGACCGAGCCGGTTTCACTGATGACTTTCGCCCAACCTCGCCCGCGCGACGAGACGTATTGAAGCTCCGGCACCTCGCGCCGAACGATGTCGAGCACCGCCTGATACTGCGCGACGACAGGCGCAGACTGTCCCGCGGTCGCCTTGAAAAAGCCGCCGACGTTGACATGACCCGTCATCAGTGTGGTTGCCGACTTGAGCATCGTGTCGCGAATGCCGGTCGTCAATCCGAAGACGAGGACGAGCAATGCAGTGACGGCGGCAATGGCGCCACCCAAAAGCAGCGACCGCTTGCTGTGTTGTGCGAGATTTCGAACAGCAATCAGAAAAAGTTGTGGCATGGCCTATTCGTCCGATTGCATGGCTTCGAGGGGCGACACGCGGGTCGCCACCACGGCCGGGTAGAGGGTCGAGAGAAAACTCACGCCAAACACCGCGGTCAGCGCGGGGATGAGCGTGCCCACCGAGACGATGGGTCGCAACACAGGGCCCGAAAAGAAGAAGTACATCTCATCCGTGCGTGCGGCGATTCCCGTGTGATGAATCCACGACACAAGCGCCGCCCCGAGGCCCAGTCCCAGTGCGCCAAACGCTAAGCCCAAGACGAGCGTTTCGATGCACACCATGGCCAAGACGAAGCCGCGTTGTGCGCCGATGGCGCGCAACGTCCCAATTTCTTTCACCCGGGCCAGGGTCGCCATCATCACGGCGTTGTTCAGAATCACGAGGATGACCAGGAAAATGATGCCGACGACCACGCTGAGGCCCACGCGGGCCAGGGTGACGAATTGTCCGAAAATGCCTGCGGCTTGAATGCCCGAGACAACCTTAAGTTTCACACCCGCGGCTTCACCCGCCTTCTCAATCGCTGGGAGAGTTTCGGGGAGCAGTTTGGGATTCTTGAGAAGGACAGCGGCATTGAGTGCCACGCCTTCATCGATTTCCTTTTGGGAGTAGACGCGTTCCAAGAGTGCCTCGCGTTGTTTGCGGCTCACTTGAACGTTGTCGGCAAGCAGGTCCGCCTCGTTAATGGACTGGGCCTTGGTCTGCATGACCGTTCGGGCCTCTTCGCCAAACAACGCGGCTTCCGCGCTTTGGCGGTCGATGTCCGGAACCCCCGACTGTTGTTTGAGCGATTTCAGTTCTTCCACCTCGGCCGCTGATGGGAAGCCGTACAAATCGCGGAACGTCATAAGGTCCATCAGGTTGCTAAAGCCCCCCAGGGGAGACTTTTCGAGGCCTTTGAAGTCGAACGTGCCGTAGATTTTGACGTTGACCGACTTCAAGTAGCCGCCGCGTGAAACGGTGCTGACCGTGAGCGGGTCGCCGATTCGAACGCGATAGAGTTCCAACAACGGCGCGAGCTCGCGGTAGAAGAACGCGTAGCGCTCGCGCAGGTTCGTGTCAGTTGTTCCGAAAAACTCTGTGAGCAGCTTGGCAAGCTCGGGCTCCTTCGACCTCAGGAAGTCCTGAAGACGTGAAACTGCCGACTGCGTTTTCAGAGGGTCAAGCTGCAGCACGATTTCTCGCGTTTGGGCCTGGTTTTCCCTGACCCAGCGCTGCATCTCGGTGTCTGTGGCGATGGTTTTCCCGTTCTCGACGCCCTCCTTGAGCTTGTCGAGCCGCCGCGCGTTTTTCAGCTTGAAGTATTCCTCGTACGAAAACTTCGCGAACAAGAATCCGCGCTGCCCAGGCGGCACGAAGCTGCCGTCGACAAGTTTCATGCGGTCAAAGGTGCGTTGAAACCGCTGGAGGTCGGTACCGACGTAGCGCAGGTAAACCAAATCCCCATCGGGAATCTGGCCGGCAATCTTGTTTTCGAGAAACTCGAGGCCGCCGTACGGGTCAGCGTCGAAACCCTGCCAAAACGCATCCGAAGACGCGCGCTCGAGCGCCTCTCTTTCCAACGGGTCGAAGGGGTCTTTGCTGATGGTCTCCGTGAGTTTCTGAACATCCTTTTGAAGGACGCCCAGAATCTGACGAACGTGCGCCTTGAGGCTTTCGACCTCCTTTTGGGTGGCTTCGGACGCGTCACCCTCTTTGACGCTTCGCACCGCCGCACGAAGCCGCGACAGGGTGATGTCGATGGTATTGCCGCTGCTCAAAAACGCGCCGCGGATGCCCATGGGCACGACTTCGGCCACGTTCGGGACAGTTTTGATGGCGCGTTCGAGGACGTCGAAGCGGGGAATGACGCCGATGTCGGCGTCTTCGCCGCCCATACCGCCAAACAGCTCGAGATCACCCTTGGCTTCCGCGGAATACACCTGAACATGTCCGCCGATGCTGCCGACGATGCTTCGGCTCATCGCGTCGAGCACGCTTTCCACAAGCGAGCCGCCGACGACAACCAGCACCGTGCCGCCCAGCATCAAAAGGCCGATGATGAGGTTGATCCAGCTGCTGAAAAGATTGCGAAAGGCTATTCGAAAGAGAACCCGGATCTTCCCAATCACGCGTGGGCGCCTCCTGCGACGGCGGCGATCCGTTGAGGCGCGGGCGAGGCGACATCGGTGCCAAGAACGCGACCGTCGGCGAGTTTCACGAGCGAGGTGGCGTGCGCCATCACCTTGGCGTCGTGGGTCGAGAAGATGAACGTTGTGCCTTGTTTTTGATTCATCTCTTTCATGAGGTCGATGATGTGTTCCCCGGTGACAGAGTCGAGGTTCGCGGTCGGCTCGTCGGCGAGGACGATTTGCGGCTCGGTGACGAGGGCGCGGGCGACAGCGACACGCTGGCGTTGGCCTCCGGAAAGCTCGTTGGGCCGGTGCCTCGCATGGGTGGCCAGTCCGACGGCCTCGAGCAGTTTCATGACGCGCTCGCGCCGTTTTGGTTTGCTCAAGGTGTTCTGAAGCAAGAGCGGAAATTCCACGTTCTGAAACACGCTGAGCACCGATACCAAGTTAAAGCTCTGGAAGATGAAACCAATCGTGTGAAGGCGAAGCCGCGTGAGTTCACGCTCGCTCAACTTCGCTGTGTCCTGCCCTACCACCTGAACAACGCCCGACGTCGCCGTATCGACGCAGCCAATCAGGTTCAAAAGGGTCGTCTTGCCGCTTCCGGAAGGACCTGCAATCGACATGAAGTCGCCTCGGTGCACGTCCAGCGACACGCCTTGCAAGGCTCGGACAACGGTTTTCCCGAGGTTGTACTCTTTGACGACGTCACGGATTGAAACGATGGCCGATGTCGGCATGGGCAGCGTCCTTTTCTTGGTGCGGCGATGCTTTAGCGGTTTCGCGCGCGGGTTTCAGCAAAACCGTGCCGGTCGGGTGCCTCGGCGTGCTCCACAGTCGAGAGCGCCAGCACGCAAAGCATCGCCCGAAAGGGCCGCTGGGCAGCCGGCACACTTTCCCCAGTCATTCGTCAGCGAGGTTGTAGCGGAGAATGAAGTCCTTCTGTTTGGGAACTTGAATTTGCAGCGTGATGCTCTTTTTCATCGCGCGGTTGACCAAGCCGACGCGGTGGGTTCCGGGACTGAGGCGCACGGGCCCAAAGGGCGTCTGGCCGAGAAGCTTTCCGTCTACGGTGACTTCAGCGTAGGGCCGAATTCGAAATTCGACCGAGACGCGTGGTGGCGTGGGCTTGGCTTCAGGGCCGTGCAGGACCGGCGGTGGGAGAGGCGGCGTGAGGATTTCGGGCGAAGGCAAAGCGGGTGTCAGAGCGGGTGGCTTGGGGAGCGGCGGACTGGCGTTGGCTGGGAACGGGACCGGCGCAAGAGACGTCGGCGAAGGTTCCCCTCGTGCCCGTCGCCGGTTGACCCAAACAAGGCCCCCCAAGAGAACCAGCAAGACGAGAGCGCCCGCGGCAATCCGAGGGGGATCTGACCAACGGCGCGGCGGACGAGGCGCCGGGGCGCGGTCGTCGCGCGTGAGCGCAAACTGTGTCTTGGCGTCCGAAGCGCCGAGCGGTGCTGGGGTTCCCCTCTTGCTGTTCGGGGCAGGGGTGGCCGGACGCACGGCGGTGTCTTCTAAGGCGCCTGTCCATCCCATCGGGGTCACTGCCCCAGGCGAAGCCTCCTGTTTGGCTGCGCTGGCTTGGGGAGGCAGCTCGACGGAGCGCACCCATTCCGAAATGACGTGTCCCGACACCGACGTTCCCGTTGACGCGATGTAGTTGTCGAGGTCCCGCTGAAACGCCCGACAGTCTGCATAGCGGTCGTTCTGATGTTTTTGCAGGGCCCGCCCCACGATTTGCTGGAGCGCTTCAGGAACGGAGGGCCGTTTGTCGGCGACCGGCAGGATGGGGTCGGGTCCCATGATCATCTGAATGATGTGAAGTTCGCTGTTGCTGCTGAAGGGCGTTGTGCCCGTCAACAGTTCGTAAAGCACCATTCCCAGCGCAAAAACATCCACGCGTTGATCGAGCGCGCCGCGTGCAAGCTGCTCGGGTGGCATGTACGCGATTTTGCCTTTGACGATGCCCGTCTTGGTGATGTGGATGCCGGTGGACACCTTGGCGATGCCGAAATCGACGACTTTCACCGCGCCGCTGCGCGACACAATGATGTTTTCGGGACTGATGTCGCGATGAACCAGGTGAAAAAGTTCGCCTGAATCTGGGTCTCGAAAAGAGTGAGCATAGGAGAGCCCTTCACACGCCAACGACGCCACCTTCGCGCACAAGGGGAAGGGCGGCGGCGTGCCTTGCTTCCAGGAACGGTGAATCAGCGTGCGGAGGTTGGGGCCATCGATGTGCTCCATGGCGAGATAGAAGACGCCGTCCACCTCGCCGAAATCGAAAACCTGCACGACGTTCGGATGGTCCAGCCGCGCTGCGACCCGTGCTTCTGCGAGAAACATCGAGGTGAAAAGTGGATTTTCGGTGAGGTGTGGGAGCACCCGTTTGACGACGAGGTTCTTTCGAAACCCCATCGGTCCTTCGGATTTCGCGAGAAACACCTCGGCCATCCCGCCGGTGGCGAGTTTGCGAACGAGTTCGTACTTGCCAACACGACCCAGCGACATCGCTGCTGCACGATAGTGCCGACTTTGTCGGTCATCGAAGTCTGAGCCTCGGCATTCGCTTGCTGCGAAGCGCAGAATTCCTTACAGTTTATAAGGTATTTGCGTTCCGCGACGAGGAAGGGAACTGCCCTTGGCCCCAGATGAGCCCACGCAGCAGGATGCCCTCGAGCCTGTGGAAGGCGGCGAAGCCCCGCTCTATTCCAATATTGAGGCCTTTGTGGGGAATGCGACCCCCGAAGAGATTGATCAGCTCTTCGTCGCGCTGACAGAGCGCCTGTCTGGCCTCAAGGGGGCCAGAAGTACACAGGGCCAAAAAGTGCTGGTCGCCATCGAGCGTACCCGAGAACTCCTGAAGCACCTTTTGCAAGTGCGCGACAACATGGGAGAAAGTTCTTCTGACGGTGCGGGTTCCGGTGAAGGAAGCCCTTGAAATCGAAGACGTAAAAGAAACGCGCAACTGTTTTGGCTTGTTGCCGATAACTCAGTTGAGAATCAGTTTTTGAGAATTGTCGGCCCTAGGGTTGGCAAACTCGTGAAGGTTGAGGAGTAAACGCGATGGCTCAGACAAACAAGATCGATCCCACTGCAGTGCGCATGTCGACGACGGTGACGGTGGATCGGAAAACACCCGACCGTGGCTTCGGCGCGCGTGTTCATCTCGGGCTCAATCAAGCCGCAAGTACGCTCGTCGGCGCAGCGGGCATCGCTGGGCAGATGATGCCTGCGCTGCCGATTGTGTCGGCGGCCATCGCTCAAGTTGGCAATCTCGGCGGAGCCCCAGGGACCACCATCAGCCAGACGGTCGGCGGCCAGTATTCGGGTGTCGGCACAGCGGCCACGCTGGCTTCACTCAACGGTGCCCCAGGGTTGATTCCGTCGTCGATTTCCCACGCCTCGGGTCCCATTTCCGGAGCAACAGGGTTCGCCGGCTCGAGCAACCTGATTGGGCTGACGCCTCAGACGTCGTCTGTGACGGCGGGCGGCGTGATGTCGGGCGTCCCGAATCTTCAAGTGCCCAACACGGGTGGTGCGACGGGCGCGGGCTATCAGAATGAGTTCGCAGCGCTCGGGACCGAGCAGCACCGCTTGCTCCAGATGCAGATTGCGATGCAGCGCGAGAATCAGTTCTTCACGTCTCTGTCGAACGTGTTGAAAACGCGTCACGACACCGCGAAGGCAGCCATCTCCAACATCCGCTAATCCGTCGCTGGCTGTCGTCCAGCCACACTGGAAACTGCAAGGCGGCCATCGACCTCGATGTGCCGCCTTCTGTTTTTTCACGACCTTCCAACACATGTGAGGCGTCCGCTGGGGTTGTGCGATAGGGTATTGAACCCATGGCACGACCTCCCGCGGAGGCTTCTGACATCGCCGGCAGCTTGGTTCCAGTGGCTCGCCAAGACGCGATTCTGCTCTTGGAAGCCGGATACCTGTGGATTGACCTCGGGCAGCCCGACAAAGCCAAAGACGTTTTCACGGGCGCCGCCGCTTTGATGCCCAAGAGCGAAGTCCCGCAAGTCGCTTTGGGCACCCTGGAATTTGCACTGGGCCAGTACGACAAGGCGCTCAAGCTTTATCGCTCAGCACAGCGCCTGGCGCCGCAGGTCTCTTTGCCCCGCGCGCACGTCGGTGAGGCGCTGTTGTTCTTGGGCAAGCCCAAAGAAGCGGTGAAAGAGCTGGAGAAGGCGATTTCGCTTGAGCCTGAGAGTCCGGGGGCCAAGTTTGCCCAGGCGCTCTTGGATGCCCATGCGGGCGGCGCGTTCGAACACCTGGCGCCGCCAGAGAACAACAACGGCAAGAAATCCACCAAGAAGAAGTCCCACTCTGGCGATGCGTCGGAAGACGCGTCTGACACGTAGCGTTCGAGGCGCACGATGGCTGCGGGGAAAGTCGGCAGAGGTGGCAAGGGCGGTCGCGCAGGCGGTTCGCGTGGGCCGGCAGGTGCAGGGAAGACCTCCAAAGCGAGTTTCCCCAAAGTCGATGGTGTTGGCGGCGCGGGGCCGGTCGGTGGTGCGGGTGGTGCAGGCGGCGCGAGTGGTGCCGGTGGTGTTTCCGCCCCTGGGCCTCTCGACCCCTTGACCGCCCAGGCGCTTGAAATTGCCCGTCAGCTTCGGGCAGGTCTCATTTCCAGCCGCGACGAAGCCACCAAGAAACTGGTGGATCAAATCCTTCGCCGGAAGTTGCGCCTGCAGTCGGCGTCGCTGACTGGGCGAATCGCCGACGTGTTGTCGGACGACCCGCACATGTCCCAAACGCTTGAACGCATTTGGGCGAAAGGTTGAGACGGCGCCTTGGGACTGGGTCAAGACAGGAAAGTGATTTTAGAGAAATACGGCCCCTACGTGAGGTCGTTGGCGGCGACCGTCCGCAAGCAGTTCTCTTCATCGCTCGAGCTTGATGAGCTCATTGCCTGGGGGCAGGTGGGCCTCTTGGAAGCGGCGGATCGCTTCGACCCACGCGTTGGCGCGAATTTCCTGACTTTCGCGCATTACCGGATTAAGGGCGCCATTTTTGACGGCCTTAGGAAGATGGGCGTCCTGCGTGGTGCAGATACCCGGAATTCTTACATTTCGGAGCGCGCGACGGCCTATTTGGGCAACTTATCCGACCGGGACGGGGGGGGAGGCAACCGAAGGGGCTCTGTGGACGATGATGTAAGAGACATCTCAAGCGCTGTCAGTGGGCTTGCGATGATCTTCGCCACGAGCCTGGAGGCGTCGGATGGAGCGCAGTTACCAGATGATTCGATGCCCGCAGACCAACGCATCGAGCTTGAGCAGCTTAAAGACCGCGTGCGTCGGGCGATGGAGAAGTTGCCTGAAAAAGAGCGCCAGTTGCTCATGGGCTACTACTTCCAGAACAAGACGCTGGAACAAGCAGGTTCTGAAATTGGGCAGTCGAAGTCTTGGGCTTCAAGGCTGCATGCAAGGGCGATTGAGCGGTTGAAAGAGGTTTTGGAGCAGGAAGACGAGGACGAAGCAGCAATGTCCGCGTCAGAAGACGAAGACGAAGAAAGTGGCAGCACCCGGAGGAACTCAGATGTCCATCCCCATGGCAGAAGTCGCAGCGCAAGAAGTCGTCAAAGCGCTGAACAACCCGCAGACACAGACGACCCAGAAGTCGGCGGAGTCGAAGTTCGACGGGGTCCTCGCCGATAAAGCCAGCGGTGCGACGCCCAGCTACCTCGGCCCAGGTACGTTTCCAGGCGAAGGTTTGCCCGTCACGTCCACAAGGCCCGTGGAGTCTGTCCTTCGCGTCAACAACGTCGAAGCCCCCGATTCGGCGGCCACGACCTCTAGCGCGATTCCTGTTGCCGGCAAGGAAGAACCCAACCGCCTTACCGAGATGATGACGAAAGTCATGGGCGACTTGGAGAGTGGCCAGATGCGACTGGACTCACTGATCAACTCGGGTCTCTCCGGGCAAGACATGAGCGCGACGCAGCTCCTGTCGCTTCAAGCCAACATGTACAAGTACGTGCAGGAGATGGAACTCACCGGCAAAGTCGTCGAGAAGGCCACCAACGGCCTCAAAGACACCCTCAAGACGCAAGTCTGACGGTTCGGCGAGGGAATCTTCTGTCCGAGCGTGCCGACTTTTGGTTTTCCGGCGCGCGCACAGTATCCTCTAAGCACTTCATGAAACCGCTGGCCCCTGTCCGAGCGTTGGCTTTCGCCGTGGCGTTGTGCGCCGGTTGTGCTGTCGACTTGCAGCATGACCTCGGCGAGAAAGACGCCAACGACATCTACGTGCTGCTCAGCGAAAACGGCATCGCCGCGAAGAAGCTTCGCGAAGAAGGCGGCAATGTGCCCACGTACCGCATCAGCGTGCCCAAGCAAGATGCGGCGCAGGCGATGAAGCTGCTCACGGAGCACTCATTGCCGAGGCCCATGTCCGATGGCTTGGGTGCTTTCAGAAAGAACAAGGGCATGGTGCCGACCGAAACCGAAGAGCGCGCCATGTTTTTGGAAGCGCTTTCTGGCGAAGTCTCCAATGCGCTCAATCGCGTCGATGGCGTCTTGGAAGCGCGAGCGATTGTGATGATTCCAGAGGTCACCGACCTCACTCAGGATGACAAACGGCCCCTGCCCTCGGCGTCGGTGCTGGTGAAATACCGAACCAGCCCTGAGGGGAAAGCGCCCATCGACGAGGAGAGAATTCGAAGCTTCGTGTCGAGCGCGGTGCCGGAGCTTCGCAAGGAAGCGGTGACCATCCTTTTGGCAGAATCCCAACCCCCTTCTGCCGATGTCATTGCCGAGCAGCGGCTTCAAGACGTTCTTGGCATTCGGATGACCGCAGGCAGCGCCACCCAGTTCAAAATCATCATGGGGCTGACCGGGCTGATTGTTCTGGCCATGGCGGCGTTCACGGCGTTTTCGCTCTTGCGACAGAGCGGTGTGAACTTGCCCTCGATGGTGCGGCGTCGGGGGAACGGGTCGGAGTAGCAAAGGGCCCTCGAAGGAATAAGTCGGTCGTTCTCGCGGCCGATCCATCCCGCCTGGCTGTGTTGCGCTCCCTGCGGCTTACCGACGGGCAAACCTCGGTCGCGCGCCTTGCCATGCGGGCGCCTCGACCGCCATAGTCGACCGACCTATTCCTTCGAGGGCCCTTGGCGTGGAGGCTTACCTGTCTTCGTTGAGCAAGCGGCAGACGATGCTGCTGCTCACAACTGTGACCTTCGGTGGACCCGAGGGGGCAGAGGCGCTCGAACACCTGCCAGATTCCGAGAGCGAACTTCTGCGCGAGCGCGCCGCTGGAATTTTGGGCATCGCCAAAGAACAACGTGTTCCGCTTCTGGTGCAGGAAATGAGGCGTCTGATGGCCCCGCGTCAGGGGCTATTGGCCGCCGCCAGCGCGGACCAGGTGGCAGAAATCTTGAAAAAAGAACGGCCTGCGTTGCGTCGTACCCTGTTGAAAGCGTTGCCAAGGACACTGTCCGAGGCTGTTCGGAAAGAACTCGGAGAAGACGCGCCAGCGGCCCAACGCGACGTCCGCCCCGAAATTTTGGCCATCGTTCGCGGCAAGCTTGAAGAAGTAGTGGGGGAAGCCGCCGCGTCGCGGGGTGGATTCAAGTTTGCTGACGTCCTGGTGCTCGCGTCGCGAGAGCTGCTGACGTTGAGCGACGTGCTGGGCGCGCGTGCGCTGGGCCCTTCCATCGCTGGCCTGAGTGCGGAAGAGCGAACGGCGTTCCTTTCTGTCTTGCCACCCGACCAGCGGCCGCTGGCCACTTTGGCGGCAGAACTTGCCGTCAATCGCGGTCTTGGGCCCGATGATGCGCGCGTGATGTTCGATCTGCATGGTGGGATGGGACAACCGTCCGCGTGTCTTCGAAGCGCGGGGATTCATCGGCTGGCGCGGGCCTGCTTGGCGCAGTCTCCGGAATTCGGCCAGCGTGTGGTGGCGCGTCACCCCGGGGAGTTTGGCGCGAAACTTTCGGAGTGGTTGCGGCATGAGCGCACCAAACAGGTCAACCGCGGGGACGGTGGCCGCACCGGCGTCGTCGATGAACTCAATCGCCTCGCTGCGCAGGGGCTCATCGAGAAGCCGATTCGTTTGCCCCCGCCGAAGCTGCTGAAAGAGCAGGCGATCGACCGGGATGCGGAGCCGCGCGCGGGCCAGCTTCGCATGGCGTCCCTCAAGCCCGGGCCCCGTGGAAGCCCGCTGATTCCCCCAAGACTTCCCAAAGGCCGAGGCCCGCGCGGCAAGGGTTAAATCCTTAAGCGCGGCGCTGGCCTGGGTTTCGGCACCCCACCCATCGGAGTTTCAAGGCGGAGTTTCAAGGGCTTGGGGTTATGGATGCCAGACGGCTTCGGGTTAGACTTCACCCACATGGCCATCGGCAAAGTGATTAAGGGCGAAAGCGCGCCGGAGGGGCCCATCGAGCGGCCGGCGATTGCTCGCCCGCGCGGCGTCTTGCAATCCGAAGACTATGAAGCCCGGCAGTCCGCACAGGCGATTTTGGCGGACGCCAAGGCACGCGCTGAGGCCATGCTTTCTGAGGCCCAAGCGAAGCGAGAGGAATACATCGCTCAAGGGCGCGAGGAAGGTCGGCAAGAGCAGTTGTCGCAAGGTACAGAGATTTTGGCGCGGGCACACCAGCAGCGCGACGAAGTGCTCGCCACTTCTCAAAATGAGGTTCTGCTGCTGGCCTGCAGCGTCGCCGAGAAAATTATTGGCGCAGACCTCGAACGCTCTCCGGAAATCATTGTCGAAATCTGCGCCACGGCGATTGAGACTGCCCGTCGCACCAAAGCGCTTGTGCTTCACGTGCATCCCAAAGACGCCACCGTGTTGCGTGCGCGTGAAAAAGCGTTGATGCAGCGAATCGGCCAAACGCTGTCGATAGGCATCAAAGAAGACAGCGATGTCCCGCGGGGTGGGTGCATCATTCACACCGACACGGCAACCCTCGATGCGCGCCTGGAAACCCAAATTGAAATGCTGCGGCGTGTGCTGCTTGAAGGTGACGTGGCCGATGACGCCGAGACTTCGGAGTAGCCGTGGCGATTGACTTGGCGCATTACCGGCGCCTTCTCAAAGAGGCACAAGCCGTTCGAATTCGCGGTCGCGTGACTGAACTGACGGGCTTGGTCATCAAGGCCGCTGTGCCTGGTGTTCGCGTGGGTGAAGTCGTCGAAATTCGGGGTCGAAAAAGCGGCGTGAAAGCCGAGGTCGTTGGGTTTCAGGGCGAACAAGTGATGTTGATGCCGCTGGGTGAACTTGTTGGCATTGGTGCAGACAGCGAAGTCATTCCCAGCGGGCGGCCGCTGACGATTCGTGTGGGCGAAGGGCTTTTGGGACGCGTCCTTGGCGGGTTGGGCGAGCCGATTGACGGCAGGCCCTTGCCGGACGGACTTGTGGAATGGTCGGTGGACCGCGATGCGCCAGACCCC
This sequence comes from Myxococcaceae bacterium, assembly GCA_046155985.1. Taxonomy (GTDB): domain Bacteria; phylum Myxococcota; class Myxococcia; order Myxococcales; family Myxococcaceae; genus JBJXGM01. Next base: position 7,782 of record JBJXGM010000153.1, on the reverse strand, counting down.
TTTACCCGGCGCAGAATCGAACGGCCGCTCCCTTTGGGGTTGCGCTGCATTGATGGGCTCTTGACCGTCGGCGAAGGCCAGCGCGTCGGTTTGTTCGCCGGGTCGGGCGTCGGCAAGTCGACGCTGATGGGTCAAATCGCGCGAAACACGCAGGCGGAACTCAACGTCATTGCCCTGATTGGCGAGCGTGGCCGTGAAGTTCGAGAGTTCATCGAGGATTCTCTGGGGGAAGAAGGCCTCAAACGCTCCATCGTCGTCTGCGCGACTTCAGACCAACCTGCCTTGGTGCGTTTGCGCGCCGCTTTCGTCGCCACCGCGATTGCTGAGTATTTTCGAGACCGCGGTGGCAACGTGATGTTCATGCTCGACACGGTGACGCGTTTGGCCCGGGCCCAGCGTGAAATCGGCTTGGCGGTCGGCGAACCCCCTGCCCGGCAGGGGTATCCGCCCTCGGTGTTTTCACTGCTGCCCCGCATTCTGGAACGCACAGGCAACTCGGACAAAGGCTACTGCACGGCCCTTTACACCGTGCTGGTGGCCGGCGGCGACATGGACGAGCCCATCGCCGACGAAGTGCGTGGTATTTTGGATGGTCACTTCATTCTGAGCCGCCCGCTGGCTGAACGAAACCAGTGGCCGGCGATGGATGTGTTGGCCTCGCTGTCGCGCGTCATGACAGGCATTGTGGAAGACGACCACGACACTGCGGCCAGAAAGCTTCGCGAGACGCTGGCGAACTACGAAAAGCAGCGGGACCTGATTCTTTTGGGGGCATACCAATATGGCACCGACCCCAAAACCGACTACGCCATCGACAAATACGAAGCGATTATCGAGTTCCTGAAGCAGGGGACGGACGAAAACGCCGGCTACGAAGAGTCGGTCGAAGCACTCGTGGAGCTGTTCCGGGACTAGGGCTCGGAACACCAGAGACTTGCTGGCGATTCCTAGAGAGTGCCTGGCCAGGTTAGACTCGGGGTAAGTCCATGTCGCCCTACCGCCTCCAAACGTTGCTGGAAATTCGGGAACGCGCCGAAGAAGCGGCCAAGCAGGCGTTTTCATTGGCCACACAAGAAGTCGTCAAAGCGCAGGCCGAACTCAAGCGGTTACAAGACGACTTGGAGCGCCGGAAGGCAGAACGCAAAGCGAAGGTGGCTGCGTTTGTTCAGGAGCTCATTGCCAAAGGTGGCGGCGTGGGTGAGCTCTCGCAAATGAACCGTTTCGAGCTTCGGCTCCGCGATGAAGAAGCCGAGGTCGCGCTGCACATTGAGCGACAAAAGGCCACGGTGAAAAACGCCGAACGCGTGCGCGAGAAAAAACGCGCCGAAATGGCCGAAGCCGCGAAAGAACTCAAAGCCATCGAAAAGCACAAAGAGAAATGGTCCAAAGAAGTTCGCCGCGAGCGTGACATGCGCGAAGACCTCGCCGGGGAGGAGATTGGCAGCGCCCTCCATCTGGCGCGCGCACGACGGTCGGGGTCGTCATGAGCCCGCGCGTCGACGACGACCGCGAAGCCGAGCGCCTTGCAGAACGCCTGCACGAACAGCGCTTGCGTGAAGAATCGCGAGAAAAAGGCAAGCGTGTCCAGGACACGGCGTTCGCCGATCGTCTCAAAGCCTCCGACCAAGAGCGACGCGAGAACGTTTCGGGGCAGCGCGAAGCGCACGAGAAGGGCGTTCAGCAACGCACACGGGACAGCCGGGGCAAAGACGTCCTGAAAAAGGCCCGGGAGTTCGCCCAACACGACCAAGGCCGTGCGGCCCAACGGCAGCGGGGCGCTGCGATTTTGGGGCAAACGCACGATGCCGGCCGCCGCACCGACTTGGAATACGCCCATGCCAGAGACCAAGGACATCAAAGCGAACAAGAGCGGGTGGGTCTTCGCTCAAAAGACGAAGGCAGCGAGGCGCTGCGGTCCGAGCGACGCAAGAACGCGCTGGCGCACACCGAGCGCCAGGGCGCTCGTGTCGAAGCTTCAACGGAGAGTTCCGCCAAGGGGGGGGGCGCCCCGGCCGACGGCGGTACGGAGCGCGCGAGCGAGCGCGAGGCGGGTGGGCAGGGTGGGAAAGGCCAGCAGCGCGAGGGTGGGGGTGGCGCGGGTGCGGGCACAGGGCAGTTTCGAATCAACCCAGGTCTCCTGGCGCCGGTGCCAGTCGCGCAGCCCAAAGACAGCGGGCGTTCAGAGCGCATGCGTGCGCTGGCCAATGAAATTGCACAGAAGATCGTGGAACGTGCTCGCGTGGGAAAAAACGCGCAAGGCCACGCCGAGTTTCAGATAGAGCTCCGCAGCAACGTGCTGGCAGGGTTGAATATCAAAGTGACGGCGCGACAAGGTCGAATCGCCGCAGTCTTCTCTGGCGGCAACAAAGAGGTCTTGGAGCAGCTGCAAGGGCAACTGGAAGGACTTCGCGCCGCCTTGACCGGGCGAAATCTCATCGTCGAAGAATTGCGCATCGAGGGTCGCAAGTGAGCCGCTCCATCGACGAACTGACGCAAGGGGCAGATGTCGAAGTTCCCGGACCTCTGGAGACGACGCAGCGCGTCCACGTGTCGGACATCAGCGACCTCGCCCGAGGCGATTGGGCGCCCTTTCGGTTCGGGGGGCTTGAGCGCGTCGGCAAGACGCAGATTCTGCTGATGGAGCGAATGACGCAGCTTTTGCCAGGCGTTGGCGCAGATGGCGCTGTGGCACCTGAGCTTCTTGCGCGCCTGGCTGAGCTTCTGGACGCCACCGTCGCACTCCGTGTGGACTACGTGCACGTGGTGCCGCCTTCGCGACTGCGGCAGTACTTGGGCACGACCGCGTTTTGCACGGTGATTGCACCGCTCCCGCACAAGCCGCGCGGCATTTTCGAGGTTGAGCTCGACTTGGCTCACCGGGTGATTGACTTGCTGTTCGGAGGTCCCGGCGAAGTCTTGGGTCTGCGCCCGCTGACGGATATCGAAGAAGGCGTCATGAGCTACTTGGTGTTGGAGGTGCTCAAAGCCCTCTCACCGCACCTGGACCCTGGTCTCCCGAAGCTGCGGTTGGAAAGCATTGCCAAACAGCGGGACGACGCCCTGGCCCTGTTTGAGGAAGAGGCCCACGTGGGTGTGGCCCAGTTCAAAGTCGTTGTGGGCCAGGCTTCTGGCTATGTCCGCCTGCTCATCCCAGAGTCCGTGTTGCGCATGGCGCAAGGCCTGGCACCTGGCGTGGAGCGCGCGCAGCGCCAAACCCGGTTGCAGCGTCCAAACTTGGCGCGCTTGGGGGGAGCCAAGGCGTGGCTCAGGGTCGATATTGGCCACACCGAAATCACGAGCGAAGCGCTTCGAGCGCTCGCCCCCAAAGACGTGCTGGTGCTGGATGCTCTGACGGCGCTGCCGCACAAGGGTGAGGGCGGCACCGCGAAGCTGCGGGTGGGGCTTGGGCGCGCCGGTGTGCTGAACGCCGACGTGTACATCGAGAATGAAAAGTTGTTTGCGCGGGTCAGCGGCTTCGAACTCGGCGATACTCGCCCGCCGGCGCAGAGCCCCACGGCTGCCGAGGACGCCGCGGCCGAAGCCTTGGCAGAAATCGGTGAGGAAAGTGACGACAGAGCGGATTCGGACCAGCCTTTTGCCGGAACCGCTGTGCGGCGCGAGGTCGACGTGGAAGATTCGAACGAAGGCGCAGAACTCTTAAGCGACATTCCGTTGCAGATTGCGGTTGAACTTGCGCGCGTGCCAGTGACGGCCGAGCAAGTGCTGTCGCTCAAAGTCGGCCAAATCTTCGACCTGCAACGTGTGCCGGGCGAGCCTGTGGATTTGTCGGTCGGTGGAAAAGTCGTTGCCCGCGGCGAGTTGGTTGAAGTTGATGGCCACCTGGGCGTGCGCATTCTCACCCTGCTGGGTTAGGCGGATTTCGATGCTGCGAAGTTGGAGCGGGTTCAGCGTCGCAGGCCTTTTGTTTTCCACGTTCGCGTGGGCGCAAGAGGCCCCTGGGGCGCCCATGCCCGAAGAGCCAAGCCTCGGCTGGACCCTGCTGCGCACTCTGGTGGTGCTGGGGCTGGTCGTCGCGTTGGCCTATCTGTTGCTCAACTTCGGGCTTCGCCGCTGGATGGGGTTGTCGCTCTTGCCGGGTGGAAAGAAGGGGTTGGTTCGCGTCGTGGAACGCGTCACGGTGGAGCCCAAGCGGTCACTCTATGTTGTCGAAGCCGCCGGGGAGTTCTTGCTGCTCGGCGCGTCAGAAAGTGGATTTCATCTCATTTCGAAACTGGACTCCGCCCAAGTGGCGCGCGCCCAAAGCGTGGCGCCTCCGCCGGTCAGTGGCGCGAGCGCTCCACCAGGAGTTTGAGGTCATGAATTCGGTTTTCACACGGCTGACGTGGTGGTTGACCGGCCTGGCCGTAGGCCTTTTGCCAGCGGTTGCTTTCGCCCAGCGCAAGCGCGGGGGTGGCGGGGGAGGCACAACGCCGGCCGTTCCGGACATCGGCGCCGAGCAAATCAATCCCGAGTCGTTTGCCTCGCGCCCTCTTGTTCTCATGCTGGCGCTCACCGCGCTGGCGCTCGTCCCGTTTGTGCTGCTGATGGTGACGAGCTTCGTGAAAATTTCTGTCGTGTTGTCGATTGTGCGCTCGGCGCTGGGCACGCAGCAGACCCCGCCGACGCAAGTCATCACGGGCCTCGCGATTATTCTCACGATGTACATCATGGCGCCGGTGGGGTCGGCCATGTACGAAGCCGCCCAAGTCGACATTTGGCGCAAGGGCGGCGCTGTCGTGAGTTCGGAGACGGTCGGCCAGCTCATTGAAGCCGCGGGGCGCGCACGCGAACCTTTGCGGGAGTTTCTCATCAAGGAACTCACCAAGAAGGACCGGGCACTGTTTTACGGGCTGGCGCGAAAAATGCGGAAGGGGCCCGACCGCGATGAAGTGAAGGACACCGACTTCATGATCATCGTGCCGGCTTTCGTCGTGTCGGAACTCAAAGAAGCCTTTCAAGTCGGCTTCATCTTGTTTGTGCCCTTCATTGTCATCGACATGGTGGTGGCCAACATTCTGTTGGCGCTGGGCATGCACATGCTCTCACCGACGACGATTTCACTGCCGTTTAAGCTGTTGCTTTTCGTCTTGGTCGACGGCTGGTACCTCATCGCCAAGGGATTGGTGGTGAGTTACCTGTGAACCAGCTGACGTCCATCACCCAAGAGGCGCTTTACCTGACGCTTGTGGCGTCTGCGCCACCGATTATTCTGAGCTTGGTGGTGGGTTTTGCCATTTCGGTCTTTCAAGCGACGACGCAGATTCAAGAACAGACCCTGAGTTTCGCGCCAAAAGTCATCGTCGTTTTTGGTGTGCTCGCCATCGCCGGAAACTGGATTGGTGCACAGCTGCTGCACTTTACCTTTCGCTTGTTCGACCGGTTTCCCCAGCTGATTGGCCAATGACGATTCAGGCGCTGCTCTCTGAATTCGGGATGAAACTCAACTTTACGGTCGTCGTTCTGACCGTGGCATTGATGGCCGCGCGCATCATTCCCGTGTTGGCGCTCACGCCTTTTCTGGGTGGTGAAACGACGCCCACCGAGGTGAAAATTGGTCTGTCGTTGGCGCTGGCCGTCATTCTCTTTCCGGTGGTCCAAGAACGCATCAGCAATGTTCCCATTGCGGCCATCCCTTACATTGCGCTTCTGCTGAAGGAATTGTTCATCGGCGTCGCGTTGGCGTTCATTGTGGAAATGGTGTTCGAAGCTGCACGCGCAGCAGGGCATCTGGTGGATACGGCGGCCGGTGCTGCGATGGCGCAAGTGATGGTGCCCCAGCTTCAGCAGCAAGTGACCATTTTTTCGAGTCTCAAGTTTCAGTTGTCGGTTGTGCTGTTCCTCACCTTGAACGGGCATCACGTCGTCATCCAGGCCTTGGGCGACAGTTTTCTCACTCTGCCCCTGGACCAATTCCCGGCGTTCAGCGCGGGGCGCTGGGCGTTTTTTGATTTGATTGGGCGGGTTTTTGGGCACCTGTTGCTCGTCGCGGTGATGCTGTCCGCACCCGCTTTGATTGCGACGTTTCTGACCGACTTGGCGCTGGGAATGATCAACCGCGTGGCGCCGCAGATTCAGGTCTTCTTCATTTCAATGTCTGTCAAGCCAGTGGTCGCCGCCGCGGTGGTGCTTTTGTCTGCACACCTTCTGCTTGAGCGCATGCAGGTGGAGTTTCGAACGATGTTGGAGCGCCTCGCGACCGCGATTCGGTTGCTTGCCTAAGCTGGGGAGTATTGCGTGGCACAGCAACAATCTGGCGAGAAGACCGAAGAGCCCACGCACAAGAAGCTGGAGGACGCTCGAAAAAAGGGCCAAACCTGGAAGAGCAAAGACCTGACGGGTGTGTTTGTTTTTCTGGTGGGGATGGGTGCGCTGTGGGGCGCTGGCGATTTTATTGCCGGTGAACTTCGAAGCCTTTTCGCGTTCGCATTCGATGCGCTGAGTCACCCCGACACGCTGCATGTCTCGATTCGAAACGCCATTGGTTTGGGCCTGAGGGCGACCGTGCTGTTGACTCTGCCGGTCGTGGTGGCGGCGGCTGTTATCGGTGCGCTGTCTGACTTCATTCAGACGGGCGGGCTGTTTTCGATGGAGTCGATTCAGCCCAAGCTCGAGAAGCTCAACCCGATTGAGGGGCTCAAGAACCTCTTTTCGAAGAAGCAACTCGTCGAACTGCTTAAATCCACGGTCAAAATGGGCGTGACGGCCTATGTTGTTTACGTCGTCTTGCGCGACGGCATGGACATGGTGGTCGGTTCCATTCGCGGCGACCCGGCGCAGCTGCTGTCCGTATTGGGAGAATTGATTTTTCGAATCTGCGTTCGCGTGGGCGTGCTGTTCATTCTCTTCGGTGTCTTCGACGTGTGGTTCCAGCGGCGCACGTACATGAAAGACATGATGATGACGAAAGACGAAGTGAAGCGGGAATACAAAGAAAGCGAAGGCGACCCGCACCACAAACAGAAGCGCAAAGAGTTTCACATGGAGATTTTGGAAGGCGCCCAGATGGAGGCGGTGAAAGACGCCGACGTGGTCGTCACCAACCCCGAGCACGTGGCCGTGGCGCTCAAATACGACACCGAAAAGGACCACGCCCCCCGGGTCATCGCCAAAGGCATGAACGCCCGGGCGCAGGCGATGAAGGCCCTGGCCAGGGACTCCAACGTGGCGTTGATGCGGAATGTTCCCTTGGCGCACGCACTCTTACGTGTGGAAGTGGGCGAGGAGATTCCAGAGTCGCTTTACGACGCCGTCGCGGAGGTGCTGAACTTTGTTTACAGCCTGCGTCAGGGCACTCTGGCGGCAGCGCAATAGAGACCGGTCTAGGCATGCCCAAGGACGACACCGAAATTGCAGTCGCGCTCAAATATGAGCGCGACAAGGACGGCGCCCCCAAGGTGGTCGCCAAGGGCATGCGCACCAAGGCGGACAAAATTCGCGACATCGCGCGCGAGTACGGCGTGCCTGTCATGCGCAACGTGCCTCTCGCACATGCGCTGTTTCGCATTGAAGTCGGCGAGGAAATTCCAGAAGAGCTCTACGACGCCGTCGCCGAAGTTCTGAACTTCATTTATGCGCTTCAGCAGGGTGGGGAGGGCAACGAGGCCGGCGGAGGCGCTGCCGCTGCGACGAGCTCAGGCACAACGCCGTCGAAAAGCTGAAGAGCACGTAGGGCAGTAGCGCCCTGGCGGTCGGCACGACCAGAGAGGGTGGTCAGGCTCCGCTGGACGGTTGTGGTCAGCTTGGCGGTTGACGCGCGGAAGCGGTTCTTGCCTCCCGCGTCAG
>JBJXGM010000052.1:0-28292 GCA_046155985.1 Myxococcaceae bacterium | reverse complement strand
TGACGCGGTCGCCGCCCGCGGCCAAAAGTCCTGGCTCCGGAAAACGCTCTGTGTGGGCGGTGACAAAGAAAATGGGCGTCGACAAGACCGGGCAGCCCATCGCATACGCGGGCAGCGGTTCGTCCTTAAGCGTGCCCCGCACAAGACGCGTGAGGGCTACGCCGTCGAGGCGAGAGTCTTGAAGCTGAATGTCCATCAGAATCACCAACAGAGAAGACCCCTGCTTGCGCAGCACCTGACACGCCTCAATGTCGTTGCGCGCGCGAAGCACCTGATACTTCGGCGCCAGACGGGCGTGGGTAATAAGAAAACTGTCGTCGTCGTCCTCGACATACAGCACCACGGGCGCATCTTTGGGCGTGCTGGGTTTTGCTGTCGCCGTGGAAACAACGCGCTCACGCTGTTTGGGTCCGAGTGTCACGTCCCATGCCTTGTCTCCGGATGTGCAGGCGGTATCGAGCGCATGCGCCAGTGCCTCACCCGACGCAAACCGATTTTCGGGAGCCTTTTCGAGAAGTCTGAGCGCAACGCGCGCGAGCGCTTCCGGAATCTGCGAGTTGTGCGAACGCGGGTCTTTGGGGGGCCGCTCGGCGATTTCGTTAATCAGGTCGATTTCGTCTTCAGGGTGGGTCTCAAAGGGCGGCATGCCCGCAACCATTTGGTAGAGCATGTAGCCGACGCAGTGCAGGTCTGAGGCCGCTCGGTACACAAAGCGCTCACCGCTTTTCCAGCCCCCTTCCAAGAAGTAGCGGCAATACTCCGGGCTGAAATGCGTGACTGTGCCGAGCATCGATTGCGACTTCGTCACGGTAAATGCTGAGCGGGGTCGCGAAATCCCAAAATCAATGAGCACCGGTTCGCCGTCCGCCCGCACCAAAACGTTTTCGCTTTTGAGGTCTCGGTGAAACACCTCCAAGCGATGCATTTCGTGGAGTGCCCCCGCCAGTTTTCGAAACACCGCGCACACCTGACGAAACGTCGGGGCCCGCTTGCGCTTCCATTCGTAAAGCCGGTCACCCTCGACAAAGTCCATGACGATGTAGGGGTACCCATCGCGGGTGGGCCAGCGCTCGAAAGCGTGAACGCGAACGATGTTGGGATGGCGCAGGCTCTTGAGGGCCACCACTTCCCGGTCGGCTCGCTCTTCGTGGCGCGTGCGCTCCTGGGCGGACATGCCCTCCAGAGCGTAGGAGGCCAGCTTCAGCGCCAGCACTTCGCCGTCGCGCAGCACTTTGTAGAGCGAACCGAAGCCGCCCGAGGCGATCAACGTGACGACCTCGTAGAAACCAATCCGCGTGCCGGGTGGCAGGTACGACGGATTGACCTCAGGGGGCGCGGACATGGCCAATGGACTCGAACGCGCGACTCTAGAGGCGATGGGGCTTTGGGCTCAAGAAGCAGAGTCGTCCCGGTGGTTTGCGTGCTTTCGAAAACACAAAGACCGATGAATTAGGGACCCACTTGAACATATATGTAGTTGTGTGAAACACTCGCATGTAACTCATATGAACCACACAACAACGATAGAGAGTACACAAGAGGCACCTCCGCTAGGTGCTCATCAGATCAATTCCCTCTTGGTCGCGACGCCCACCCTGCTGCGCCACCTCGCGGTGGATGCGCCGCACGGGATGCTGGAGATTCACCTCGATGCGCTCGAAGGCCCGGACGTCAGTTTGCGCTTCGAAGGTGTCAGCAGTTTGCGCCTGGGGAGCCCGGGCTGGCTGGATGGACTCGTCCGTGAAGTTCGGTTTTTGACGCACCCGGAGCGCCAGAACTTCAGTCTCGAAATCGAAATCGAATCGATGGGGGCAGATGGCCTTTGGGCCGAAACCATTCTGTTTGTTGAAGCGCGGTCCGTGCGTCAGGTGTAGCGCCCTAAGCGCTGGCCTAGCGCCCCTCGGCGTATGGCCCTTTGCGATGTTCAGACAAGAGCAACAGCGTTTTTGAGACGTTGTCGGCGTCTTCCACAAACTCCCCCGTCACACCCAGACAGGACAAGTTTCGCAACTTCGGAAACGCCTGGACGCAGTCGAAGAGCGCCCGGTCGCCGATGAAAGGGTAGGGCGTCCAAGACGCTTGCGTGGCCCAGACGAAACCTGGAATCCACAACGCGGGTGCAAGCCGCAGGAGCCAAGCTTTGGAAGGTGACAACCGCTTTGCCGCTTGACCTGTGAGGACGAGTGCGGCGACGGCGGCCAGGCAAGCGTGCGCGACGTTTCGACTGAATAGTGCGTTGGCGACAGCTCGGCCGCGTTCGCTCTGCGAAGCCATCAAGGCCGAGCCCACCGCGAAGCCCAGAAGGAAGAGCCAGGGAACGGATTCGCGCAGGGCGCCGCCGCGCCAAAGAAGCAGGGTGGCAAGCAGCGCCAGCGCCAAAACCACCACGCCGGCCGCCATCGCCCAGGGTAGCCCTGCGGCCGATTCAGGCGCGAAAGAACTGCCGACAAATGCAAAAACAAACTGCGCGGTGTCCAAAGCCCAGCTCAAGGACAGAGGTCGCCCGGGTCGGGGCATCCAGTTGTAACGCTGGAAAAACACCACGAGGACAGTGACCGCGGCGACCAACCACCCAATCGCACGACGCCAAGTCATTTCGCCCCGAAGCACAGCGCCCAACACGAACAACGGCCACGTCAGAAGCCCGCTTCCAAAAGAGAACGTCGCGCAGGTCGCGCCTATGGCTCCGAGCACCCAATGCCGAGTGCGCAACCTCGACACGCTGAGCAAGGCGGCCAAAGCCGCAACAAACAACAGCGCGAAGTACCACTGCGTCTGAAACCCCCACAGCCAATTGGCCCGTTGCCGCTGCGAAAGCATGAGCAGCGAAAACACCGGGAGCACCCAAGGCAGCGCATGAGGCGGCGCACCCTTCTTCCAGGCCACAAACAAGAGGACAACCGCCACTGCGGCCATGAGGACGCTGAGGCGCATCTCATCGCGCTGGTCCCAAGACGAAAACCGAACCAGCACCGCGGTGGTGAGATGCGAAAAGAAGATTCGGTGGTCAAAGTTCTGTCGAAGCAGATCGCGACGACTCAGTGTTCCCGTCAGCGTTCGTGAAGCGACGTCCAGCGTCGACCCTCGGAGCCACTGGTCGGCGAACGGAACGTTGACGCCTCGTGTGGCGATTTCCGACAACACCACCCCGGGCGGTACACATGCGGCCAACACGAGCGCGACCCAAGCGAACCGACGCTTCCAATCCAGAAGTCTGTTCACACGGAGACCCGGCATTTTGCCCGTCTAGCGTGTGGACACGCGATCAGCCAGCGCAATCACCAGGAGTTGTACGCGAAATGTGAATATAAACGACGTAAAACTACAATGAGTTGACAAGACAACCCGAAACGATGTGTCATGTCGTGCGTTGGAGGCACTTATGCGCAAACTGTTGAGCGGGCTGTTTGGGCTTGTGGCGTTGTTCGCCAGCATGGCTTTCGCGCAGGGGTCGTTCACTCACGTCATCCCCATCCAGTTGCCAGCGGGTTCCAATGGTGCACAGCCAGACCTGTCGCTGGTCTACGACTCCGGCGCTGGCAACGGCATTGTCGGCATGGGTTGGCAGCTGGCGGGACTTTCGGCCATCGGCCGCGCCAACGTGGGCAATGGCGTGAACTATGCCGGCTCTGATGACTAGGCCCACTCGCAGTTTGGGCGACTTGTTGGGCAGGGCCAGCTGAAAGATGGCAGCTACCGCTCTCGCGCCGAAAGTTTCAGCAAGTTTGTGTCGCAGGGGGCATGTGGCGACGGTCCATGTTCGTGGACCGTCACAGACCGCAGTGGCCGGCAGTTTCTGTATGGGTTGACCACGGACTCGCGGCTCCTCAAGCAAGGTTCAGCCAGCGTGCGCGCCTGGGCCCTGTCGCGTGTGAGCGATGTCTTCGGCAACGCTTACGAGGTCGCCTACACCAAGGACGACGTCAACGGGCAACTCTACCCGCGTGTCATCACCTACACGCGCGGGCCGAGCCTGGCGACGTTTCGCACGGTCGAATTTCAGTACGAAAGTCGCACCGACGTGCACGTGCTGATGGAAGCTGGCGCGCTCCAGCGTACGACCCAGCGCCTCAAATGGATTGACGTGAAGTCGGCCGGTGCTCTCGTTCGGCGGTATCGGCTGGACTACCAGTACGGCGCTCTCACTGGACGAAGCCAGCTCGTCGCGGTCCAGGAGTACGGGAGTGACGGCGCCAGCACCCTGCCGGCACAGACGTTTGCGTGGGAGCAGGGAATGACGGCCCCACTCTTAGACAGCATGTACATGGGCAGCGGCATCAACGGCTATGATTTGCTCTCCACCCAAGACCGCGTGGTGCCCTTCGACTTCGACGGGGACGGTCGGCAAGACCTGTTGATGTATCGCCCCGGAGATGGGTACGTGCAGGTCAGTCAGGGGCAAGGGGACGGCACCTTCACGCGCGTTTGGGCCGGAGGCGGCTTTTACACTTACGACCTGGGTGACCCCCGCGACCAAGTGCTTCCTTTGGACTTCAACGGTGACGGCCGGCAGGACTTGCTTTTCTATCGTCCGGGAGTTGGTCCTTCCTACCTTTCCCGGTCGAACGGTGACGGCACCTTCTCCACAGTGAGCGCGACAAGTGGCTTCAATGGGTATGGCCTGACTCACGACGACGACCGTCTCGTCCCATTCGATTTCAACGGTGATGGCAAACAAGACATCCTGGCCTACCGCCCGGGTGGGGGCTGGGTTCACGTCAACCGTTCAAACGGCGATGGCACCTTCACGCGCGTTATCGCTTCCACGGGTTTCTACAGCTACGACCTCTTGGACGCGCGTGACCGCGTGTTGCCCCTGGATTTCAACGCTGACGGTCGCCAGGACTTGTTGTTCTATCGACCGGGTTCTGGTCCTTGCCACCTGTACCGTTCCAACGGTGACGGCACTTTCTCGCTTGTCAGCGCCACGAATGGCTTCAACGGCTATGGACTGACCCACGACGCCGACCGCCTCGTCTTGCTGGACTTTAACGGCGACGGCAAACACGACATCATCGCGTATCGACCTGGCGGTGGGTGGATTTACGTCAGCCGTTCCAATGGTGATGGCACCTTCACGCGCGTCATCGCTTCGTTCGGCTTCTACACGTACGATCTTCGCGATTCGCGCGATCAGATTCTGCCTTTCGATTACAACGGCGACGGGAAACAAGACCTCGTTCTTTTCCGGCCGGGGGTCGGCCCTTGCTGGATTTACCGTTCGAACGGCGACGACACATTCACGCTCGTGAGCGCCTCGAACGGATTCGGCGCGTATGACTTGTTAGACGACCTCGATCGCATCTTGCCGTTGGATGTGAACGGAGATGGTCGTCAGGAACTTCTCTTCCACAGACCCGGTGTCGGGCCGGCTCACATCTACGGCAACTATGGCCGCGCGCCAGACTTGATGGTGCGCGTCAACAACGGGCTCGGTGGTCGCATTGAAGCGGAGTACCAACTCGCTCAGTTCGCGCCCCCCGCTGTTTTGCCAGCCTCGACGGCTCCCGGCAACACGCGCGCTTGGCCTCAACAGTTGCTCACGCGAGTCACCACGCACGATGGCCGGGGTGGGGCGTACGCAACGCGCTACCGCTACCGCGATGGGCGCTACTTGTCCGGTTTCGTCACCGACAGGCGCGACCTCGGCTTTCAGGAGGTCGAAGTCACCGAGGAGGCAACCGGCAAGCGCGTCGTTACGCAATATTTTCAGACGCCCGGCTACGAAAAACAGGTACGGCAAGTCGATACCTACGCGGGGAGCGGCGCGCTGCTGTCTCGCTCGCAGTACCAATATGATTTGGTCTCGCCGAGTCAGGGCACAGAACTTGTTCGTGAGTTGTCGCGAACGCTGACAACGTTTGAGCCAGGCTTCGCGTCGCCGGCATCGACACATGTTGTCCAAACCACCTACGACGCCTACGCAAATCCAACTTCGGTGACGTCTTCGTGGGACGGCTTGCCGACGTTGGTCGTCAACACCCAATACACCAATGACACGAGCGCCTGGATTTTGGGACGGCCAGGTCTCATCACAACGCTCAGCAACGGCGTGCGCCTTGCCGAAACAACGAATGCGTGGACACAAAACTGCTTGACCGCGCGAGGCGAGTGGCAAAGCAGCACGAACGCGTGGCTCACCACCCAAATGACGTGCGACCCCAATGGCAACGTCGCTTCGGTCACCGCCCCTGGCCTCGTGCAAGGCCTTCAACGCATCACACGGGCTGCTTACGACACGACATTTCGGGCCTACGTGAGCAGCATCACCAATGCCCTGAACCACGCGCACACGTTCGTTTACGACAACGGGGGCAACGCCGTGTCGATGACGAACCCCAACGGGCAAACCGTTACCGCCCAATACGACGTCTTTGGCCGCATCGTTCGCGAAGTTCGCCCCGATGGCGGTTCAACGGAACATCGTTACGAGAACCACGGCAACGTCAATACGCAGTCGAACGTGCGGATTGTCGCTGTGGAGGCCAATCGATTCCACGTCTCGCGAGAGTTGTTCGACGGGACGGGGTTTGTTTACGCCACGCAAGCGAGCGGTGATGCGCCGGCGGGTGTGTGCGAAACCAAATCAAAGGACACCGCGGGCCGCCCAAGCGCCGTCTCACTTCCACATGTTTGCGGTACGCTCGCACCGCCTCTGACCCGTACCACGTACGACACGGCAGGCCGCACCGCGACCCTGACGACGCCGGATGGGAAAATCACCCGCTACACCTATTCACTCCGCCGAACGTCGATTCAAGACCCGAACGGGCAGGTGACTCACCGCGATGTCGACTCGCGCGACCAGCTCATCGCCATGATTGACCCGACGGGTCGTGCCACGCGGTATGCGTACGATGGCCTTGGCCGAATGACTTCGGTGACGCATCCCGATGGCGCTGTCAGTCAAACCGACTACGACTCGCTGGGCCAGCGCACGCGCTTGACCGTGCCGCAGCTGGGCACGACAACGTACGCCTACGACGACGTCGGAAACGCCGTGCGAATCGCTGCGAATGGCAGAGGCGTCAGCTACACCTACGACGTTCTCAACCGCCCCCTCACCAAGCAACCCGACGGTGAGCCGGCGGTAACGCTGCGATACGACGACCCGGCGTTGCAAAACAGCAAGGGGCGTCTCACGCGCCTCGACGATGCGTCGGGAACAACCCAGTTCTCGTACACCACAGCGGGCGACCTGCAGGGCTACGTGAAATGGATGGGAGGCAGCCAATACTCTCAAACTTTCACTTACGACCTCGCGGGCAGAGTGGTTCGAGAAACCTACCCAGACGGGTCCGCCGTGACGCGCGCGTACACCGACGGCGGCAATCTCGCGAGTGTCGCGCTCAATGGCACAACGTTCGCCACGTGGTCGGCCTACAGCCCGCTCGGCATTCCCGGCGCGGTGGCTTACGGCAACGGTGTTCAAACGGCGTATGGCATGGACGAAGTCGGTCACGTCACTTCTCTGCGCACCACGCGAAGTGGCAGCACGATTCAAGACCTCGCGTACGACTGGTATTCCAGGGTCAATACCGGTGGTTTCAATCTCGGCGCCATCACCGACCGTCGCGCGAACAAAGTCGTGGCCGGCGTCAACACCGATGAAACGCAGGTCTATTCATACGACGCACTGAGCCGACTCACCCAGGCGGCTGGTGCTTGGGGCACCAAGAGCTACGCTTACGACGCCGCAGGGAATCCAACGATGTTCGGTGGGCTTGTCGCCAGGACGTTGTCTTTCACTGGACAGCAGCTCACGTCGGGAACGCAGGTGAGCGGAGTCACTTTCGACGCCGATGGAAACATGCTGCGCAAGACTCTCGATGGCACCACCTGGGACTACGCGTGGACCGTTGAGGGCTACCTCAGACAGGTGCGACAGAACGGCGCGCTGCGCGGAGAAATGGTCTACGACGCCAGCGGCAATCGCACGCAGAAGCGTTACATGCCCGCGTCGGGGCCCAGCGTCACGACGACATACGTGGGGCAGGTGTACGAAAAGCGCGTTTACGGCGATTCGACCCCCGAACGACACACGCTTCACATCTTCGCGCACGGGAGGCGCATCGCCTCGGTCACGCGCCAAGGAGCCATTGCCACAGCGTTCAATCACGCCAATCGGTGGAAAGCGGAGCTCGCGGTCGCTTCGATGTTTACCTCGGCGCATCCCAAAGGCTGGTTGTCGAAGCTGACCCACCTGTCGCGCGCGGCGCTCTACCACCCTGGATTTGCCAGCACGGTGGCGCTGACCGGCTTTGCGGCGTTTGTGTTCTTGCTTCTCGGCCTCCTGCGCTTCGGTGGCACGGCGAAGCATCAACCTCGCCTTCGACGTCCGTTGCGCGTGGGTGCGTTGCTGACGGCCACCATGATGGCAGCAACAGCGTGCGGGCCTGACGCTGTCACTGGGCCGGGGCTTGAGTCTGTGCCTGACTACCTGATTTCGGGAGACACGACGCAGGGACCCGCGCTCGGCACGTATTTTTATCACTCGAACCACGTCAACTCGAGCTCGGTCATCACCGACGCCACCGGCGCCGAAGTCACGCGCATGTCGTATTTGCCGTTCGGTGAAGTCTCGCAGGCGAATTCGTCTGGCAGCAGCACTGTCACCGCGAAGTTTACGGGCCAAGAGTACGATGAAGAGTTCGGGCTCTACTATTACGGCGCGCGCTACTACGACGCGGCGATTGGGCGGTTCTTGAGTGCGGACAGCATCGTGCCGGACCCGCTCGATGGCCAAGCCTTCAACCGCTACTCGTATGTGCTGAACAACCCGATTCGGTACATCGACCCGTCGGGCAATTTCAATGTGTTGGGGTTTCTCGCCGGAGTCGCGCTTTTCCTGGCGGGTGTCGTTGCGGCCGTTGTTCCAGGGGGGCAGGGAGTGGCGGCCATCTTAATCGCAAGCGGCGTAGCGACGATGGGTGGGGCGGCAGGCGCATCTCCAGAGGGCTTTTTCGGGCTCACCATTGGCGGTGGGATGAATTTGGGCGGAGGCAGCCCAGGGAGTGGGTCTTCGGGCCACGTGGACGTGACTTCCGTTGGCGGTGGCGGACGACCTGGCACGGCGACGCCCGCCGGGTTCCTCGACGGCGTGGTTCACCTGGGCTCCGCCGGAGAAGCTTTCCGCGGCCACGGCGACGCGGCTGGATATGTGAACCCGTGGCCAAAGGAGCCACGTTCCTCGGGGATGTCATGGAGCGACATCGGCCATCTCACGCTTGACGGGATTGGGATGATTCCCGTGGCTGGCTCGTGGGCCGATGCACTCAACGCCATCTGGTACGCGTTCGAGGGGCAGTACGTCTACTCGGCGTTGTCTGTCGTTGGGGTGGCCCCGCTGTTGGGTGAAGTTGTTATTGGAACCAAGTTAGGACTGAAGGCAGGGAGCGTGGTGTTGGGTCACTTTCCCCAATACTTGCAGCGCGCCAAAGAGCTCAACGCTCGTGCTTTCAACGTTCCGACGAGGTTCTGGGATGCCATGAGCAAGGAGGCTCAGTGGGCCGCCAATCAGAGATTTCTCGACAGGGCGATTCGACGAGGCGATGAAATTATTCTGACAGTTCCGAAAAAGGACGTGCGGCCGCTGAGTTCTCTCGAACGCGAGCTTGATTATCTAGGGGGCCGGGGATACCGGTTCAGTCATGACGGGCGCTCAATGATTCCGCCGAAGAAGCGGTAGGGGGTAATTGGCAATGTCTCTCTTGGATGTTGTTCGCACGGAGTTCGATCGTGCGAACATTCAGCCCGCATCGATAAAGCAGGTCTCCAGCGGCTCGATGGGCAGTGGTGAAGTGATCGCCGAGCTTGGCTCGCTCGTACTCCGGGTGCTTAGCGATCGTGGAGAATTGTTTCTCGATGTCGCTCCCGCTGCGTTTCCAAGCGAATTTCAGTACTTCGCTGACGTTGAAATTGCGTTCGGGTGGAGAACGATGGAAAGCGTTCTCAAGGGGTCCCACGAATCGCTGAACAGCGTACTGAATAGGTTTGCCCAGCATTGTTCAGAGTTGGAAAAGGCGTTCGGTGGAGATGCCGCGCGTTGGTACCTTGCGAAAGTCAGCGCGACTCGAGCGAAGAGGGCGGAACTTCGCTGGCCAAGTCACGGAGCATGATGGGAAACGTTCAGGGCCGCTTCAACGCCACCTGAAACGTGGCGCCTTGACACATGGCCCTGCCGACCCGATGTGTGGCTGTTTTGCGCTTCGGTCACGCGCCCGGCAACTTTGTCGTGTCCAGCGGCGGGCGGGAAGCCGCCGTCAACCGGATTCAGGGTGCCGCGAACGCTGCGCTCCGAGAAGGGCTGACGGAGAAGCCTTCCGCGGCCACGGCGACGCGGCTGGATATGTGAATCCGTGGCCAAAGGAGCCACGTTCCTCGGGGATGTCATGGAGCGACATCGGCCATTTCACGCTCGACGGCATTGGGATGATTCCCGTGGCTGGCGCATGGGCCGATGCACTCAACGCCGTTTGGTATGCGTTCGAGGGGCAGTATTTCTACTCGGCGCTGTCTGCGTTTGGGACGCTCCCCCTCGCTGGCGAGGTGGCGATTGGGACGAAGTTGGGGGCGAAGGCGCTAGAGCATGCGGCGACGTCGGGCGCGCGCGCCACAACGAGGCTGCTGAATCCCCCAGTCCATGTGACGCCGAAAGGGCTCATGCATACGATCAATCGCCACACGGAGAGCGGAATGTCCAGGTTTCTGAATAAGAGCAAGTTCAACGCTGGGGAGGACATCCGACAATTGGTTCAAGCGGGCACGCAGCAACCCATGGTGCGGCAGGCAAACGGCAGATTCGCGCGAACATTCGACATCGGTCGCAACATTGGGATTGATCGTGCAACAGGACAGCAGACGCGATGGGTTACCATCATCACGGAGGCTGACGGGTCTTTAGTCACCACGTTTCCAGGGGTACGCTAGCCATGCCGATGGATCTCTCGATACTCGACGCTGACGGTGTCCCAGGGCAAACGCTCACGATTGGCGCCGGTTTGCACGAGCGTTTGATGTCCGCAGCGGACTTAGCCGGGGCGAAGTTGATGGGGCGAATGGCGGACTTCTATGCAGATGCCGATTATTCGCAGGACGAGTTGCAGGGCCTCCACGAGGACGTCACCTCAGTCGCCAGAACCGTCAACCATGATCCAGAACTTTCGACCCTCTTGGAGCGAATGGGGGGCCTCGTGGAAAGCGCCCAGCTATTGGGTCGTTCCGTCGCGGTGATAGCAGACTGAATCGCAAGGTCCTTGTCATGGCGGGCGAGAAGCGGCCTTCAACCGTATTCAGGACGCGGCGAATGCTGCGACAAATTGCATCGGCCAGTCGGAGAGGGCTCCCATGAGCGTGTTGACTTCGATGGAGCGAGAGATCATTGGGTTGATTGCAGGCCAGCACTGGCCTGGGTATCGACTCGACCAACTCGAGGTGACCGGCCGGGAGCACACCGGGGTGGGGCGATACACGCACATCATCGACCGTGCTGGGCAGCCGATACCGGATGGAACCTACGGGGCTGACGGCCACTTCGTTGAGATGGAGGGCATCCCAAACGGCCTCTTCTTCGCGGCGGAAGTTGAGGGGTCGCGGCTCGTTTATTTGGAGATCGTGACCGCTGGCGCTGATTCATGGGACGGTGTCGAGCGGCCTTGGAAAGTCGCATGACGATTGGGAAAGCCGGCGATCTGATGCGCGAGGCCAGGTGAAGAGGCTGGGAGGGCGCTGATGGCGGTTTTCGTCCCCGATACCGCATGCGCATTGTGCGGACTCCCCGTAAGGTCCGCCAGTGAAGCCGTAATGTTCTCACCTTTCGTTTCGGATCGTTCCGATCCCCTCTTTGTCTTCAGCGACTCTTCAGTCCACGCTTCATGCTTAGGCCGCAGTCCCCTGTATGAGGAGGCTACGAAGTGGCACGACGAAGCTGTCCTGAGTCGGAAAGTGAGAGATCGTGTGTGCGCCGCCTGCGGTCACCCCGTTCTGGATCCAGACGACTACTTCGCCACCGGGCTGCTTGCTCGCGCACCGGACAACCCGCTGTTCGAATTTAACTTCGTGTTCCTTCACCGGAGTCACACAGACCGATGGTCGAGGTTCGAAGACTTTCGACGTCGGATGGAGGCCGCTCAAGCTAAGGACGGGCCATGGCGTGGTCCGACGCTTGCCTTCGGCACGACGGCGTCACCTCTCCTCCGCTGGGTGGTCAGGAAATAAGGCCTCATCAACTTGCCCATTGGCCCCGTGAAGGTGCGCCAATGGCTGGAGCAGATTCAATGAGTCGTTTCTTCGACTGTCCGTGCTGCGGTTACCCGACGCTCCCCGAGAAACCGCCGGGGACGTTCGAAATCTGCCCAGTGTGTTTCTGGGAGGACGACGACTTGCAATTTCGAGACTCTTCTTTCGCTGGAGGCGCTAACCGCGTGAGCCTCGATGATGCCCGTAGGAATTTCGTGGAATACGGCGCGAGCGAACGAGAGTTGCGCTCAAAAGTGCGTACGCCTACCGCTGAAGAAGTCGCTCGTCGCAGCGCCGCCTCAAACTGATTCCGCACTATCCAGATTTGGAAAAGGCGTTCGGAGGAGACACCGCGCGCTGGAACCTCGCGAAGGTCAGCGTGACTCGAGCGAAGAGGGCTGGGCTTCGCTGGGCAAGTCACGGGGCATGACGGAAACGCGCTTTTGAGCGTGTCGAAATTGCATTCTAAGTCGTGTCGAAAATGCATTGTAGGATCTGGAAAACTGGCTCGTCTCGCAGCGCCACCGGACCGGAAGCATACCGCCGCGCGGACGGAATCGCGGTGGTCCCCGCGGCATTGCTGGGACCGTGAGCTTGCTGGGGTGAAGCTCAAACGCTGGGGGCCCCAGGCCGCTTCAACGCCACATGAAACGTGGCGCCTTGACCCAAGGCGCTGTCGACCCAGATGTGGCCTTTCTGCGCTTCGGTCATGCGCTTGGCGATGGCGAGGCCCAGGCCCGTGCCGCCATAGGGGCGCGTGGTGCTGCCATCGACTTGGCGAAAAGCTTCGAAAATCACCTCGTGATGACGTGGCTCGATTCCGATGCCGGAGTCGCGAATGTGGAGCAGCACATCGGCATCCTTCGCTTCAGACCAAATTTCCACCCGTGATGAAGGCGGCGAGAAGCGCAACGCGTTGTCCAAGAGATTCATGACAACTTGTTGAAGCGCAACCTCGTCGGCCAAAGCCACGTGGGAAGGGTCGACCCGGAGCTGGACGCGAGAAGCGCCGGGGTGGCCGTCCAAAACTCGCCGCAGACACGCCAGAAGTGGGACGGGCCCGAGCGCGAGTTTGGTTTCCGTGGATTCAAAGCGACTGAAATCGAGAATTCGATTCACCAGCCCCAGCAGAAAGTGGCCTGTCCGTTCGATTTGCTTCAGCCCCGAAACAACCAGTCCCATTTCGCCCTGCGCCACATAGTGGGGCTGCGACGCTGGCTTCCCCTGGGAACCGCACGAAGGACACCGATGAAGCTTCTCGCCTGCGGGTGGAGCGAACGTCGCGCCGCAGGCTGGGCACTCCAGCGCCGGCGTTTCGACAAACGACGGCATCAGCGCTGCAGGCATGTTGACGATGCTGTTCAGGGGCGTGCGCAACTCGTGCGAAACATTCGCCACGAAGTCTGATTTCAACTTGGCCAGCGCCCGTTCGGCATTGAGCGACTTCACCAGTTCCATGTTCGTGATTTCCAGGGAGCGCCGCAGCCGCTGCTGGTCGCGCGCCGTTCTCACGAGGTCAGAGACGATGGCACCACCCACAAACAGGCCCGTGAAACTGACGCCGAGGACGAAGAATCGCGGACCACTCAGGAGATTCATGTCGCGGAGCGTGTCGTAGGTGCCTGTCGTGACGAGGCAGAAGAGTGAGCCGACAAGAAACGGGTGCTCTGGCTTCCAGGCGCGAACAACAATTCCAGCGACGCGATAGACGACATACGCGCTCGGGACCACAACCCACGCCAACATGACCTGCCCAAAAGTCAGCGCTCTCAGCCCGAAAAGCCAGTAGGAGAAAATGAATGCTGCAACGAGGGCCAACACGATTGCACGGTTCCACCAAAGCACCCTGGATTCGTGTTCCGAAATGAACCGGTAAACGAAGTCCGGATATGAAATAAAGAAACCCGCGATGACTATGTAGTTGTGAATCCAAAGCGAAGCATGGGTGCCGTTCGCTGACGCAAGACCGAAATTTATTGCCAAATAGAGAACTGACGTCGCGAGCGCAAGCGCCGCCGAGCGATACTGTTGTCGCCTCCGCGCCGAATCGAACGTGACGGCAAGCACAAAACAAACCAACGCGAAGAGCGAGAGTGTCGCGAAGGCCGCGGTCAGCACCGACCGGCGCAGGTTGTTGACCCTGTTCACAAACGCTCGCGCTTCGCCCTCGGGTGCAAGCCAGAAGCGGTCATCAGCAATGAAGTCCAGGCCGGGCAATTCGGTGGTGACGTCCATCGCGACCGTGTGCGTACCGGCGGAAAGCGTCGATACTGGAAAGACATCGAGGCCGAGAACGTCCCGTTGAAATGCGCTTGCCACGGTGACCGTGTCCGCGACGTGACGGCCATCCACGAACACACGGACCCGTGCGCCCCGCGTGTCGCCCAGAACGAGTGCCCAGGGCACATCGGAGGCTGGGAGCCTTACCGTTCGACACAATACTTTTCTGGGTCGTCCGATGAAGTCGCCGGGAATTCTGCGCGATTCGCGTGACTGCGCGTCGCAATGTTCAACGGGGAGAGCCTGAGCAGTGGGTTCGGTAACCGACCAAATCCCAGACAGAGGAACCGCCGCCTTAAGCAGCGTTTCCGGTACTCGATGGGCCCAAATCAAACCGGCCAGAACGAGCAGGGGTATGAGGGCAAGTCCCCAAGCACTGGCGACGCGTGCGTGAGAGTAGAGGGGTTTGCGCTTGAAGTCGGGCTGCTCGGGCCTGATTGAGGCGGCGGCTGTCATGGGGCGTTCGGGCCAGCGAGCTGAAGTGAAAAATGAAACGTAGACCCCTTGCCAAGCGCGCTCTCAAGCCAAATGCGACCGCCATGCATTTCCACAATCCGCTTGGCCACCGCCAAGCCGAGGCCGGCGCCACCAAACGGCCGCGTCAAGCTGCCATCGACTTGTCGAAACGGTTCGAAAATGAGCTTGTGCTGCGAGGCATCAATGCCGATGCCCCTGTCGCGCACGTGAAAATGAACCTCTCCCGAAGCGACCTCGCCCCAGACATCCACCGGTGATGACGCTTCTGAGAACTTTAGGGCGTTGTCAATGAGTGACAAGAGGAGCTGCCGAAGTGCTCGTTCTTGGGCGAGAACAGCAGGGGCGTCCGGGATGGGTGTGCAAGAGATGCGCGATGACTGAGGGTGCGAAACGCAAACGTTCGTGAGTGTCTTGTTGGTGTCCACCGGAGTGAGGGTGAGTGAGGATGTCTTGGGATTAAACAGCGTCACACTCAGGATGTTGTTGATGAGGGACAGCAAACGCTCGCCCGTTCGTTCGACTTGCTTGAGACCCATGACGACGGGAGTTGAGTTGCTCTCGGGAATCCAGAAGGGCTTCCGTACGAAAGTGCCAGCCGAGCCGCACTGAGGACAATGGGCTCGTTCACTTGCGCCCGGCGCGGAGCTCACTTGACCACAGGCGCGACACTCGAGCCCTTCGACTTCTTGAAAGGAACCCAGAAGCGCTTTCGGAAGGTTCACAATGCTGTTCAAGGGCGTCCGCAGCTCGTGGGTGACGTTCGAGACGAATTCGTCCTTCAGCCTCAGCAACTCGCGTTCGGCCTCGAGTGAGCTGACGAGGGTTGTGTTGGCCGCCTGAAGCGACTGCATCAGCTCCTCGCGGGCTCGTGCGGTGCGTACCATGTCCAGCACGAGCACGGCGGCTGCTGCAGCGGCCGTCACGATGACGCCGAGCATGAACCAGCGTGGCCCCTGAACAAGATAGACATCTCGAGCGGTATCAAACGCACCTGTGGCGACGAAACAAAGTGAACACGCCGCGAGAAGTGGGAGTTCGGGGCTCCAGCCCCGAACAAGCGCAATCAGAGGTCGGAGAAAAACGTAGGCAATCGGAATGAAAGTATAGCTAGACGCAGCCGTAGCCACCGGCACAGCAGCGTTGAATCCCAAGAGCGCAGACACAACGACAAGCAGGAGAATCAGCGCCGAAGAGACGACGCGGTTGAGCTTGAGAAATAGGGTGTTGGAGTCGCCCACGAACCCCGCGATGAATTCTGGATGCACCAAACAAAAAGCGGCCACGAACATGAAGTCGTACAGCCAAAGACGCGGGCTGTTGCCTTGGTAGACGCCCAGCCATCCCGCGTTTACGGCGATATAGAGCGCCGAGACCGTGATGATGGCTGCGGTCGCACGGTAGCGACCTCGTCTTTGGCCAAGAGGCACAAAGACCGAAATCAGTACAAAAATGAGAGCGAACGCGCCCAAAATGCTTACGCCGGCCGCGTAAATGACTGTCCGAAGGGATGAGATTCGGTCAACGTGCGAACGGAGTTGTTCGTAGTCCGCCAACCAGAAGCGGTTGTCGACTACCCCGTCCATGCCCGGCGAGGCGATGTCAAAGGCCAATGTGAAGGTGTGAATACCTCGCGACAAGGGTGGGACGTCGACCAGTTCCAAGCCCAGAAGTTCGCTCTTGCCCGCGCGCAAGGGGTTGGTGGCTCCAATACGTTCCCCGTCTACAAAAAAAGTTACGACCGCGGAGCGAACGTCGCCAATCGCGATCCCAAGCTTGCGGTCAGACAGCCTGGCGTCAATCTCCACGTTTCTACACAGGCGAGGTGTCGCACCCGTTCCCCCTTGTGCGGCGTAGCCACCGGGGAGCCGAAACGTCCTCGGGTCGCTCGGGCAGGACCCGACCCGGGCCGTATTGGAGACCACCCGCCATTCGCCTCGCAGCTCAAGGGTAAGCCGGGTGAGCGCGGCAGGGGGTTGGTGCAACCACACCACGGCCAACAGGAAGCCAACGGGCAGGAGGCCCAGGGTCCACGCAAGGGGTCGTTCCCAACGCCGCAAGTTCCCCCACGATGTGGTCATTTGAAGTACGCCGCGGCGCTCGTCGACGGCCTTTCTTCCATAAGCTTCAGCGCACCGCTACGCTATCGTGCCTCTCGTTGTGAGTGCTTGAATTGGTTGGGAGAATGCCGGATGAGCGCCGAAACTGCCGCGGGGGCGACCGAGTCCAACGCCGGCAACCTCAACCAAAGCATGCAACCATCGAGTCATGACACAGCTTCTGAGCTGAGCGTTCGTGTCGTCAAGAATCTGCTTCTGGAGTTCCAGCGTCGGTTTGGTCGAGATCGCCTTGTGCGCGTTTTTGCGGAGAAGCAGGTCTCTCCATCGCTCAGCTATCTTGAATCTCCCGAAAACTTCGTTGCCGTGTCTGTGTTCGAGCGCCTTGCAACGCTGTTCACCGTTGAGAGCGGTGACGAGAATTTCGTTCGAACTGCAGCAGAAAAAACGATGTCCCGCGAATCGTTGGGCTTCGCCTACCTCATTCTGAAAGCCCTTAGCAGCCCGCGGGCGGGTTTCGAGAAAATCGTTAAGTTGGGGCCGACCTTCAATCGGGTCGGAACGTTTCACATCCGCGAGTCCGACTCGAATCGATTGGTGCTCGAGTATAAGAGCTTAGTCCCTGAATCAAATCGTACATTGTGTCAGACGAGAAAGGCGCAATTCGGTGCTGTTCCGACGATTTGGGGCGTGCCACCCGCAGAGGTGGATGAAGTTCAATGCCAGCTAAGTGGCGCCGAGTCATGCGTCTACCGTCTGAAGTGGAATACGCCAAGCAGTGCTTGGCAGCGCTATTTCTTCGTCACTCTCATTGGGACGGCGTTGGGGGTCGGCACTGCGTTCGTTGCGAGCCTCCCATCGATGATTGCGGCAGGGGTGGTTGGGGGGCTGCTTGTTGCCGCGTGGTTAGACGCCCGATCGCAAATTCGACAGAAGGACGAACAACTCAAAACCCAGAGTGTTGGTCTCGAAGAATCACTTCAAGATCTTCGGAGGCGACACGACGAGCTCAACGAAATTAACGAGGAACTCAATCGAATCAACCTGGAACTCGAACAGCGAGTCAAGGAACGGACCATTGACCTGGAGCACGCAAAACAGAGCCTCGAGGTTGCCCTACAGAGTCAAAAAGAGATTGACAGAAAGAAGACGGAATTTTTCGACAACGTCAGTCATGAGTTGCGGACGCCCCTCACAATCATCCTCCTTTCACTGGAATCTCTTCTTCAGAGACCAGCCGATTCGCTTCCGCTCGGGTCACGCGAACATCTCATGGCAATGGAGCGAAGTGCGGCGCGCCTTCTTCGCTTGATCAACAATTTGCTGGATCTTGCGAAACTGGAGGCCGGTAAACGACGCTTGTCGTACCAGCCGGTCGAATTCACCGGGTTCCTGCGTTCCCTGCTGATTCCTTTCAAGATTCCGGCAAAGGAAAAGAAGCTCAATTTGGAATTACGCGGCGGGGCCAGTACTCCGGTTCTCGTTGACGCCGAGATGATGGATGTTGTGTTTCAAAATCTCGTATCTAACGCCCTCAAATTTACGACGTCAGGGGGTGTGACGATTTCGGTATCTGAAAATGAACAGAACGTGCTGGTAGAGGTGGCAGATACCGGGCAAGGAATGGCTGCCGCAGATCTCCACGTGATTTTCGATCGCTTTTCTCAAGCGGACTCATCTGGGTTGCGTAGATTTGGCGGAACGGGAATCGGGCTGGCTCTTGTGAAGGAAACTGTTGAGTTGCATGGAGGCTCAATAGCCGTCACGAGTGAACCGGAGAAAGGTTCTGCGTTTACCGTCTCAATACCTAAGGGGGATGCACATGTTCGGGACGAGCTGAAGGAGAGGCGTCTCGCGGAAGTTCCCGTCAGGAGAGATCGCCGTTCGAGCGGAGACCTCGTACAAGGTGCTCGCCCCATCAGTGTTCTGGACTCTGGGGTTGGTGACTCATCTGGCTCCCATACGGAACTTCCTGCAGATGCGAAAACAGTACTCGTGGTCGATGATGACGCTGAGATTCGAAGATATGTCGTTGGAATTCTCCAAGAGCATTTTAGGGTTCGGGAGGCGAACAACGGTCAAGAGGGACTGAGGATCGCCACCGACGAGACACCAGATTTGGTGCTGTCGGACGTCATGATGCCTGTGATGTCTGGCCTTCAGCTCACCCATGCTTTGCGACAGCAAGCTGCAACCGCCGAGATCCCGGTCATCTTGTTAACCGCGCGGCAAGAGGTGGAGGCGCGCTTGTCTGGATTTTCGGCTGGGGCGAGTGACTATGTCGGGAAGCCATTTGCCCCTAGGGAACTGCTCGCCCGTGTTGAGGCGCAAATACGAATACGTGAAGCAGCTTCTCGGGCCACGGCCAACGACAAGCTGTCGGTTCTCGGGCTCCTGAGTTCAGGGTTCGCGCACGAGGTAAGAAATCCCCTTAACGCTATCTTGAACGCGCTCGAAGCCCTGCGGCACTTGCTCCATGGCCAAAAGACGGATGGCGACGCCGCGAACACCTTTATTCGAGTGATCGAAGAGAGTGGTACGCGGGTTTCACAGCTCGCAGACAATCTGTTGTCCTTTGCGAGGCCAGCGAATCGCGAAGAACTCGTGGACGTCGTCGCCGGCATCGAGTCGACGCTCCAAGTCCTTCAGTGGAAGACTCCGGCCGCCGTAAAAGTTGGACGGAATTATCGAGCACGTGATCGGATTCGGGGTGATGCGGGCGCCCTCAATCTCGTTTGGGCCAATCTCATCGACAATTCCCTGCGCGCGATTGGGAGCGGCGGGAATTTGGTGGTGAGCACGGACTTGGAACCGAATCGCGTAGTTGTCCGAATCGCTGACACGGGTTCCGGTATCCCGCCCAGCGTTCGCGGGAGGCTTTTCGAGCCATTCGTTTCGGGGCAGTCTCCCTCGGAGGGCACTGGTCTTGGTCTCGCATTGTGCAAGCGTATTGTACTCCAGCATGGAGGCACAATCCAAGTCGAAGAGAGTAACGAAAAGGGGACGACGTTCGTTGTTCGCTTGCCCGCTCTGAATGTTCAACGCTGAAGAACGGTGCGGTCGTCAGGTGCTTGGTCGAAGAGTTCTTTCCATTCTTCGACGCGCTTGAGGGTATCCCGAATGTACGGGGTCGACGCGATGAGGTGAATGATAGCTCGGTTGATTGTGGAGAGAGGCCACGGAAGTGGTCTCAAGAAGTCGACGAACAGAACAACTCGGTCACCCACGGAGCCTTTGTGGACCCTATGGATATGCGTATCGTCGAAGACGAGGCTTTCTCCTTCGCGCCATGAGCGACGCTCGCCCCCCACTTCGATGTAATCGTTTTCGCCGCCCTGGGGAACGCGAATGGCCAGGTGGTAGCGAAGCACTCCGCTAAAGGGACCGCGATGTGGCGGGATCTCTTTTTGTCCGCGAAGAATCGAGAACATCGCGCTTTTCATGCCTGGAATGTTTACGAGTGCCGATGAAGTACAGGGGAAGCGGGAGAGGTTCGTCGGAACCGGATGGCCGTACCCACACAAAACCAGGGTTTTCCAGCGGTCGTCCGTTGTGATCTGTCTCTGCTCAATCATGACGTCCTGAAAGTTCGGAATACGCGATGAGTCCAAGACTGTCGTCTCAAATTCCCGTGCAATCTCTCGCCCGGCCGCCTCTACCTCCTGAATCCAAGGGAACTCAGCATTGGAGAAAAACCTCCGCCCGCCGTCGCGCGTGCGGCGCACCCACCACTCAAAGGTGCGAATGAGTACCTTGAAAACAAGCTGAATGCTGGTTGCCAGGAGCGGACGCGGAGCCTGTCTGAGCCGCACCGCCCAACCCGGTGTGTGAGATATTTTTGCGGTCATAGAAGCTGTCTTCAGTGGTTTGTCATGGTGACGCGACGACGAGGAAAAGGAAAAGTACGGCGAAAGAATTGGCGGACTCCGCCCATTGCTGTTGGCTACGCGCAATTTGCTGCTGAAGTTCGGGCTGAGCGATCCCGGCCTTGACGAGCGGGGTGAGAAGCGCCGGGCTCATGAGTTTCAAGATCGTCTCTCGCCCGCACTCTTCGGATTGGATGGGGACGCACTCGAAAGAGAGAAACGAGTACCCAGCTTCTTTGAGCAGAAGAGGAAGCTTTCGGGCGACGTGCCGGTCGCCGCCGCGTGCCTGCTGAGCGCGCCCGAACAGCCGGATAGCGTCCGCGAGTCCATCGACCTCCGGTGAAAAGAGACAAGCTGCCTCGTCGTCTACGTCTGCGATAACTAACTTTCCATCGGGGCGAAGACAGGGTTTCAGCGCGCGTAGGGCCAGACGCGGATCTCGAAGGTGCTGAAAGACGTAACGCGAGAGACAGAAGTCATATGCATGCGGTCGATGGTGGTCTTCGACGCTGGATGCAACTGTCGCTGCACGTCCCCCGTAGGGTGCAAGCCGGACTCTTGCTTCTTCGACAAGCAATGGATCCGCGTCGAGGCAGGTCACTTTGAGGGTAGGAAAAGCGTTGAGGAGATACTCTGCGAAGAATCCCGGTCCTCCTCCAGCATCCAACACGGACATCCCGTCTTCCAACCCCGCCGCGCGGAGGACCGCCAACTCGCGGGCTGCACTTGCCGGAGTTAGAACCCGCAGCCGTTCAAGTTCATCTGCCAATGTCTGATTGACAGCACTCGCTTGATAGGAGGGCATTTTCATCACCTTTCTAACCCTACCTGCGCAACGCTCCCCCGTGGAGTCTTTACGCTGCCCGGTCCGTCAGGGCCGCTGGCGGCCGAATGGGGAGGTCCCGAGCTCCTAAGCGATCGAACATCGCAGTAACGAGTGTTTGCCAGCGGCGCACCAGGCTCTTGTGAAAAGTAAATTCACCCAGGCGACCGAAGGCGCGGAAGCCAAGTGCTTCCAACAGTGGTAGGTCTTCATCCGCACACAAAGATGCCACGAGTTCACGGCCTTGTTCTCTGTAGAAACGAACACAATGGCGCGCGAGCGCTTCTCGGGCGACATTCGCGTGAAGGGTCGATGGATCGGGGACCATAAAGCGAAAGGCGTTTGTGAACTCCGCCCAGCAAAGACCAGGCGTTCCAGTTTCGGCCAACGCGAAAGCAAGGGGCTCATTCTCACCATCGACTACAAAAATGCTACGTGAGCGTGACAGGCCGGCATGCTCGAATTGGTCTGCCGCCGTTCGCATGAGCATCTCGCTCACACTGAGGTCCTCGCTTCGTATTGAAACGGCGTCTCCCTCGCGCTTGAGATAGGTCTCCAGCCAGCGAAGATCCGCTTCCGCCGCCGGGCGCACTCTCGGCAGCGAGGTAGCCGGATCCGGCAACCGAGTGGCGAGGCGAACATCGTTCACGAAGCGAATCTGGGTTAGTCCTGGTGTTGAAAGATTGTTTGATAGCCACATTGACATCCGGTGAGGCCAACGATTGGCGGTGAACCAGTCGTAGCGGATAAATTCGATGTCTGGGAGAGCCTCCCCGTACTCCACCGACAGCGACGTGAGACGTTGGGAGATCGTATCTCGTCGATGGAAGCCGGGGTTAACGGCGAGATGCTGAACCAGCCATGTGTTCGAGTACATGCGTAGCCCGCCCACGTATCCGACGAGCTTGCCGTCGTGGGTCTGAGCGAAACTGCGCCCCAAGCGGCCTCTAGCGCGACCAAGCGTGCTCTGGACCTCAGCCAAGCGGGCAACGTGTGGCCCGTGATTCAGTGGATAGTCTGGGGAAAAGCGTTCCATCTCGATCATGAAGTCCCAGATTTGAGAAAAAGGAAGCTCACCGGCGTCCTTGATGCCTGGATAGTTACTCGCGACGTAGGCTGAGAGAACGGCCTCGCGGAGGCTTTCCGAAACCTGCGTGAGGCTTACGCCGCACCGGCGAGGTTTCACCAAACCCGCGATCGAAATTCCACAATCATCGGTGAGCACTCGCGAGCCACGAACTACACCCTTCACGCTAAATTTCCGGCCACTACTGAACTGTAACGTGATGTCGGAAAGCTGCAGACCTGGAGGGAACGGTTCTCGTTCTTCATCCGTAGCGAAGCTGACGCCACCGCTGTGCAGGTCCAAGACGCGACGAACCAATCGTTCGCCGGTCAGGGGTGATACAAAGGTGATGACAACGGATTCAGCGGAAGGCGGAGCGAATCTAGGCGTTAGCCGTCGGTGCTGCTGCCGCAGGACTTTGGGAATTGAGACCAGAATCTGCGAAGGGGCGGTAGGGTCAATGACGGCAGTCGCGCCCCAAAACCCTTGCCCGCCGAAATCAAAATGAAGGTCAAAAATGTCGCCGTCGAACGCCTCGAGCGCCGTTGGAGCCCTGAGTTTGAGGCCCATCCTTCCATGGGGGAGGTGAACGAGTTCCTCAGCTTGCACAGCGATGTTGGCTTGTAAGGCATCTGGGGGACGTAGTTGAAACGCACCCTGGCGCAGGACAGCCCTTCGCAGCAGCGAGAGTATTCGAACGGGGTCTTTGATCAGGTCTGGCGAAAACTCCTGCCCACCAACTTCGTGTCTCTCCAAAGGGCCTAGGGCAATACCGACCCGGAAGAAAGACTTGTTCGCATCCCGTGAAACCTGAAGGTGCCGAATTGTTGCGTTAGTAGATTCGAGAAGCAGCGTGTCATCGGCTGTGGTGATGCGAAGATGGCGAAGAGAGGTCTTAGGCGCAAGAAGCTCAATGGGTGACTCGAGGTCAACGGCTAGTCCAAGCCCTTGGCTTGCGACGTCCACCACGCGGGAACGAAAACGTCTCCCAGAAATCTCAAACTCAGCGGACAGCGTGCTGGCGGGGGGCGGGCTTACGCGTCCGGCGAGGCGCCCGTGAAGTAGTGACACGAGGTAGTGGTTCAGCTGATAAGCGGGCAGGCTGTCATCGAGCGTTTGGAAGCCATGCCCCTCTCCCGCCAGCCGAACAAGCCCCTGAACGGCCGCGGCGTCCGACATTCGGCACAAGAAGAGTCGCATCACGCTAGGAATCCGCGCGTCGAGTTCTTTCAGCAATCGCCTCGCGTATGACGCCTCGGCCAGCACAAGCCGTGGAACCGTGTCGAAAGTGTCGGGCAGGGGGCCTGAGGGACTCGCTACCCGCAAAGAAACGTCAGCAAGAGCCTCAAGCGATTCTCGAATTCTATCTATCAGCGCTTGGTCCGAGTGAAGCACCCATACCTGCTTGGAATTGTGCGACATACAGTCCGGAGCCGCCCGCAGTGTTGGAGGAACGTCGCAAAATACCAGGTGTGGGGTCAGCTAAGAAGTATCCCACCCGGGCTCGCGGACCAAAAGGTCACACGGTCCGGCCCGTCCGAGAAATTGCTAGATGATTTAAGAGGTTACGCCCCACTGCGATACAATGGGCTATTCGACTGCCCTGCGCATCACCCGCGCCCGCACAAGCCACGCGACGATTCCCAGCAGCGAGGCCAGCGAAATGAGCGCCCCTGCCCACAAGCCCGGTGTGCGGTAGCTCATTTTCACTTCGTGGTGGCCGGGGCCAAGGTGCACGGCGCGCACCGCATGATTGGCAGGATGCACCGGCACCGAAACGCCATTGTCGGTGGCGACGACGCCGGGAAACCACGCCTCGTTGACGACGAGAAAAGTCGGTTCGTTCACCGTGGCCGAAAGGCTCATGCCGTCAAAGTCCCATTGGACCGCATGCAATCCTTCAGGATATTTCTCCGCGACGCCTTCGTGCGCCGCAAGGCCGTGGACGTCGACAAACTCGCGTTCAAGGGAGAATGTCTGTGCCCGGCGCCAGTTGCCCCATGCGAACGGTTTCAGCGACAGCCTGGCGCGGAAACACCCGCGCTTGCGTGGTCAGGTAGGCGCGGGGCCGAGCCCCTGGAACGCGGGACAAGGCCCATCCGTCTTCGGGGTCGACCGCTGTCGCGTGAACGCGCGCGCGGTCAGGAAAGCGGGAAAGGGGGGTGATGACGTCGCGCACGCCGAAGACCGCCAGCGCGGCAAGCGACGGCCGTCCTTCACGCAGCGTTTGGGCCAAACGCCCTGAATCCCCTGGGAGATACGAGTTGAAAATGGGAAGACCGTGAAGCGCGCCACGGAGTGGCACCATCATGTGCTGCGAGCGTGTTTCGAAGGCAGCCACTTCGCCCCAGCTTCCCCGCGGTGTCGTGCCATCGAAATAGTAAGCCGCGCCGGTCAGGCCTGTTCCGTTCTGCATCAGCGTTTGCGCAAGACTCGGCGTCTGAAAAAAGCCATCTGGGGTTGGAGGATGGAGTCGCGCGTGTTTCCAGGCCAGGTCACCACACACCAGGGCAAGAATCGCGGGAGCCGCCCAGCGCCAGTGCCGAACAGGCCCGCGTCTCGACAGGTATCGAAGTCCCATCCCCGCGAGCAAAGCCGCTGCCAGCATTGCGGGGAGCAGCGCTTTGAGTGGGTATCGAAGTCCACTCCAGCCGGGCACCGCAGCGCTCAAAAGCTGCCAAAGCCCGCCCGCCGGACCGAGCGCCAACCACAGCGAAAAAAGCAACACGCCATAAAGCATCCAGGGGCGTCGGCGACTCCAGAGCGGGAACAACGCGAGCGCAATGACGGGAACGCCCAAATACAGCGAAGGGAAATAAGAGTTGAGATGAATGACCGCATCGCTGTCGACGAACGCCCGCAGTTGAAGGGGCGTCAGGCTCCAGATGTTGGCCGGCGTGCCCGAGCCGGTGTCGCCCCGCTTGAGGTGAGGCAGCAGCAGAGCGACGGGTAGCCACTG
This sequence comes from Myxococcaceae bacterium, assembly GCA_046155985.1. Lineage (GTDB taxonomy): Bacteria > Myxococcota > Myxococcia > Myxococcales > Myxococcaceae > JBJXGM01. Next base: position 2,530 of record JBJXGM010000052.1, on the reverse strand, counting down.
AACCGCTGCTACGCCTGCGCCCACCAAAAGCCCACTGGCACAACGGAGTAGCGCCAACGCACGTTTGCTCTGTGCCGTCGCCGCAAGCGCGAGCGCTGAAAATGTTGCCAGGTAACCTTGAAACGGGTCGCCCGCGAGCAACAAGAGTCCAAACGCCAGCGCCAAGTAGGGCATTGCCCGCCACGCCCGCCGCGCTCTCAGCGACGCCCACCACACCCAGGGCAGGGCGCCCGCGGCCAAGAGCGTGAAAGGCTGCTCACCAATCGAGACCATCCAACCGCACAGGGAATAGACGCCTGCCGCCAACGCTGCGCTGACCTCGCCCAGGCCCAGGCGTCGGCCCAGCACCTGCGCGCCCCAAAGCCCTGCAACAGCACCGCTCAACACATAAATCGCAAACGCCAGCTTAAGCGGCAGCAGCGCGAAAAGAGCTGTCGTGGGGTGAAACAGGCTTGCGAGCGTCGCTGCCACCATCGGCATTCCGAGCGCGTCGTACGGCCACCATTGCGGCAGCACACCCGATTCAAACGCCTGCGCGATGAAACGCTTGAGCGGCCAATACGTGCGCGAAATGTCGCGCAGAAAAAGCCCCCGGCCATCGAGCAGTGCCCGGTAGATGAAAAGGAGTGCCGCCAAGGGCAACGCCATCCACAAATGTCTCAGGCGTCGACGACCCATGGCAGCCGCTCGCCTTTACCACCCTGGCGGCAGCGTTGCTGAAGGGAGTGGAGCGGGGTCAATTTCTTTAATATGGTATGAATGCATAATAAGGCTATGCCATATTAGTCAATCGTCATGCCCATCGACCCACGGATTCGCGCACGCATCGATGAGAAGCGCTCGGCGTTGGAGCGTTTGCGGCCGCTCAACGCGATGCAACTCAAGAAACTGCTCGCGGAGCTGCAACTCGAGATGACGTATCACTCCAACGCGATTGAAGGGAACACGCTCACGCTGCGTGAGACACAGCTCGTTCTTGAGGAGGGCATGACGATCAAGGGCAAGCCGCTCCGAGACCATCTTGAAGCAAAGGACCACAGCGAAGCGCTCGCGTTCCTCGAAGAACTCGCGGGTGGAGGCCGCATCACCGTTTCGGAGTCCCTCATTCGTCAGCTCCATCAGCTGGTGACGCGCGAGACAGAACGGCAATGGGCGGGCCGCTATCGCGAAGGCGCGGTGGCCATCGCGGGCGCGCTCCACGCACCACCCGAGGGGATGGAGGTGCCGTCACGCATGAGCGACCTCATTCGCTGGGTTGCACGCGAGCAGAAGCGCTTGCACCCTGTGGAGCTTGCGGCGCTTGTTCACCATCGACTGGTCAACATTCATCCGTTCCTTGACGGAAACGGACGCACGGCGCGCCTCGTCATGAATTGCCTGCTGATACGCGAGGGCTACCCCCTGACCGTGATTCTGAGGAATGATCGAAAGCGCTACTACCGGACATTGCAGCAGGCGGATCGTGGCCGCGCAGAGCCGTTTGTTCTCTTCGTGGCACAAGCCGTCGAGCGATCCCTCGACATGTACCTCCGCGCACTCGCGCCATCGGGCGGTCGCTTGATGACTTTGGCCGAGTTGAGTCGAAGCAGCCCGTATTCCGCCAAGTACCTCAATCTTCTCGTGAGAAGCGGACGCCTTGCCGCCCAAAAGCGCGGTCGCAACTGGTACACCACCCGCGGCGCACTTGAAGCGTATCGACGGGGTCGATTGCGGAAGCGCGATTGAGAGGGGGTTGCAGTGTCTTTCGTTCACGTGAAAAACATTTTGATTAGCGAGGCCCACCTCGATGCGTTTGGGCACCTGAACAACGCCCGCTATCTCGAACTCTTTGAGCAAGCGCGGTGGGACTTCATCACCGAACGCGGTCACGGCATGGACGTCATTCGCCGTACAGAAACAGGTCCTGTCATTCTCGAGGCCAACCTGCGCTTCTTGCGTGAACTCACAGCCCGCGAACCCGTGGCGCTGCGTTCCGAAGTCATTTCGTATGAAGGCAAGATTGGGAAAATGCGTCAGCAAATGGTGAAGGCCGACGGCACCGTCGCGTGCGACGGGCTCATCACCTTTGGGCTGTGGAACATCACGAAGCGAAAGCTCATTTTGCCGACGCCCGAGTGGCTCCAAGCGGTGGGCTTCGAAGCGGCCCCCTAAAGCTTTCCGGAAAGCTTTTCGATAAGTCGCAGCCGATACGGCTCGGCGACTTCAGAACGGACAACGCCGTCGGCGACAAGCTGGTTGAGTGTTCTCAGGCTGTCGGCGGGATGGGGGCGGGTCTCTGTGACCAATCGCTCCAATTGTGCAGCGCGCAGGGTGTCAAACTCCGTGTCAGTGATGACCTTGTCGACGTGAAGTAGCGCAAGCTCGCGCAGGGCCACTGCGGGCGCCTGTTGCCGCCACTCCCACACTTTTGCAGCGACACCGCCCAGGAACGCACCCGTGAGGGGCCCCAGAACCGGCACCGGCACCCCGGCGACTGCACCATAGGCGGCCCATTTGCCGGCGGGTCCGACCTTGGTCTCAAGTCCCCGGT
>JBJXGM010000043.1:0-9713 GCA_046155985.1 Myxococcaceae bacterium | reverse complement strand
CCAGCCGTCGGATGTCATGGCTCAGGCGAAGTCGCAGAATCGATGGGCCACACCCCAACCCGCCCAAAACGGACATCGCGAATCCCCTGGGCCGAACTCCTCAAACGCACCTTCGCCAAAGACGTCTTGGTCTGTGACAAGTGTGGCGGCGAAAGGCGCATCGTCGCGTACGTCACTGCCCAACTCACGGTTCGGGAGATTCTTCGCCACCTGGGCCTCCCCTCACAGCCGCTGCCTCAGGCCCGTGCACAGGAATCGCCACAACTCGAGCTCTACGCTTGACTCACCCCAACACCTGCGCCCGGGCGTCGGACCTCGATGAAGAGGACGGCGAAGCCTTGCGCCGGCTCGCCTTTTCGAACGCCAACCACCCTCGCGTCGACGGCTTCCAACCCAAACCGAGCACCGCTGACGCTTCCGACTGCTTCTGCAATTCACGAAAAGGCCGTTTGTACTTCCTTGATCTTTCCGGGGCGAGCACCGAAGAAGGGCGGCGCTGATCTTGCCGGACTCGCCGCCGAAGCAGGGACAACTCTTCCTTTTCGGCTGTCGTCAATTCACCAGACCTGCCATGGCCGCGGTCCGCTTTCGCCTGCGCCACCCACTTGTCCAAGGCGCTGCGGGTGAGTTCCAAGTCCCTGCTGACTTGCGCAACGGTCTTCCCTTCGTCCAGCACCAGCTTGACCGCTCCAGTCTTGAACTCAGGCGTAAACCTTCGCCTCGTCCCACTTCTGCTCTTTGCTGACATGAACACCGTGTACTCCTCTCATTTGGTGTCCACCAACTCGGATCAAGCCCATTCGAAGGCCATGAGCTCGTCTTGGGATATGCGCTCCACCGACGCTAGTTGAGCTGCCGCTGGACGCGGAGCATGATCTCCTTGAGTTCCGGGGCAACGAAGACTCGAGGCCAGGCGACCTGTGTCGCCTCGAATAGAGCGTCATTCACCTTTCGGTGGTCGCGGTTGCGGTAGTAGTCGTTGGTGTCGAGGTACGCCTTCAACTCCTTGGCGGTGATGCCAGCCCCTTTCAAGCCCCGGACAATTTCGGCCTCGGGTCGCAGCGTCGCGAGATCGCGAGCGAGGCCCGACGCGATCCGACCGGCGATGGCTTCTCGGTTGTGTCGTTGCTTGAGGCAACGGTCATCTGCGGCCCGCTGCGCAGCCTGGGCCTTCTCGAGTTTTCGCTCGAAGCGTTTTCCGATGAGCGGGAGCCATCCCAAGAAATACGCCTCATCCGCGGCGCCAGTCACCTTGCTGGCTGCGGTTACCAAGTCGTTCGAGGCCAGGGCGATCTCGACCTCGGCCCGATTTAGCTCCTGAAGCGTACCCCGCACCCGCAACAGAAGCTCACGAAGCTCTGCGGCTTGGTGTTCCTCTACTGCCTTCCAGTCCATCCGGGGCAGCACCGATTCCAGGAACTCGGCCATCGATTCATGGTCGTAGGCGTATCCGTTCAGATACCGTTCGATGAACTCGATGTCACCGCTCTCCGCGAGCGCTGCAATGACGAAGAGATCCATCGAGGCGAGGTCCACCGGCTTCGGCGGCGGCTGGGGCGCCGGGGTCTGCGCAGCCGGCGGCGGAGGGGAAGCCGCTCGCCCCGTTCTCAGATCGTAGGCCCGCCTCTTCTCAGGATCGCTGAGGATGTCCCGCGCCTCCCCGTACCGCTTGAACTTCGCCGGGTCCCCCTGGGGATTGTCCGGATGCCATCTCCGGGCCAGTCTCTTGAAGGCTCTCGCGATAGTCGTGTCGCTGGCCGTGCGGTCCACTCCGAGGCGCTCGTAGTAGTCCGATGCGCCGCTGCGAGTGGGGGGAATCTCTTGGGATGGCTGCGCCCCGACGGCCTCGTCGACAACGAGCCTCGCCGCTTCAACGGCCTGCCTGAGAACGGAGTCGCTGAGCGAAATCGGCTCGGAGCCCACCCACGCGGCCTTCACCGCTCCTTCGAGAGCTCGGCGAGCTCGCGCGTCGAGATTGGAGACCTTCCCGTTCGGGTTCAGGTCCGCAAGAACCCGCACATGGCCCGGGGAGACACCGCCGGCCCTGGCCCGGGCCTTGAAGCGCTCTGAATCGAACCTCACAATCGAACCTCCTACGGGTCACACAGAGGCAATTGTCGGCTGTCTCACGTGAAAAGGTGCGAAACACCTAAATCAACGTGCGCGTTTTGATTCAGCGGGAGGGGTGTGAGGAAAAAACCCTGGATGATCGACTTCTTACGTAGTGCTTTCGAAAATGGTGTGGAGGAGGAAACACCATGTCGAAGCGCGAGGAAGAACAAGCCGCCAAGGTGGTGCGATTTACCTGACGTACGTATCGTAGACAGAGAGGCCAACGAACCGTTGATTGTGGTCACCTTTCGGAAGGGCCTTGACGGTCTCGGCGGTCGCCAGATCGACAACGAAATGCCGAACTCGACCCACGTTCATTCCCTGGAACGCCGTGATCACGGCATTCTGGAAACCTGCGCCGATGAGGCCGTGCTTGGTTGCGATGCCCGTCAAATTCTTGGCCAACGGTTCCGGGTCGAGGTACCTGAGCTCACGCATGCCACCCAGAACAGAAAACGGGTCCAGTAAGCGTTGCGCGCCAGCGAGCGCTATCTCCGCCCACCTCCCGACGTGCACTCCCTCTCGGGCGCTGTTCCATCTGTGTAGCTCATTCCGGAAGGCCGCGACCGCGTGGTCGAACCTCGTCTGAACTTCGGGTTTCATGCGGAGAGAATCAGTCATGCTCGATTGTCTGGTTGCGCTCCTGCGGGTTGCCAAGGCACCTTCGATTTTCTGTAGAGGGATAGGAAATCAAGGGGTTAATTCAGCCAAGCCACGGTCGTGCCGAACAGAACCGTAGGGGGCTTGGCACCTTCGGCCAGGGACTCATTCGGTGAAAAGCGGCCCCTGCGCGCGGAAGGCACCCCGAGCGCAAGCACGCGGTTGGATTGGGCAGACCTTCTGAAAAGGACGTTCGCCGTCGACGTGCTGCGATGCACGCGGTGCGACCAACGACGCCGCATCCTGGCTCACGTCACCGGAACGTGTACGTGAATTCTAAGTAGCGAACGACGGGTGGCGTGTGGCCTCACTTTCGATCGGGGTGATGACGGCTACATCAACGGCTTCAGTGCTCAATGGATTGATGTGGACGGCATTTGGCGGCAGTCGGACTCGTGGAGTTCCGTTTGGGAAGCGCTCGGGGTGAGCGAGATAGGCAGCGTCGAGAGTCGCCTGCCGGATGGCGGCGACGGCGGCCAGAGCCTGTCAGGATTTTTGTGTAAATGCCTTCAGCGAGAGTTTGTCCAAGTTGAAAACGCCTCGTTCATTAACATATCTCCGAAACTCTGTCAAGCCCCCCCCCCTAAATTTCGATGGTGAAGCGCTCACCAAACATGATGGAAAATTGTCCCAGCGCCTGCCGCCATACCGGCGATGGGTGCCATTTCTGTTGGGCCCTTTGGATGGCCATAAAGCGAGCAAACTCATCAAAGGTGCTGTCTTCGAAGGAGCTCGCAAGGAACTTCCCCTCGGCCGCGCAGCACCTGCTCGGAAAAGCGCCGTCGAAGCGGCGCGGCGTGACTTTCGTGCGAGCCACGGGGAGGAACCCTCGGACGCTGAGCTTTGCGATGCCCTTGGCTGGACCCCCGAGGAGCTCGCGGCTCATCGGCTGGGGGACGCAACTTTTGTCCGCATTGACGAAGCATGGCGGGTGCAAGCGCCCGACGGTGTCGATCACAACTTGAGCGGCGACTGAGCAAGCCCGTGCTGGCCGCGCTTGCGTCTTTGGATGTGCGCCGGCGTAAAGCGCTTCGACTTCGCTATGTAGAAGAGCGAAAGCTCGAAGAAGTGGGCCTGGCCCTCGGCGTGAGCGTGCCCCAAGCACATAAGCTGATTCGGGAAGGCTTGGAACGGGTCCGCGAATACCTTGCGGCGGTCACCTAGCGTGCGGCGCCGCGCCTGACGTTTGGACCTCGTGTGTCAGGACCGGCATGGCGCTAGTCAAGCGGTCGACCGGTTCACCCGGCGAAAGCCGCAGTGCGTCATTTGATCCGCGACGCGCTATCGCGCAGGGGTCAGCGCTCGTCTTTCGGGAACAGCGCTTCACTCAGGGCAACACCGAGCGTGTAACGGGCCCGTTCAACGTTTGGGATCTCCCCGACCGCGATGCTTTCGTCGACGCCACGACGGGAACGAACATAGGCTTGTTCGGCGTCCTTCAGACCAAAGCCTTTGTTCCCCAGCGAGCGCTCGAGGTCGATGCTGGCCTTCAGCTCGCGGTGAAGTTGCTTTTCCACGACATCAACGACGGCCTTGACGAGTTCCGGCGGGTTCTCAGGCACCGGTTGACCCGGACGCATCTTTTGTAGGTACGCGCGAAACTGCTCAGGATGTTTCTCGGCGTCACTCACGAGCTCAGAGAAGTGGGGCCGAAGAAAAAGCGGTTCGAGCACTTCCCTCGCAGCCACCGCACCGGGGGGTTGCGCACCCAGCCGCTCCAGCGCTGCTGGAGGCATTCCGAAGCCGTCTACCTCGGCAGGGCGCTGCCCTTCCTCGGCAATGCCAGAGTTGCCCCCCTGACTTATGAATTGTTGGGTACTTGCAGTCGAGACACTGACAATTGAACTCATGTTTCGATTTTCGCCCGTGTCGCCGCAGGAGTTGCGCGGGTTGAATCGAGACCAACACCGACACAACACACAAGACGCAACTCAAGGTGCCACAGTCGCGATACTCATAGTGAATTGAGGCCAACTTCTTCCCTCTCAACCTCCCGTAAGCTTGCCGTCGAGCGGGCCAGCCGTAGCGGGCAGCGGATGCCAAAAGCCGATGTGCGGCACCATCTCGCTGAGCTCGCGCGATTGGGAGCAGAAAGAGGCCTTCGGTCGAGCGTATGGGATGGGGCGCTCGAAGAACTCACGCGGATCCTTGAAGACACTGCGTTCGACGACTCCCCTCACCCCGCACGAAGTGCGTCGCTTCTGGAATCGGTGGGCGCCGCGTTTGCTTGCCAGGCCATGCAGGAGTTGGCAGCGATGGTCGCGCGCTTTGCTCGAGCCAATTCACCGGTGACTGTGCTTGGAGAGACCGGCACGGGGAAGGAGTTGATTGCAAAGGCGTTACATCTGGGGTCGCCACGCAGAGACAGGCCGTTCGTCGCCGTTAATTGTGCGGCAATTTCAGAGCACTTGGTCGAGAGCACCTTGTTCGGACATCGACGCGGTGCCTTCACGGGTGCGGAACGCGACCAAAAAGGAAAATTTGAATTGGCCGACCGCGGCACCCTCTTTCTCGACGAGATTGCTGAGCTGCGCCCATCCGCGCAGGCTTCGATTCTGAGAGCCCTCCAAAACGGCGAAATTGCGCCTCTCGGAGGACAGGCCGCAAAACGGGTTGACGTCCGCTTGATCGTGGCAACGCATCGCAACCTTCCGCGGGAGATAAGGGAAGGTCGGTTTCGAGAGGATCTCTATTACCGCGTCAATGGCATGCAGCTTCTGGCCCCTCCGCTCCGCGAGCGAGGCGCTGACGACATCGTGATGATGGCGGCGCGTTTCATGAGTGAATTCTCGAAGAAAAACGGTACTCCTGAGCTGCCCCTGACCCACCAAGCCAAGAAGTTTCTTATTGAGCACCCATGGCCAGGTAATGTTCGCGAGCTCCGTAACTACGTGGAACGGGTTGTCCTGTTGCAGGCGTGGACTCGACCGGCCGAGCAGCCGGACGTATGCCGGCGCTCTGATGCCGAGGGGCCGGTGCCGACGACGTGGCGCGAATATCAAGACCAATTGGCCACGTTCAGACTCGACATGCTTGAGCGGCTTTTGGCTCGGCACGACGGAAACGCCGCAGCGGCCGCATCGAACCTCGGGATTACCCGGACCGGATTTCTGGGCCACCTCAAGCGGGCGAGGGCCGAAGCACCCAAGGGCGCGGGAGAGTAGCGGCTTAGCCAGTTCACACTCACCCACTTTGCCGCTTCGGCTGGGGGCGTTCTCACGAGCACGATGTTCTACGCGGCCCTCTCGCCCCAAGCGGCGCTCCTCTCAACTTTCGGTGAGGCCCTCGAAGGACCGGTAGCCGAGATTGTCGTTCGAAATTGGGGAGCGCTTGTTGGCGTCGTGGGCCTGCTGCTCATCTACGGCGCCTTCAATCCACCCGTCCGCCGCGTGGCGCTGTCATCGTGGCGGTATTTGGCGCCTACCTATTGGCCACGCGTTCGACACAACTTGCGCAGTTGCCTTTCGCAGCGCGCTGTAGCCCGGTACTTCCTCAGTTTCACTACTTCACCCGGGCAGAGGCGCGGTGCGTCATGGCGAGCCGATTGAAGCGAAGGGTAGCCAAGCATCCGTTGTGAAAGAACGATTCCAAACGGATGCTGAACCTTTGCGAGCGCTTTAACGTTGTTGTGCTCACCATGTCCGGACAGAGCGCCGCTTCAAACGTCGCGTGTGATGGCTTTGCGCAATTTCGCGAGAACATCGTCGTAAACCTCTTCGAGGTCGTCCTCCGGGCGACCAAGCTCGAGGGCCAGGGTGGAAAATGATTTTCCCTGCACGGTAATTCCAACAACCAGGCGGCGCTCGGCATCATCCAGCACTTGCAGGGCCGCCTCGAGCTCGGACGAGAACGGTCGCAGCGAAGCCGTCGAATCGACCGATGTGTCCGCTACGACGTCGCCAAGCGTCGTCTTGCTTTCAAAGCCGAGTGTTTTGGAAAGCGACTGCGTCTGTCGCTGATAGGCCTTTGCCATCGCATCTTGGCGCAGCCTCTCCCATTTTCGATGCACATGCGCCACAAGGCCTCGCAAATGTCCGCCCGTCCACGATGCGGGGGTCCAGTTCCAGTTCGGCAATGACGACAGGGTGAGAACCGCCTCAGTCTTGAGTTCATCGCGATGCAGGTCAGCCCAGGGGCGCTGATAGAGCCGCGCGGCTTGGTCAATCCACGGAAGGAACAACTGCAGCAGTGCGTCCTTCGGATTCGGGGCGTTGACAACGCGATGACGAAACATCGGGCCCTGGCCGGCAATGTGGTCTCGCAGCATTTCGTGCAGACGTGCGAGACGTTGCGACGATTGTGCCAGGTTTGGCTTGCGAAACCCCGCCTTGCGCCGCAGGAACACGAGCACGAATTCTTCCGCGCCGCGCTCGGGATGAGAATTGGCGAAAGCATAAAGTTCATCAAGAGTTTGGCGGTCAGAGATTGGGTAGCTGAAATCAGATTTGCGGAGCAAGCCGACGGTGAGGCCAGTTGCATCCGCCAGCTTTTGGATGACGACCCGGATCTCGGGCCATGGCACGCGCGACCAGCCAACGGAATGCCCTGCTCGCAAATGCTCCCAGACATCATCCCCAGTCACCTTGAAGCCCGCCCGCTCGAGGATGAACCCCATTCCGTCGCGCTCTCCACGCGCGGGGTCAGCAATCAGGGTGGTGTAAATTGAGGCAAGCGTTCGTCCTCCAAAGCAGCGCAGCGGAATGTTTCGCTCGCGTGTACTGAGCAGCGCCGGCGCTATTCCAAGTTCCACCGCCGCGGCAGCGATGACCTCTCGGACAGTGGGCCACGACACGCTCGCCCAAAGCACCGGTCGCCCCGCGGCGATGTTGGCAAGCACTTCGTCTGCGGAGGGCGCGATGCCAGCGAGCTCAGACAAGAAGGCCATCACCGGTCGACCCGCTCGAGATGGGTGATGCTGAGCGTAGTTGAGAAGGCCGCCGAGCCGCCGGCCGTTGAAGACAGAAACCCCAATCCGGAAATCGAGTGTCCGTAGCATGCCCAATGGTCGCTTTGCTGCCTGCGCTAATGCTTCGAGCAACGCGCGTACAACATTTGGCGGAACACGACTCCAAACGATTTCGCGGTCGGCTCGCAGCGCGGCGAAGACATCCTCGGTGGTGACGGGCAACCCCAGGCGCTCAAGCATGAAGCCGACGACGTCACGGCCGCCACGGTGCGGATGAACTTGGTAGTGCTGATACAAGCCGTACAGCGTACGTCCTCCAAACTCAGGAAGACGCGCCTGGAAGTCCGCAACACCAAGCATTGACAGGGGTGTCCCCCGCGCCCGCGAAAGCGTTTGCAGGTACTGCTGAATCTGTTGCGCGCCAAGTTCACCCCAAACAACGCGTTGCTTCTGCGGAGGCGATGAACCCGCCGTTTGCGCGAGCGATTTTCTGGGCCGCCCGCGTTTCGGCGGTAGGGCCTGCGGGGGAAGCGCAGATGGTGCAGGAACAGAGGGCTGGTTTTTCGGCGGCGGCTTGGTGCCGCTCACCGGCCAGTCACCGCTGAATGTGCCCTCGAGGCAAATCAGGTTCACGAAAAGGACGCCACTCTCCTTCGCCGCGTACTCAAGCAGAACGGGAGGACTCGTCACCTCCTCTAGCAACCAGGCCTTGGTGTCTTCGGGTGAGCGAAAAAAGAGGCCTTTGCTCGTCATGATAAATTCGCCGAGTCTCGTGTCCCATTGCCGCCGGACCACACCGTGCAGCGCGGCGACCGGCGAAAACCTCAGGGGCTTTGCAGGGCCAAGGCTAGTCATCACCGTCCCGCCAGCGGGGCGTGAACTCGAGGTATGACCGATACGCATGACGCGCAGTATTCTCGCCAATGCACGCGACAGAGTTGTCGCGCGCGGGTGGGCTTCCAACGCGTCGCCCAGGCAAAGGCGCGGTGCGTCATAGCTTGGCATCTGAATCCGTGACGTGCGCGACTGAGCCTATTTAGCGGATAACGACAACGTCTGCGTCGTGTCCGGGAGCGCTTCCAAGCGGACCGTCACATGTCACCAATGGACTCGCCAGTGCTTCGACTTGATCCCGTGTTGAAAGAGGGTGTCCTTCCGGCAAGGTGCGTGAATGGGGAAGGGGTTCACGGCGAAGCAGATCCAGGAGCTCGCCCATCCAAAGTGGGGTGGGTCAGGCTAATGGGCTGCAGCTGATCGCCCCCGACGCGCTGATAGCCTCTGACTCGTCAATTGTAACGACGAGTCCGTCGACTGGTCCATTCTGAATTCCGCGTGTCGGTCCATTCATAAAGGGACCACAAATGGACCGTCAATGACATTGGTCTGCGATCCGCCGCTCGGGCCACCGGGGACGACGATTTTCTGGATCCCCATCGCCTTGGCGCGAGGAACCAGGAAGTCATCCACCCAGCGCTCGAAGAAGTCGCCCGCGTTCAGGTGGGTGATCACGTCCTGCAGCGGGTCGAAGCCGCGGATGACGAGGACCCGCTCGTTTGCCTCGCTCGTCGCCTCTATGAGGGCAACCGCTCCAGCGGGACGCTCGGTCACCTCGCCGGGGTTGCGGAAGAAGATGACCGGCGTCAGCCTGGGATTCTCCGCCAGAATGTCTCGAAGTCGGGCCCAGCAGCTGTCGGCGATCGCCCCCAACGCCCGCGTACGCAAACTCGTCGTCCCAAAAACCACGACGAAGGACTCCTTGCCAGCCGTCGGATGTCATGGCTCGGGCGAACTCGCAGAACCGATGGGCCACACCCCAACCCGCCCAAAACGGAATTCGCGAATCCCCTGGGCCGAGCTCCTCAAACGCACCTTCGCCAGAGACGTCTTGGTCTGTGACAAGTGTGGCGACGAAAGGCGCATCGTCGCGTACGTCACTGCCCAACTCACCGTTCGGGAGATTCTTCGCCACCTGGGCCTCCCCTCACAGCCGCTGCCTCAAGCCCGCGCCCAGGACTCACCGCAACTCGAACTCTAC
>JBJXGM010000013.1:0-31628 GCA_046155985.1 Myxococcaceae bacterium | reverse complement strand
GCGTCCCATCTGCGGCGTTGCGGGCCCCTCCTTTCGTCCTCACGTACAGAGAGCACGCTGCGGCGAAAGGGCCTCCCGCGCCTGGCATCTCGGCCTGCTCGCGACGTTTTTCAGCAGCCTGCTAGAGTCATAACGCGCCGCGCCACGTCCCGGGACGGATACCGCCACAAGTATTCGCTTTCAACGCGCGCGATGTGGCAGTAGCGGAGCAACCTACGCAATGAAAATCCGCGACCGACTGAGCCAAAAAGAGCCTTGTTTTTCGTTCGAGTTTTTTCCGCCGAAAACCGACGAGGGCGTCGGCCGACTCTTGGAGGCTCTGGACGAGCTTTCGCCGTTGTCGCCGGGGTTCGTTTCGGTCACTTACGGCGCAGGAGGCAGCACGCGGTCGCGCACGCTGGACCTCGTCCGGCAAATCCGGCAGCGCAGCGGCATTGAGGCGATGGCTCACCTCACGTGCGTGGGCCACACCCGAGACGAACTCGCCGGCACCGTTGATGCACTCGCGAAAATGGGTGTCGAAAATGTATTGGCCCTTCGCGGCGACCCGCCCGCCGGCACGCCTCGCTTTGAACCCACCCCAGGCGGATTCACCCACGCGAACGAGTTGGTCGCTTTCGTTCGCGAGCGCGGCCATGCCTTCTGTCTCGGCGGTGCGGGGTACCCGGAGGCCCATTTGGAGTCAGCCTCGCGCGACGAGGACTTGGTCCACCTCAGGCGCAAGGTGGATGCGGGCCTCGATTTCGTCATCACGCAGCTCTTTTTCGATAACGCGTTTTTCTACGACTTTGTGGAGCGCGCCCGGCGGGCCGGAATCACCGTGCCCATCGTCCCCGGCATCATGCCGATCACGAACTACGACCAGCTCCAGCGCTTTGTTCGCCTGTGCGGAGCGACAGTGCCGATGAAATTGCTCTTACAGTTGGAGCGCATCAAAGACGACCCCGAGGCCGTCGTTCAGCTTGGCGTCGCGCACGCCACCGTGCAGTGCCTTGAACTTCTGCAGCGCGGCGTGCCGGGAATTCACTTCTACACATTGAATCGCTCGCCAGCGACGCGAATGATTGTCAGCGCCCTACTTGCTCGGGAAGGCTAAACCTCAAGAGTCTTCGCGCCGTCAGACACGGAGACTCGGCGAATCGTGTCCTGACGACGCTATTTTCGGGTGGAAGCCCGTTCCGCTGCCGCCATGGTGTTGGCCATCAGCATCGCAATCGTCATCGGCCCCACGCCGCCTGGCACCGGTGTGATGTAACTCGCGCGCTCGGCCGCTGCGGCGAACGCGACATCGCCTACCAACTTCCCTTGGGCGTTGCGATTCATGCCCACGTCGATGACAACCGCACCGCGCGCCACCCATTCGCCGCGAATCAGTTCGGCCATGCCGGCAGCAGCCACGATGAGGTCCGCGCGAGGAAGTTCGGCTGCCAGGTCGCTCTTGCGGTGGCACAACGTGACAGTCGCATCAGCCATGAGGAGAAGCTGCGCCATGGGCTTGCCGACGATGTTGCTGCGGCCCACAACGACGGCCCGCTTGCCCGCAGGGGAGAAGTCGATTTCTGCCAACATCCGCATGATACCGGCCGGTGTGCAGGGCCTCACTTTGGGTGACCCCAAGAACAAGTGCCCTGCATTGACCGGATGAAACCCATCGGCGTCCTTCTCCGGAACCAGCGCGCCGATGAGCGCGTCAGGGTCGAGATGCTTGGGCACAGGCAACTGCACCAGCACCCCGTGAACGGCTGGGTCGGCATTGATCTGCGCGATGCGGTCCAGGACCTCGCGCTGAGTCACATCGGCCGGGAAATGGTGTTCGGACTCCCGAAACCCAAGTTCCGTCGCTGCCTTGCGCTTGCCGCCGACGTAGACCTTCGAAGCGGGGTCTTCGCCAATTCGAACCACTGCAAGCCCAGGCGTGATGCCGCGCTCGGCCTTGAGGCGCGCGGTGCCTTGGGCGACCTCGCCGCGCACCTTCGCTGCAATGGCTTTCCCGTCGATGAGTTTGGCAGTCATTTAGGCTGCGCAATCTACACCAGTGGGAGAGGCGCAGCGCACTCGCTTCTCGACGAGCGCAGGTTGCTGTAGGTAGTGTGACCCATGGCACGAGACCTCATCGACCTTCACATCCACGTGGGCGGCGCTGTGGCGCCCCATGTCTTGTGGTCGATTGCGCATCAACAAGGCTTCAAGCTGCCGGTGCGCAATTACTTCGAATTCGTTGAGCTCATCACCGCGCGGCCCGGCAAAGTCGCCAACCTTGACGACTATCTAAAAATTCTCCACACCTACACCGAGAAAATTCAGAGCTCACCGATGGCGATTGAGCGCTCGGTTTACGAGGTGATTGGCAAGGAGTACCGAGGCAGCCGCGTCACGCAGATTGAGCTTCGCTTCAATCCGATGAAGCGCAACCTGAGCTCCGAGCTCGACCTGGACCACATCATCCATGCTGCGCTGCACGGAATGGACCGTGCTTGTTTGGAGTACGGCGTCAAGGCCGGGTTGATTTTCTGCCTTGCGCGCGAATTCGACGAGCGCCTCAACGGCATCATTTTGGACAAGGCCATCCGCTACAAGGCCCGCGGCATCATCGGTATCGACTTGGCCGGAACCGAAACCAACGCGTTGGAACTCCGCCCTGATGTCGTCGCGCGCTACCAAGCGTTGTTCGAACGCGCGCGCCAGGCGGGTCTAAAGACAACTGTCCATACGGGCGAAACGGCGGGTACGGGCGTGGAAGGGGTTGTCGCGGTGGTCGAAAAACTCAAGCCTCACCGCATCGGTCACGGCATCCGAGCAGCCAAAGACGAAGCCGCGATGAAGCTGTTGCGCGAACGAAACGTGGTGCTTGAAATCTGCCCGACGTCGAATCTGCACACGCACGCGGTGGAGAACCTCGACGAACTCAAAGACATCTTGCAGACGTTTTGGGACCGCAAAGTGAAGTTCACCATCAATACCGATGGTCCCTATTTGCTCGACACCGACATGCGCACCGAAATCGCCCTGTTGGAAATGAACGGCCTGCTCACCGCCGATCAGATCGACCAATCACTCGCCTGGGCACGCGAAGCCTCGTTTATCCCCTAGCGCTGTGTACCGGCTCGCACGCGCGCTGCTCTTTTCGCTGCCTCCGGAAACCGCTCATCGCCTAACGATGCGGGCACTTTCCGCGTGGGGCACCTCGCCCGCGTCTTGCGCACAACGCCGCGAACGCACCCTTCCCTCCGCGGCCGAAGCCACGAGGCTGCGGACGGACTTGTGCGGGCTACCGCTCGAGCACCCGATTGCCCTGGCGGCCGGACTCGACAAAGACGCCGAAGCCGTCACGGGGCTTTTTGCCCTGGGTTTTTCTGCCATCGAAGTCGGCACGCTGACGCCCCGCCCCCAGCCGGGCAACCCGACGCCGCGTCTGTTTCGGCTGCCCGAACATCGGGCGCTGATTAACCGCCTGGGCTTCAACAACCATGGTGCAGCTGCAGCGGCGGGTCGCCTTTCGGCGCTGACTTGGCGCCCGGGACCCGTGGGCGCGAACGTCGGAAAAAATAGAGACACCCCTTTGGAATCCGCCGCGGATGACTATGTCGCCGCAGCCGAAGTCTTGGCTCCGGTGGCGGACTACTTTGTCGTCAACGCCAGCTCTCCCAACACGCCTGGCCTGCGCGACCTTCAGGCGCCGAAGACATTGGCGGCCCTGCTCACACGCGTCCGCCGAGGGCTCGATGAAACAGGCGGCAAGGGAAAACCTTTGCTGCTCAAAATCGCGCCCGACCTCGACGCCCACGCCATTGACGACATCGTCGACGTCGCGCTCGACACCGGCGCGTCAGGACTCATTTGCACCAACACCACCCTCGAGCGCCCCATCGCACATTCCTTGGCGCAGGAAACCGGTGGGCTTTCTGGACCTCCGCTTCGCGAAAAAAGCACGGGGGTGCTTCGGCAGGCGTATTCGCGCGCGCGGGGGCGCCTCCCCTTGGTGGGCTGCGGCGGCATCACCAGCGCGGAAGACGTTTACGAAAAGCTGCGGGCGGGAGCGACCTGCGTGCAGGTTTACACCGGCTTCATCTACGGGGGCCCAAGCTTCGTGGGCACGCTCGTGAAGAACCTGGGCAGGCTTTTGCGTGAGCGCGGGCACGCCAGCATCTCGTCGGCCGTCGGGGCTGGCGCCTAGTGCCGCGTTGAGGGATTATCGATCATATCGAGGGCGCCGAGACGCGAGGCAGACAAGGAAGACCGAAGCGACAGTACCTCGTGGTACGGCGCGAGGTCTGACGCCGTATCCCGACGCGGATCGGCGGACGCAGAGAGCGATAATCCCTCAACGCGGCACTAGACCGGTTCCAGAGAACCGGTCTCGTGAGACGCCTCGTCAGACGCGCTGAGGGGAATCAATCCTTCGACCAGCACGGGGTCGAGCGCTTTGCCCGTACGCGCTGTGCCCTCCAGGGCACCGCTCACGACCTCAAGCGCACGCTGAGCCATCCGGCGAATTTCATTTTCGTCGTCTGGAGCAACGCCTTCGCAGAACGCCGCCTCAAGCGCCGCCAGGCGACTTCCACTCGGCGCTGCAAGGGCCTTTGCCAATTCCCCGAGTCGCGCATGCGGGAGTGGCTCTGCGCAGAGCGGTAATCCCGCCAACTGCCTTGCCACCAACACATGAAGCAGGCGCTCTGCCGGCGTCTGATCACCGACTGCGGGGCCGAGTGCGGCGAGTGCGTCGGCGGGTTTTTCACCCAGCCACTTTGAAAAAAACCGTGCTTGTGTGCGCGCGCGCTGGACGACGCCACGCACCTCCGCCAACTCACGAAGGCTACGAAAAGGAACCGGCTCGGCCCCCTCAACCTTCAGCGCGCGAAGCGGCTTTCGTCGACGCAAAGCCGCCACCACCTGGCTTTCGTAGGGAAGGAGAAGTAACCGCTTGCCGACTTGAACACCCGGCTCGCGCACCCAGCGGTCGACTTCGAACTTGAGCTCAAGCGTCAGCGAAAATCCGGTTTGAAACACCCGTTGAGACGTCTGCACGCGCAGCACTTGACCCGCACGCGACACGTCGCCACCAGACAAGTACTCGAGCCCCAAAGACAGCGTGTCCCGAACGCGCTCGCTGACGGCACGAACATCTTCCAAAACCCCAGGCTCTGCGCCCTCGGCCACCAGCGCGGTATTGACGAGGTAGCGCAACTCTTGCTCCAGCGTCTCGCGCTCGCCTTCGTCCAACACTTGGACGGCGTGCTCAAGCCACCGTCCATCAGAGACAACAGTCAGCGCGGGTTGCGTGGGCGAAGTCAGTGGCGCGGACGGGCGAATGTACGACCACAGACGGGCTGCAGCTTCGGGTGGCGGAAACCCCAAATCCTCCAAACGTGCGCAGCGAAAACGAAAAGCGGTCTCTTCAAGTTCGCTCGGCAACTCCCACCGCAGCGCTTCCATGAAACGACCAAACTCGAATGGATTTTCGGCCATCCAATCGTTCAAGAGTTGGCGCAATCCCGCCAGGTCTGCCCCATCGGCCTTGATGTCGATGAGGTAGTGGCCTTCCGGAGACTCGAGAACGACGCCCTGCGGCTGGATGTCTGGCGTTTCACGCAGGTCGTGCACTTCCGTCATTTGCCGAAGCACGACTTCAAGAACTTCGACATCGACTGCGTGCACTTTCTCAAGAAACTCCTCGCTTTCCTCGCCCCGCGCGGCGCGGAGCCACGTCAGGACAGCGGCGGCATCAATGCGGTCTTTCTTCCATCCCCCCAGGTCAACGAACGTCCGAAACTGTTCTGGGGACGCCAGCTGAACCAGCTCGGCTGAATCGGCCAAGCCCACTTCTTGAATGGTCGCGTACAACATTTCGGCCGGTTGGGACCGCACCAACTCGGGCGCGTTGCTCGCCGAAATCAGTGCGTCAAGACGCGAGCCTGCCGGCATGCGTGACAACACGGGTGCAACAGCGGTGGACTGTGGCATAGGCGTGGGTTGCCCTCACTAGGGCACGAGCAACTCGCAATCGCTCCCAATGCTGAAGGAACGGAGGACTGGGCTGGTTTGCCGGTCATCCGTTCGCAATCGGAACTCGACACGGAGGTAGCGCCCCTGCGCGACAGGCGTTCCTGTTGAAGCGTTGGTCGCCATCAGGTCGATGGGGAACGTCGGTGTCGTGGGCGAACCCAGGCTGCTGCCCGGTCCGATTTGCCGGAACGGCCCGAATATCTGCGGCGAAGAGTTCACTTCGGCGAGCGTGTTGCCGACGTTCAGGAAGACCTCGATGGCGGTCTCCGCCGGAGTATCCGCATCCCACCGCAAAGTGCGCCACTCCGTCTCCGGGGCGCATCCTTGCAGAAGCTGCCGGTAACTCCCAAAGGGCGCCGTGAAGTTGCGCAGCTGGTAACCCGTGAAGTCCGAATACGAGTAAAGGTTACCGCCTTGGTTGAAGCTGCGGTTCACCGCGCCCGTATCGCGGTGAATCTTCATCACGTTGCCACCGAAGTTGTTGATCCAAATGTTGTCGTCTTGGTCCAACCCCACGCCGATACTTTGGTTGGTGGCCGGGGAATTCGAAAAACCGTCAATACAGTTGTGGCCGCCGGTGAACTGCTTGATGGCGCCGGTGTCCGCATTGAAGCCAATCAGCTGTGCAGCGTTGGTGTTGGTTGAACCTTGCTTGTCGGCGCTCATCCAAATATTGCCGAACCGGTCAGCGGCGATGCCGCGTCCGCGTCCCAAAGCCGTCTGGGTCGCATCTGACGGCCGCTGACAATTGGTGCCCTGGTAATCGAACGCACGCCATTCCCCCAACGCATGGTCATACCGAAAGGCTCGCGCCCATCGGGTAAAACCCGCGAGCCACACACGATTGCTGCCGTCGATGGCAATGCCGTAGGAGGCAACCCCACCCGTGTAGCTGCCTCCGGACTGGTTCTGCATGGTGCCAGGTGCCGTAATCGGGGCCGTCAACACGCCTGTGTTGGTGTCAACCATCGCGAGGCGGTCGGCAAGCGTTTCGACGACCCACAAACGCTGCAGCCGGTCGACTGCGGCGCCGTAGCCGCCGAATCCAATGTTGAGACTTGTGACCCCTGGCTGGATCTCACGAAGCGCTCCGGTGCCAACGTCGAGCTTCACCACGTTTTGGGTGTTGTGCAACACCACCCAGATATCGCCTGCACTCCCTTCCGACCCCTGCGCCACGGCGAGTCCTCTTGCCTTGACACCCGCCCCGCTGTTGCCCACGGCAGTCGAAAACAGAACACATTCGTCGTACGTCGCAGCGTTCGACGCGCTGCTGGGGACAATGAACTCGCCTGTTTCGATGATGCCGTCACCGTCGAGGTCTGAACTGGTCTCGATGGTGTTGTTGCCATTGCGGTCAATGCAGCCAGCTGGTGAGTCGGTGGCGATTTTCGTCACAGAGCCCTGCACGCCGTCTGTCGCCGCACGGTTTGCGATCCAGACATCGCCGTTCAAATCCAGCGCGGTGCGGCTTGGGCTGTTGTTTTGGTTGTACGCGAGGTTCAAGGCACCCCCGTTCACACCGTTGCGCGGCACCACGGAGTAGTAGCGTGCGACTTCCGGCAGACCGCCATCCGGCAGCGGCGCACTGGTGTCGTACTTGCTCACCCATCCGTTGCCCGAGTTCGCAATCCATGCGTAGCGCAATGCAGATTGGTTCTGATTCAGAATGATGCCACCGTCCGGGCTCAAGCCGACACCTTGGCCAGAACTCCCACCGCCACCGTCTAGGGTGAAGCCACCATCGGGCGGAAAGTACCCGGCGTCCTGGGGCGGAACCAGCCCTCCATCCGGATAATAGTTGGCGTTCCCACCACCGTCGTTACCACCGTCTGAACCCGCGTCGTCGCCACCGTCCACGGCGGCGTCAGTACCGTTCGACGAACTTCCGCATCGACAACCGACAACAGCGATTGAAAAGGCGGCGAGAAATATTGGCTTACGCAACATGCCTGTGCTCCCTGAAACGGCAGTTCCTAAACATCAAACGTGTACACCATTCGCATCCTTCGCGCCCGCTGCCCGGGGGAAAAGGACGCCCACCAGACTTTCCCAAGTCTCGACCACGCCGATCTTATCAGTCGCTGAGAAACCCAAAACGGCCTCTTTGGAAATGCCCAGCTTCTCGGCCAGGCCCCAAAGTACTGGTTTTCTTTTCGCTTTTGGCAGTCGATCGAGCTTGGTCGCCACCAGAAGAATGCGGTGCGTAGACCCCAAAAGGTAGTCCAAGGTGCGTTCGTCATCTGGGGTCAGCCCGATTTCGGCGTCTACCAGAGCCACGACGACCCGAAGCGTCGTCCGGTTTTCAAGGTATTCCCGAATCATCGTGTCCCATCCGGAGCGCTCGGACTTGGATACTTTCGCATAGCCGTACCCTGGCAAGTCACAAAGGCGAAGCTCCCTGTGTTGGCCACTGACCTCGAGCAAGACGTCGAAAAAGTTGAGGAGACGGGTTCGCCCGGGCGTGTTGGAGACACGTACCAATTTTTTTCGCGCACAAAGCGCGTTCATCATCGACGACTTGCCCACGTTCGACCGGCCCACAAACGCAACCTCAAGGCGATCTGCAAGAGGGGCTTGTGTCAGCGCCGCAGCGGACGCCACAAACTCCGCCTTGAGCACCCGAATCACTGACCTTGCGCTTTCGGCGGCTTTGTCGTCTCCGGATCGAATTTCGTCCAGTGGTCGATGAGCTTGAGCTTGTCGGCAAAGTTGAACGGTTCCAGCGACGGTGATTGGGCGTCGTGACAGGCCTTGCAGCTCTTCTCCGAGGGGTCCAACAGCCCCACCAGGCGAGCGAGCTCGGCGTCTTTCATCACGTAGGCCGGCGAATAATGTTGCCCGCTGCCGTGGCAGGTCTCGCAGGTGACGCCCACTTGCTCAGACCGCGCTTGCTCCGGCGAGTGACAGGTCAGGCAGCGAATGTCCTGACGTTGCTCTGGCGACAACGACTCGGTGGCGCGCGCATGCCGTGAGCGTTTCCAGGCCAGGTAGGCTTCGGGATGGCAGGACTGGCAGCTTTCAGGACCAAGAAACTCGGACGCCATGACGCCACCGTGCGGTGCAATCAGAAGAAGAAGAACGGCGAGCGGGGGAAAGCGAGCCATCAGCGCATCGTCTTCGTACCACGCGCCATGACGAAAGGTGAATCCTGTGCAACTTTTCGAAGGACGCGATAATGGAGCGCCATGCGAACTCTGGTGGCCGTCCTTTTTGGCGTGTTTTCGCTTTCCGTCCACGCGAAGCCTTGGAACGCCATCGACCCCGGTACCTCAACACGTGCAGAAGTCATTCAAAAGTTTGGCGAGCCGTCCCGCGCCATCACCGCCGACGCCAAAGAAGTTCTCGCCTACTTCGGGAAGCAGGCCATCAAAGGCACGCAGCAGACGCAGTTTCGTGTCGACCCAAAAAGCCAACTCGTCGAGCGGATCGATGTCTTCCCCGGCCCTGTGGTTGACAAGGAAGCCGTCGAAAGTGCCTACGGTCCTGCCTGCCCCCAAGGCAGCCCACTCTCTGGAGCACCCTGCTACGCGAAGAGATTGACCGATGATTTTAGGACGTACTTTCTTTACACGAAGGCCGGACTCGCGGTGTTTTTCAACGAAGACGCAAAGACGGTTCAGTCGTTGATTTTTCAACCCGCACCCAAATCGACAACAGAAGGCAGCGCGCAAACCGCCGCCTCGGCCTCGACGCCCTCGACACCGTCGCCCTGAGCAAACGCCCGTGCGTGTGTATGGCCTCACGGGTGGAATCGCCGCTGGGAAGAGCACCGTCGCGCGTGCGCTGCGTCACAAAGGTGCGCACCTCATCGACGCCGACGCACTGGCCCGCGAGGTGGTTGCGCCTGGTACCGAAGGCTTTCGCGAAATTCGTGAACGCTTTCCCGAGGCGCTAAGAGCCGATGGAAAGTTGGATCGTGCCGCGCTGGCTGCACGGGTGTTTTCCTACCCCGACGACAGGCGGGACCTCGAAGCGATTGTGCAGCCCAAGATTCAGAAACGGTTTCGCGAACTCACCCGTGCTGCAGAGGCGGCCGATGTTCCTTTTGTCATTTACGACGCCGCCCTGCTTGTAGAGAAGGGGCTTCACCACGCGCTCTCGGGGGTCATCGTTGTGGAGGTACCCCTCGAGGTCCAAGTCCAGCGGCTGATGGCGCGCGATGGGCTGTCGCGCGAAGACGCTTTGGCGCGCATTCAGTCGCAAACTCATCCCGACGTCCGCCGCCGCGCTGCGCGCTGGGTCATCGACAACGCCGGAAGCCTTGAATCCACCCAGCGCCAAACGCATGCTGTTTTGGCTGAAATTCAGCGCGAGTCGGCTTCGGGCGTCTGACGCCTTGCGTACCCGCCGCGAAGTGTGATGAGCCTTGGGCAATGGCTTCCGCGGCTTCTCATTATCTCGTCACAGGTTTCCCGCGCTTCTTGACCCGGCGGTGGGTCGCACAGGTGTCCACGCAGGCCCCTGCGGCACGCATCACGATTTTGGCGCAAGCCAAGTTTCTGGAGGACGCGAAGGCCGCTGCGCAGGCCATTGGACCCGGACGGATTGATGTGCTTTCCGGTGACGTCGCCGCGATGCACCTGGGGCTCTCCGGAGAGGAGTACAAGCGGCTCACCGCATCCGTCACGCACGTGTTTCATTCTGCAGCCATCACCTACTTGGGCATGCCGCGCGATGTGATGTTTCGCGTCAACGTCGATGGCACACGAAACATGCTTGAGTTTGGTCGCGACTGCGTGGCGCTGGAGCGCTTCGCGCACTTGTCGACCGCGTTTGTTTCGGGCGATCGCGTGGGCGTCATTGCAGAGGACGAGTTGGAGGCCGGCCAGGGGTTTCGCAACGCCCACGAGGAAACCCATTTTCACGCAGAGCGGCTCGTCCAGCGTGCCATTGGGCAGTTGCCGATCACCGTCTTTCGCCCATCCAGCATGGTGGGTGACTCTCGCACCGGCGAAATCGACCGCTTCGATGGCCCTTACTTCCTGGGCATTCTTCTCGCGCTTTCACCGCTGATGCTGCCCTTGCCCCTTCCCGGAAATGGCTCAGCGCCGCTGCACGTGGTGCCCGTCGATTTCGTCGTGTCCGCGATGTGGGCCCTTTCTCAGGAAACGGGCGCCGTCGGTCGAACATTCCACATTGTCGATCCCCAACCGCTCAGTGCGCGGCGCGCCTACGAGCTCATCGCCGAACGCATGAACCGCCGCACCGCGCGTTTCTCTTTTCCGACGAGAGCCGCGAACATGATGCTGGGCCTGCCCGGCGTGGAGCGCTTGGCTCGGCCTCAACGCACGGCACTTCAATACGCCAACCACTTGTCATTTTACACGTCGCGCCAAGGCACCGAACTGCTCGCGCGCCAAGGCATCACCTGCCCACCCCTCGCTGCATACTTAGACGTTCTCGTCAGCTACGTGCGAGCGAACTACCGGAAGAAGCCCGAGCCCGACGCGTCGGCGGATGCACCCGACCCGCTGGATGACCTGCCCGATGCCCCAAACACCACCCAGCCCGTTCCGGATCGGCCCCGGTTTGACGCGAACGAGAGCCACTAGCTTTGGGCAATGACCCCCTCGTCCAGTAGCTGTGCGAGAATTCGCGCGGTGTCGATTCGCGCCATCCCCGACAGTTCGAAAAGATCTGCGAACGATACACTGCCGTCGATTTGAGCCAACACAAAGCCTGCGCGGTGGTCCAAGTTGAGCCAAATCACTTCGTCTTGCTTCAGCAACACGTGGGGCGTCTGAGCGAGATCACCAATCTTCGATTCAAACATCGACAGGAGTGTTTTCTCACTCTTTTGTCGCATCGCTTCAACTGCAGGGTCGTCAGGCGCCTGGGCCTTGGCTTTGAGAATGAGCTCCATCGCTCCCGTGTGATCGTCGAGTCCGATGAGATCCTGGGCGCCGCGCAGGAGTGCCGCCACTTGAGGTTCGGGCGGATTCGCTGCGGCCGCAGACGAGGGTAAAGGGGTCGCCATCGGCCCCTTCTGAATCGCCCAATCCATGGGATTCTTCACGCCGGAGTCCGCTTCAGAAATCTCTCGAACATGGACGCCTGGACCCGATTTGGAATCCCAAGCGCTCGTGGGCGTTGGCGTCGGTCCCTGACGCAGCTCAGCGGGAAGCTCGGCTGCACGGGGATCGCTGCCGGGTGCGCCCGACTCTCTGAGCAGCCGCTGCGCCCGTTCGTTGTTGGGATCGAGCTCGAGCGCCTGCTGAAACAAACGACTGGCCCCTGCGTAATCTCCGGAGAGCCGGAGCCACAAACCCGCTTCCAAAAGCTGGGCCGCTCGACCGGTCATCGCGATGCGTCACCCAGCCTTTGAACAAGGCCCTTGAGCACGTTCGCCGTGCGCGACAACACATCCAAGACTTCGGCCAATGTCTTCAGCTCGCCTTTGCGCAACGCAGCTTCGCCGGCAGAAATCGCCTCGTTGGCCTTCGCCAGCGCCTGCGCCGCCACGTCGGAGCCCTGTGCCGCCGATTGAACAGGCCCCAGCAGACGCTTGATTTCGTCGACAGCGGCCTGAACATCTGCCTTCTTCTTGCTAAGCTCCTCGCTGCTGCGCGCCTCCAGCAAGTAGTCCTTCTGCGCTTCGAGAATCGTCTGCAACTCGCCTTCGGTGAGGCCCCCCGAAGCCGTCACCGTGATGGACTGCTTCTGGCCAGTCTCTTTGTCGCGCGCCGAAACAGACATGATGCCTTCGGAGTTGATGTCGAAGGTGACTTCGATTTCGACCTCGCCGCGGGGAGCTTCGCGAAGGCCGCTCAGCTGGAACTCACCCAGCAGCTCATTTTCGTGAGCGATTTCGCTCTCGCCCTGAAGAACCATGATTTTGACGACGGTCTGTCCGTCTCGGGATGTGTTGAACAACTCCGTCACTGCGGTGGGCACCGTCGTGTTCTTGGCGATCAGTGTTCGGACATAGCCGCCGGCGATGGCGACACCCAGGCTTTGCGGCGTGACGTCCAGCAAAAGAACGCTGTTTTGGCCCGAGACAAGCGTGTTCGCTTGAATCGCCGCGCCCAGCGCCACGACTTCTTCCGGGTGAACCCCTTTGCAAGGGTCGCGCTTAAAAAATGCTTTCACGCTCTCCACGATGCGCGGCATTCGCGTCATGCCGCCCACGAGAATGATCTCCCGAAGATCAACGGGCCGAACTTTCGCCTCTTTCAGCACCTGGTCGACCAACTGAATCGTCTTGTCACAGAGGTCTGCTGTCAGCTCTTCGAGCTTCGCTCGCGCTAACGTCGTTTGGAGATGCAGCGCCGTCGATCCACCCGGGGGCGTCGACAAGAATGGCAGGTTTATTTGAGCCTCTTGCGTCGAAGACAGTTGGATTTTGGCATTTTCAGCGGCGTCTTTGAGACGCTGCAGGGCCATGCGGTCCTTGCGCAAGTCGACGCCGTGCTCTTTGGCGAAACCGAACACCAACCATTCGATGATGCGGGCGTCGAAGTCTTCGCCCCCCAGGTAGGTGTCTCCACCCGTCGCGATGACGTCGAAAACGTCCTTGGAGACCTCCAACACTGAAATGTCGAACGTTCCGCCGCCCAAGTCGTACACCGCGATTTTGCCTTCGATGTTCTTGCCGAACCCATAAGCAAGCGAGGCTGCGGTGGGTTCATTGAGGATGCGCAGCACGTCGAGGCCGGCAATTTTGCCAGCGTCTTTGGTCGCCTGCCGTTGGCCGTCGTTGAAATACGCCGGCACAGTGATGACAGCCTTCTGCAAAGGCTTGCCGAAAAATTGTTCGGCATCAGCCTTCAACTCCATAAGAACCTGCGCAGAAATCTCCGGTACGGCCAGCGGCTTTCCGCCCAGCATGATCCGGATGTCGTCGTGTTCACCAGAGACCACGCGGTACGGCAATGTCTGGATCACCTTCTGCACGAGCTCCGACGAAAACTTGCGACCGATGAGGCGCTTGCCCGCATACACGGTCTCTTCGGGATTCGTGATCGCTTGACGCTTGGCGATCTGTCCCACGAGGCGCTTGCCCGTTTTGGACACTGCAACAACCGAAGGCGTCAGATTGTGCCCACTGCGGTTCTTGATGAGCACGGGTTGGTCGCCCTGAACCGTCGCCACCACGCTGTTGGTCGTCCCAAGGTCGATTCCGATGACAGGTTCGCGATCAGCCATTGCCCATTTCGTTTCGAGAGAGGCCTAAAAAGTCCAACGCAGCTTCTTAATCTGTTTCGTCGCTTCTTCGTGGTCAGGGGAAAGCCGCAACGCTGTTTCAAAACACGCTTTGGCAGTCTTCTTGTCCCCACCGCGCTCCAGCACGACCCGCCCCAAGGCGACATGGGCATCCGCTTGCCCGGCG
This sequence comes from Myxococcaceae bacterium, assembly GCA_046155985.1. Taxonomy (GTDB): domain Bacteria; phylum Myxococcota; class Myxococcia; order Myxococcales; family Myxococcaceae; genus JBJXGM01. The sequence goes on along the minus strand of JBJXGM010000013.1, from coordinate 17,293 downwards.
TGTTTGTTGACCGCTCTCGACGCCAACTCGTAGGCCTCATCCATCGAGCCAGCGTTGCGAATGAGCAAGTCGATGAGCTTCAACACCGGTGCCAGCCGCGATTCATCCATGCCAGCCGCCATGCGGTAAGCCGCTATCGCCTCATCGGATTTTCCAGCGCGCTCCGCCCGGTCGGCCTCCACCATCTTTTCGCTAAACCGGGTCGCAGCGTACCGCTCGCGCGTTTGCTCCAGCAGCACCTGAGCTTCGCCATTGTTCTGTCCACTGTTCTGATCGATGGCCGCGGCTTTCTGCAGCTTGGCGTAGGCGTTGGCGTAGTCGCCTTCCTGAAGCTTCGCTTTGCCTTCGTGCAAAAGGCCATGGGCCTGAACCGCTCGCGCCAAGTACGGGTGCCTGGCCAAGCGCGATTTGCGTTCTTGGTTGCGTGTGGCCTCCGGCGCTCGCTCGCCCGCACCCACGCCCGCGCCAGTCGTGGGCGCAAGCTCCGGGTGGGCCGCCAAGTACTCCGCGCGCTTGTTCGGCTGGGTCAAAACCTGATGCGCTTCGGTCCACCGCTTGAAGAGCTTGTCGACACGAATCCGAAAGCTGCCCAGATTCTTTCCGTAAAAGCGGTCGGGGTGAAACCTGCGCGACAGCTCGTAGTAAGCGTTTTTTGCCTGCCCCGGTTCCGCGCCCGGTACAAGCCCCAGCACTTCAAAATGGTTTTGACGATCGATGTCGCGCTCACGCGCCAGGATTTCTGTCTTCTGTTCCTCGGTGAGATCGACTTCTTCCAAGTGAGACGCATCCACCCGTGCTGCCGCAGCCGCTGCGGGGTCAACCCTGGCGGGAACGATGGCGCCCTTCGCCCGCAACGACAAAAGGGCCGAAATCGCGACGGGCTCCATCATGCCTGAGGACTGCAAAACATCCTGAATACGCGCACCACGTCCGACGCGTTGAAAAACCAAGGATTCGGTCGGGCTCAGGGAGAGACGCGCTGTGTCCACGCCCGCCGCTGGGGCAATGAGGTCCGTGCGCTTCCCCAGCCCAACAATGTCGTTGGGGTCCACAGCAGCAGAGTCTACCTCTTAGGAGAGCGCTTGACCCAGAATCCGGAGTGCTTCGTCAATTTCGGCCTCCGAGATGACAAAAGCGGGAGCAAACCGCAGGGTCCTCTCGCCTGCCAGATTGCACAAAAGGCCCGACTCACGAAGACGGGCCACGCGTGGCGCCGCGTCCTCCGCCAGTTCCACGCCCAAAAGAAGTCCCTTCCCTCGAGCCTCGACGATGCGTCCGGGGAGTTTCCCCGAAAGCGCCCTTACCCCTGCGATGAACCGCTCGCCCTTGGAAACGTTGGCGGCCAGCACGGCCGGCTGGCTGACGTAGTCGACCACAACGTTCGCGGCCGCCGCAGCGACCGGGTTGCCTCCGAAGGTACTGCCATGGGTGCCAGACGGCAGCGCCCCTGCCACCTTCTCGCTGCACAACATCGCGCCCATCGGCAAACCGTTGGCAAGCGCCTTGGCCAATGAAATGCCGTCCGGCCGAATACCCTCGTGTTGGTACGCGAACATCTTGCCTGTACGCCCCATGCCGGTTTGCACCTCATCGATGAGCAAGAGCAGGCCCTTCGCATCGCAGAGTTCGCGCAACGCGCGGAGGAAACCCGCGGGCGCGCTGCGCACGCCCCCCTCGCCCTGGATGGGTTCGATCAGGATTGCGGCTGTTTCCGGGCGAATGGCTTGCTGAACGGCTTCGAGGTTTCCGTAGGGCAGGTGCCGAAAGCCCGTCGGCAGGGGCTCAAACCCTTTTTGGTATTTGGGCTGCCCGGTCGCCGTGACAGTGGCGAGGGTTCGCCCATGGAAGCTGTTGTCGAATGTGATGACTTCAAACCGCTCGGGGTGGCCCACGTCTTTTGGATACCGGCGCGCCAGCTTGATGAGCGCCTCGTTCGCTTCTGCACCCGAGTTGCAAAAGAACGCGCGTTCCAGGCCAGCCTCCTTCGTCAGCTTCTCAGCCAAAAGGATTGGCGGCTCAGCGTAGAAAACATTCGACGTGTGCCAGAGGCGATCGAGCTGGGCTTTTGCCGCAGCGATAACGCCCGCGTGCCCATGACCCATCACGCAGGTGGCAATCCCACCGAGCATGTCAAGGTACGCTCGGCCATCCACGTCCCAAACACGAACGCCTTCTCCCCTGTCCAACACGAGAGGTTGCTGTTTGTAGTTTTGCAGCAAGCAGTGCTTGGCGCGTTCAATGAGTTGTTCGTTTTTTGAGGTCATCGTGTCGTTCCGCCGTGAGGCAAGGCTTCAGTTGGCCCGTGGATGGGCCTTGTCATACACCGATTGAAGCTGCTCGAAAGTGACGTGCGTGTAGCGCTGCGTTGTCGACAAGCTCGCGTGTCCCAAGAGCTCCTGGATGCTCCGCACATCCGCCCCGCCCGCCAAGAGATGTGTCGCAAACGAATGTCGAAGCGCATGAGGACTGACCTTTCGCGCCAGGGCGGCCCGCAGAACACACGCGTCCAGAATGCGGGCCACACTTCGTGAAGTGAGCCGCCCACCCCGGCGATTGAGGAACAAAGCAGTGTCGTCGCCCTCTTTCGAGCCCGGCCGCGCGAAAGCGCCACGGCAGGCGAGGTAGCGCTGCAGCGACGCGACGGCAGCACCGTGCAGCGGCACCAGGCGTTCTTTTCTCCCTTTGCCGAAAACGCGCAACGTGCCGGAGTGCAGGTCGAGGGACGCCAACGACAGACCCGTGAGTTCGCTGACCCGTATGCCGGCTGCGTAAAGAACCTCGAGCATGGCTTGGTCTCGAAGTCCTGCCGGCGTCGAAAGTTCCGGCGCACGAAGGAGCGCAAACACCTCATCCACCGGCAGCACTTTGGGCAGCGTCTTGGGCCGCTTGGGACTCTTCACGAGTTTGGCGGGACTGTTGTCCATCGCGCGCGTGCGGACCAAAAACCGGTAGAAGGCGCGAATGCTGGCCAGCTTTCGTCCTCGGGTTGAGGCGTGTTTGTCTGCGGCGAGCAACGCGAGGTAGCTGCGAATGTGTCCGGGCGTCACATCCCGCCATTGCAGGCCCTGCCGCTCCATATGGGCCAGAAACTCCCGAACGTCGCGGCCATAGGCGCGAACCGTGTGAACGGACGCCCGCCGCTCATCGCTCAGGTACCGCTCAAAATCCAAAACCGATCGCGGCGTCCCTGTCACCGGCGGAGTACCCCTAGGGCAACTTTTCGGCCACGTAGAGGCCTGCCCTAGGCCCTTGCGCAATCGCGTAAACGACCCGGTCGGCTTCAGTCCCCGTCAGAAAAACCGGCAGCTGGACGCCCTTGTCGAGAACCGTCCGCGCCCGCGTTTTGAAGTTCTGAATACTCACGTCAAACGTGTCGGCGTCCGTCCGCGCGTGAGTGAACAACACGCGCTCCTCGCCTGCACCCACCCTGAAGTTGAACACGCCCTCGACGAGCTTTTCAGAGGGCTGGCCCAGCTTCGCCAACTCTAGACGATTCAAGTCACACGCGCGGCCTTCGCGGACACACTTGGTTCGAAGCAGGAGCGAACCACCGCTGGGCGAAAAGGCATAACCGAACACACCTGTCGCAACCTTCTCTGCTTTCTCCGCACCCGGGGGAAAAATCATGAGATCCAGGGAAACGACAGGCTTCAGAAAGCGCGACTGAAAGGCCAAGTACTTGCCGTCCGGGCTCCAGTCGTAAGTGGGCACGCGGTCGCCGACCCGACGCGGTTTTCCATCAGGAAGCGCTGCGACACCCAAGATTCCAAGCCCCTGAGACAGGTCGTAGCGTTCGAGGTAGGCAATGCCATCGCTCTGGGGAGAAAAGCCGAAACCCATCACCCGCTCGCCGAGTTTGCGGCCCGGTCCGCCCCGCGCCGGCCCTACAAACAAGTCGCCCAACTGCTCAGGCCGTTGCCCTTCGGTGCGCGCAAGCCATTGACCATCTGGCGAAAAAGCGAAGGTTCCGGTGCCCATCGCCAGTGCAGCGGGCTTCAATGTCGCAAGCGGGACGTGCCACAAATCGTTGACTTCCGGCGAAGCCGGGCTGCGCGCGGTGAAGGCAACAACATCTGATGCCGGTGAAATTGAGTAGTCCGCAACCTGCTCGCCGAGCTTCACGGGTGCGCCTTTTCCATCGACGCGGGTCGCCAGAAGTGCTCCCCCGGCAACCAACGTTCGTCGAAACACGAGCCACGAACCATCCGCCGAAAACTCTGCGTTGGAAACCTCTCCCGCGATCGTGCGGAATGCCGTGCCCGTCAGTGGGCCTTCTTTCAAGACACCGCCTTCAACAAATGCGATGCGCTTGGAATCCCGACTGACCGCCATGCTGGTCACAGATTCACCCAGCAGCCGAACCTCGCCACCTGGTACATCCGCCACCTTCAAGCGCCCGGACTGGGTTTCCACGCGAAAAGCCTCGCGGAAAAGAACGTGCTGACCATCTGGCGTGAACAGGAACCCGCCCGGAAGATTGGTCACGCCCTCACCCAATTTGCGCTTTGCCCCTGAGCCATCCAGAGCCACCCAATGAAGCTCTCCCAGCGTCATCTGGGGCGGCACACCGGGCGCTGCGGGCTTCCTCGCGTTGGCGAGAAACACACCATGGCGGCCATCGGCTGTGACTCGAACGTCTGAGGCCAAACCTGCCGATACCCGTTTCCCCAACGACGGCGGTGTCGCGGAACGGTCCGGACCTTGGCAAGCGAGGCACAACAGCAGTGGCAGACAAGCGTGAAGGTGTCGCATGGTGACCTTTCTATCCAATGCTGCGAATCCTGACTTCTGCGTTCTGAGAAGCGACTCTTTGCGCTTGCCAGGGTCCGAAGTCCAGCTGAGCGCGCCGCGCGTAGGCTGCACGTTTTTCGTCTTTCTTCACACGACCTTCCAGTGGCGGGAAAAGGCCATAGATCACGTTGCTCGGCTGATGCGGGTGGTCGTCTGGGTGTGCGTGACCCAGAATGTGCCCATAGAGCGCGCCCATGGCGGTCGTCGGAGGTGGCGCGACAAACGTCTCACCCTGTTGACGGGCCAAGACGGACAGAGCCACCAGAAACCCACACGCGGCCGATTCAACGTACCCCTCGACGCCGGTGACCTGACCCGCGAAGAAAACGCGACGCTCCGTCTTGAGCGACAAGTCCGCACCGAGCAGCCGGGGGGAATCAATAAAGGTGTTGCGATGAATCTGCCCCATGCGGAGAAACTCGGCTTGTCCCAAGCCAGGCAAGGTTCGAAACAAACGGCGTTGTTCTGGCCAGGTCAGCCGGGTTTGAAAGCCAACAAGGTTGTAGGCCGTGCCCGCCCGATCCTCTTTGCGAAGCTGCACCACAGCATGCGGTCTTCGGCCCGTTTTCGGGTCCACCAGCCCCACGGGCTTCATGGGACCATGCGAAAGCACTTCGTCCCCGCGCGCTGCCATCACTTCAATCGGCAGGCATCCCTCAAAATACCGGGGTTCCTCAAAAGCGTGCGGCACCACTTTTTCCCCCGCGCGAAGCCCTTGCACGAACGCACGGTAGGCCTCTGCATCCAGGGGAAGGTTCAGATAGTCGGCGCCTCCGCCCTTGCCCCATCGGCTCTGCTCGAACACGGCGGAAAAATCGATGGAGTCAGCCGAAACAATCGGCGCGATCGCGTCGTAGAAATACAGTTTGTCGCCCACATAGCGCGCCAAGTGCTGAGCCAGCGCCTCTGACGTGAGCGGCCCTGTCGCCACCACAACGGTCCCTTCCGGCGGAAGGGCGACCACTTCCCCAGCAATCCGTTCCAATGCGGGCTGCGCAGCAAGCTTGGCGGACACCGCGTTTCCGAAGGCCAGCCGATCCACGGCCAAAGCATCTCCCGCTGGAACACGGGTGGCGTCGGCGGCGCCCAAAATCAGTGAATCCACGCTGCGGAGTTCTTGGTGCAGAAGGCCAATCGCAGTTTCCGGATTGTCAGAGCGCAAACTGTTGGAACACACCAACTCTGCCGGCAGGTCAGACACATGCGCGGGCGAGCGCAAAAGCGGCTTCATCTCCAAGAGTCGTACCGGGATGCCTCGTCGCGCGAGTTGATAGGCACACTCCGTGCCGGCAAGACCTGCGCCGATGACCGTGACCGGGTTCACAGAGGGCGTGTCTAATCCCAGAGATCGCCTGAGTTGACCAGTGATCACGAGGGGATTTTGGCAGATACCGCGAAGCGAGGCGTGACAGTGCCCAGTGGCACGGTGCGCCGAGCGACAAAGGGATCGGCCAAAAGCCCCCGTGAGGCGGGTATCAACTCAGGCGATTTCTGGGATTAGCCCTGTTCGGGTGTCTGTGCACGCCCCCCCTGCAACACGACAAACCGGTAGTTCTCTAACTCGTTTTGCCCGGCCGTGTAGAGGACGGTGAGCAACAGGTCGTAGGGGATTTTCCGGTCAGCAATGACCGACAACTCTTTTGAAAAAGGCGCCGAGGGATTTCGCTCCGCGATGAACTTCAGTTTGTCCACTTCACGCTTCAGGGCCACGGACAAGGGCAACACGGTGCGCCCTCGAAGTGCGGATTTGGGAATCGCCCCGTTCTTAAGTTCAACGACGGGCTTGTCACCGACAAGAATCGTCTTGGACGTGATGGTGATCGCCACCGTGTCGCGCGGGGTGGCGCGGGTCGTCGAGACCGGGGGGCGAAAATCTTCGGACTGCGTCAGGGAGATGGACGACGCGGAATACGATTTGAGCAAGAACACCAGGATGATGGTCATCATGTCCATCATCGCCACAATGTTGAGCTCCCGAATCTCAAGCGCGGATTCCCGCTCGCGCCGGCGTTTTCGCCCCATCGCCCGTCGGTAGTACTGCCTTTGTGCCAGCGCGTCGGTCAAAGAGTCCATGGGCTATTTCGCAGCCAGCGTGACGTCTGGAAAAAGCATGCGTGGGTCGCCGGCTGTCGTTTCACGGATGGCATCCATCGTGGCGACAAGCGTCTCGTATTCGATTTCCGCCTCCGCCCCGACGATCGCTTTCGTCTCGTTGGGGAATTCGTTCTTGATGCTGACCATCTGCGCGTTCAGCGCGGCGAAATCATACGTGCCGTCCGCGCGAGTCGGAATCGTGGGACTGCCCTCCCCTGCGGCCACCGTCGCCACGGAGGGCGGCGCGCTGCCAGGAAGGATACCGCCGCTGCCCGCGACGAAAAAACCCTTCTTCGAAATCAACACCGACAACAGGAGCTTTGGCGCCTCACCGGCTTCTTGCGCCACCGCGGCCGATGGCGTGCCATAGCTGGGCGCCGTCACGTTCAAGATTCCGAACGCCGACAAGCCAGTGATCGAAAGCAGCATGAACATGATGAGGTTCATGAGGACGTCGAGATACGGAACAATGTTGAGTTCCGTCGACTCTTCTTCCACATGCGGCCGAAGTTTTCGGCGGGGAATGTAAAACGCCATGGCCTCGTGCCTTACGCGCTTCGAGCGGCGGCGCCGTCAGCTGCACGACGCGACAAGAGATTCTCCAGCTTGAGGGCGTTGAGTTCCACGTTCTCGACGATCCGCTTGGAGTAGGCGGTCAGAAAGAGGTGAAACACGATGCACGTCACAGCGATGGAGAGCCCAAACGCCGTGTTGTTCATCGCCTCGGAAATGCCGTTGGACAAGAGCGCCTGTTTTTGGTCGGCCGGGACATTGCCCAACGCTTGGAACGTGCCGATCAAACCCACGATGGTGCCGATGAGACCCACGAGCGTGGCAATGTTGGCGAGCGACCACAGCCACGGAATCCGGGTTTGCACCGGCGGCGTGTGCTCCAAGATGGCCTCTTCAACCGCTTTGGCCACTTCGAGTTCGCCGCGATTGGCACGTGTGAGACCGGCCCGTATGACTCTGGCCAACGGCGCATTGGGCGCAGCCGCGCAAACCTTCACGGCCCGGTCGACGTCGCCAGAAGCGACCAGTTTCGTGATCTGCTCCATGAACGGCGGCACGTCGAGGTTGAAGCGGAACATCAGCGTGATGATGCGCTCGATGATGACGGCGACCGCGCACGCCATCCAAAAAATGTTCACATACATGAAGGGCCCGCCGTCTTTGAAAAACTTCACGAGGGCAGACCAAGCACCACCGCTTGCGGTGGCCGCGACCAATTGTTCTGAGAGAAACAGGGCGAAGGAGGACATTGCGGCGGATTGTTGGAGAGGTGCCTTGGGGTGTCAAGGAGTCGTAGACATTCCTTGTTCGGCAACCTCTCGCCGATAGTCGCAAGTCTTGTTGGAACAGGCGATGTAGGCCCCATCCCGCTTCGAGTATTTTTGCAAAAGGTAGGGTGCGGCACATGTCGGGCACGCCTCGGGCAGAGGGCGGTCCCAGGCGGCAAACGTGCAATCGGGGTATCGGTGACACCCGAAAAACACCTTCCCACGGCGAGAGCGGCGCTCGGTGATGTAGCCCACGGTGCACGTCGGACAGGCCACCCCGATAGACATCGGCTTGGTTCCTTTGCACTCTGGATAGCCCGAACAGGCCAAAAACCGGCCAAACCGACCCCGCTTGACCACCATCGGACGCTGGCATTTGTCGCACTTCTCGTTGGTCGGCTCTTCCTTGACGATAATGATCTTCCCGTCGACCTCTTTGAAGTCGGTGGTGCTTTTGCAGGTGGGATAATTCGAGCAGGCCAGAAATCGGCCCATCTTCCCCCACTTGATCACCATGGGGCTCTGGCACTTCTCACAAACGATGTCGGTGGGAATCTCTTCGCGCTTCACATCGCGCATTTCGACTTCTGCCTTGGCCAATGTTTTCTGGAATGGGCCGTAGAAGTCGGCGAGCACTTCGTGCCACTCGACCTCACCCTCCGAAATCTGGTCGAGCTTCTCTTCCATACCGGCCGTGAACGCCACGTCGAGCTCTTGGGGAAAGTGCTTCACGAGCTCTTCGGTCGTGATGTTGCCGAGCTCCGTGGAGTGAAAGCGGCCCTCCAGGCGCTCGACGTATTTCTTGTCTTGAATGACCGACAGAATCGAGGCGTAGGTCGAGGGACGCCCGATGCCGCGCTCTTCCAACTCTTTGACGAGCGTCGCTTCTGAAAACCGTGGCGGCGGCTGTGTGAAGTGTTGCTCCGGCAAGAGCTGTTCAAGCTTCAGTGTCTCGCCCTCGATAAGTTCGGGGAGTTCTTCCGAGCTTTCCTCCGCGGCTGTGGCCTCATCGCCTGTCCGGCGGCTCTTCTCTTTTTCGGCCTCTTCTTCAGCGGTCAGGCCGCCATACACTTTGAGGTATCCAGCGAACTTGAGCGTGCTGCCGCTGGCCCGAAACGTCGCGCGGCCTGCGGCAATGTCGGCGGAGGTTTGGTCGTAAACCGCTGGGTTCATCTGGCAGGCGACGAAGCGGTTCCAAATCAGCTCGTACAACCGAAACATGTCTGGCTCGAGGAACGCCTTCACGCTTTCCGGCGGATAATCGAGCGACACGGGGCGAATCGCTTCATGCGCGTCTTGAGCACTCTTCTTCGATTTGAAGACCACGGGCTGCTCAGGCAAGTACTCGGTACCGTACACCCGACCGATCATCGCTCGGACCTCTTTGACGGCGTCGTCGGACAAGCGGGTGGAGTCCGTGCGCATGTAAGTGATGAGCGCCGTCTGTCCTTCGTCGCCAAGCTCAATGCCTTCGTACAGGCGCTGCGCCAGCGTCATCGTTTTCTTGGCGGAGAAGTGAAGACGGTTGGCGGCTTCTTGCTGAAGTTTTGAAGTGATGAACGGCGCCGGCGCATTGCGGCGGCGTTCGCGTTTGTCGACCTTTGCGACTTTGAACGTTGCGCCGCGAAGTTCTTGGACGATGCCCAGCGAAGTCTTTTCTTCGGAGAGCTCGGCCTTCTGGCCATCCCACTTGAAGAGGCGCGCTTTGAACGGGGGCGGATTCTTCGCCTTCAGAAGCGCGTCCAGGGTCCAGTACTCTTGCGGAACGAACGCTTTGATTTCGCGCTCGCGCTCGACCACAAGCCGCACGGCTACAGATTGCACGCGGCCCGCGGAAAGGCCGCGGCGGACTTTGTTCCAAAGGATGGGAGAAATTTGGTAGCCGACCAAGCGATCCAAGATCCGCCGGGCTTGCTGCGAGTCATACTTGTTGCGGTCCAGCGTCGTGGCCTTGCCGATGGCCTCTTGCACAGACTTTTTGGTGATTTCGTTGAAGAGCACCCGCTGGGCGTTGGGGTGATGGATTTCTTCGCTGATGTGCCAAGCGATGGCTTCGCCTTCGCGGTCGGGGTCTGTCGCCAGAAACACGGTGCTCGCCGACGCCGCGTACTTTTTGATTTCTTCGAGAACTTTCTCTTTGCCTTTGACGATTTCGTACTGAGGCGCGAAGTCATTCTCGACGTCGACGCCGATTTTGCTTTTCGGAAGGTCTTTGACGTGCCCGACCGACGCCTTCACGACGTAGCCGCTTCCCAAGTACTTCTTGATGGTCTTGGCCTTCGCGGGTGATTCGACAACGACCAGCGTCAGTTTGCGACCGGCACGCGCAACCGGAGCGGCGATCGCTGCTTTCGTCTTTGCCGACGCGCGTTTGGGCTCAGTTGATTTTGGGGGCGTTGCTGCCGCCTTCACCTTCTTGCTTTTATGGGGTGCGCTTTTCGCCGACGCGCTCTTCGCCGGCGCGCTTTTCTTTGCTGCTGAACGAGACGTTTTTTTCGCGGTGCTTGAAGCCAATGCGTTCCTCACACTTTCTCGTATTGCTTACCGGGGTGTTGGACGACTCTTCCAAGAAGTTCGAGTTCAACAAGCGCTGACCGCAACGCCCAGGACGGTAGGGTTGGAAACCGACCCTCGAGCCCTTCTAACGTTGCGCCCTGCGCGGGAAGTTCAGCGAAAAGTTGCTGCGCTGTCGCCGAGGCGTCGCTGGGCAGGCAGGTTCCCTTCGAAGCAGCGGGCACGAGATCCAATGCACGCAGCAGGGTGTCTGCGCGAGTTGCCGGCTGGGCGTTTCCAGTCGCTATCAAGCGCTCGCAGCCCTCTGTCACGCTCTTGCCCAGTGGCCCGGGCATGGCGAACACCGGGATCTGCATCTCGCGGGCCGCGGCGGCTGTGTACAAACTGCCTGAGGCTTCCCCCGCCCGAAGCACCCAAACCGCATCAGCCACGGCGGCAATCCAACGGTTTCGTCGCGGGAACGCACCTTTGGTCGGCGCAACGCCCGGCGGGAACTCGCTCCAAACACTTCCGCCGCCGTGAATGATTCGCTGAACACGTCTTGCGGCACCCGCACCCAGTGAGTCGAGCCCGCCAGCGACAAACGCCAAGGTTTCGCCGCTCACGGCAAGTGCACCTTCGTGACAGGCTTCGTCCACGCCTTCGGCGGCTCCTGAAACAACCGCGACTCCAGCCTCAGCAATTTGTCGGGCCAGCCCACGCGCCACCAGAAGAAATCCGCCTTCGGGCCTTCGACTGCCCACCATCGCGACCGCCCTGCCAGCCGTTCCAGCCTGGCCCGACATGAAGAGCAATGGCGGCGCACCGCCGTGCAGAAGAAGGCGACGGGGAAACTCGGGGTCTCCAGCAAAAACGACACGAATCCCCGCGCGTAGGCATGCCGCTTCAACGTCATCGGCAAGCTGCGCAAACGACGTATCGCCGAAATCCTCCCACCCGGTCTTCGGCGAAAGCCCGATAGCGGCCAACGCGGCCTTGGGGCTCAAAGACAAGAGCCGTGCCCAGTCACCCACGACCGAAGTACTCAATTTGTCTAGGGTTCTTGCGCCAATCCCACGAACACTCCAGACGCCAAGCAGCGCCTGTCGGGCTTCAGTGCTAAGAATGTGCCCTTGCCGGTCCATAAATAAGCGCCCGCTCCATCACACCTATATAAAGGTGGAGCGACCCGGTACTCATAAGCGCCGGACTGGTGCTGGTCAAGTTGGGCCCTGGTCGCACCTGCTCCGGTGCGTCGTCGCGAAGTCGGCAACGCGTTCGGCTCAGATCACCTTCCGGTCATGTTCACCCGGGTGAACCGGATTTCCGCGCACGTTCCGGCCCGCACTCTCGCCGGCGGAAGTGGATGATTCTGGAGTCAGTTAGTAGGCCACATTGTTGGAATCGGCGTCGGGTGAAAACGCAAGTAGCCGTCACTGCTTATATTGTCCCAGCTCTACCGCGCGGCCGACGCAGCCACTGGCGTCACACGCATGCGGAGACGATCTCCGTCGTACAGCTCACGCAAAGAGCGCGTCACCAAACAGGTGCTGGCGCTTTCTTTCACGTCAACGGTGATGCACGACCCGACTTCTTCTTCGGGAAGCCAGCCGTGAACCTCGCGCGAAGGGTCAACGCTTGGATTGAAAGTTGAAGGATCCTGCTGCCGAACCACTGTGAAGGTGTTCCCTGGAACGATGCCGTCGGCGCGTCCGCGATCGACCACAACGATGTGCTGATCCCCATAGGTGGTCAGGCCAGGCTCTACCGCTGCCACCACGTGCCCATTCATTTCTCTTGTGTTGGGGACAGGCTTCACTTCGCCCGCCAACTCCTCGCCAGATGGGCCCACGCGGTCGCCGCGCTCGATCTCGTCCCAGGCTTCCTCAAGGCGCGCGCGAACACGTTCTTTGGCGGCCCCGAGGATCCGCACCGAACCGATGTACTTGGTCAGATGTCCCAGCCAACGACCCGTGACGGGGTTGTGAACGCCTCGAAGCGTTCTGAAGATGAGGTACTTGTCGCCCACCTTCGGCGGCGCACGGTCGCGTCGGAACTCGAGATAAACCGTATCGGGGGGCGACAACAGCAGCGTTTCGGCGAAAGATTCGCGCAGCGTGGCGGATTCTTCGAGCTCCTTCGCGCTGACAAAACCTGTGCGCGCGATGGTCACATGTCGCGACCCGCTGTACCCAATCTTCCCCACCACTTTCACTTGATCTTCGACCGGAACTTCTTGGGCGAACTTATCGACCGGGACGACGGGCTCTTCCTCTTCCATGACGGCTGCCGGTGCGGGCGCACTCTCCGTCGCGACCTCAACACGCGAAGCACCGTCGTCACCGCTGGGGAAGAAACGAACTTGGTTACCCGGATAAATCCAGTGGGGATTGGCGATTTGCGGGTTGTACGACCAAACTTTCGGCCAGTACCACGGCGTGCCGAGGTAACTCGCGCTCAAATCCCAAAGTGTATCGCCACGCACCACGGTGTGAACCGTACCCGGTGCGCTGTCCTTGGCTCCGGGCACACGCATTCCCGGCGGAGGAAGCGGATCGTTCAGATCGCGAGGTTGCGTTTCAGAGGCCACGGGCGCCGCGCCATCATCGGCAGGTGCCGCTCCGCCCTCGTCGGTGGCATCGGGTACCGCCTCGGACGAGGTCTCGTCGGTCGCGTCCTCGCTCGCGGTGTCCGCATCGGCCTCCTGTGCCCATACCGGAGCGGCGAAGCACATCCCGAAAGCTGCTAGCAAACTCAGCGTCTGACTCCGCATGGACAACTCCTTCAAGAAAATTCGGCGCATCATGGCTTGAGCAGGGCCAACTGCTGCTCCGCCTGAGTGGCCGCGGCGGTTCCGGGATAGATTGAAACGATTTTCGCGTACAACGAACGGGCCTCACTGCTTTTCTTCAATCGAACGCGGCAATCGGCAAGCTTCAGCATCGCATCTTGCACCGCATCCCCCGCAGGATAGCGCGCCATCAACTGTTCGAGCACCGTCGTGGCGCCCTCCCAGTCTTCTAGCCCCATTCTTCCCACGCCTGCGAAAAACAGGGCGTTGTCGGCTTTGGGGTGCGACTTGTGCTCCGCAGCGAATTGCTCCAGGCGTTTGACGCCCCCCTCTAAATTTCCGACCCGCAGAAGCCCCACCGCATCTTCGTAGGTCTGATCCAAAACAGTGGGATCAGCGGCGTCGTCGGCATCGAAAGCCGGCACGGACACCGATGCTGTCGTGAGCACCTCCACATCCTGCGCGGAGGGTTCCACGATCGGCACGCGCGTATCGACCCGTGGGGGGGGCTCTCGTTTCGGGCGCAGTTTGACGACGGCCAAGTCGGGAAGGTTGTCCGTCCGCGCGCCGGCGTTCTGCCCGCTGAGCGCTGCGAACGACTTGTTGCCTTCCACCTCGATCAAGCGGGCCTCAAGTCGAGCGGCCCGTGTCCGTGCCTGGCGGAGCTCCGCGCGCAGCTGTTCCAATTCCGCGCTGGAACCTGTCGTGGCACATGCGGTCGTGAGCGCGATCGCCGCCACGCTCAAAGCCTGCCAACGTCGCCGAGGTCGCCAAGGTCGAGAGATGAGAAACAAAGCAAAGTCAGGATACGGACTCAGATTTTCAGTCTCAAGTTATCGCCAGAGAAAGGTGGCGCAAGGTGGGAGCCCGGCGCCTAGAAAGCGGGCCGAATGAACGACATGTGACGGCCTGTAGAACCTTTGTCGCGACGGTGAGAGAAGAAACGGTCCGCATCGCATGACGTGCAGGCGTCCAACACGTCGACGTTCTCGCGCAGGACACCCGCCTTTCCCAAAGAGGCGCGGATGGCAAAGACCAAGTCCAGATGAACTGCGCGCTCGCCCCTTCGCTGCACGACACCTCGACCAAACGCCGCTTGAAAACGACTCGCCAAGTCTGAGGAGACTTCGTAGCAGCAAGCACGAATGCTCGGGCCGAGCGCGACCAGCACTCGCCGAGGGTCCGCGCCTCGCGCTTTCAACGCGAGAACGCCCTGAACCGCGATCTCACTCAAAGTCCCCTTCCATCCAGAATGCACCGCCATCACCGCGCGGATGTCTGGCGCGGCCAAAAGCAGCGGGACACAGTCGGCGGTTTGTATCCCCACCGCAGACTCGACGTCTTGCGTACCAAGGGCGTCGGCCTCTCTAATCATTTCAGTATTTTGAACATGACCACTAACCCACACCACAGTATTTCCATGGACTTGTGAAACAGTGTGCAGCGACTCATGCGCAATATGCGCAAGAACACACAGGTGCTGTCGGTTTTTAAGCACCAAGGTAGGGTAATCTCCCACCGAATATCCAATGTTTAGAGATGCGTAGGGTCCAGTCGACACACCTCCAATACGCGTCGAAAAACCGTGGGGAACCGGCATCAACTGTGAAATGAGGAACGAAGGGGCCACCAAACACGAGAATACATCGATGTTGTTCTGCGTTGGTGTCTGAAGAGCTCTGTGGGGAAGGCGAAGCGACTTGGTGTCTGTTGGCAAAAAGCTGTTTTGGGCGCTGGGCGTCCCCGGGCTCCTCATCGCGCTGCTCGGCGTCTACCTGTTTTGGCAACAGACGGACGATGCTGTCCACACTTCGACGCACGATCAGGCGCGTGCACTCGCCGAGTTTGTCTCCACCAGCTTCAACGTCACCGCCGCCGCCAACCCCGGGCAAACGTCTCCTTCTTCGCGAACACGTTCACACGCCCACCGTGCTGTCACCGAAGCGGTGCGTTCCGATGCCCGCCTTTTTCAGCCGGTGAAGAGTCTTCGCATTCTCGATACCGATGGCGTCGTGCGCTGGTCTCGTCGCATCGAAGAAGAAGACCGCCCTTGGTACGACGCGCTTCGCATTTTGTCGGCAACGGACGAGGCCGTGCGATTCGACGAGATGCGCATGGAACTCCTCCAGCCTTTGGGCGGCATGTCGTGCGCAAGCTGTCACGACGACAACGCCCTTCGGGTGGGTGTCTTGCAGCTGGAGCTGAGCCAGCCCGAACTCTTGCGCCGCGTTCAAGCCGTCTTCATGGGCGCCCTTCGCTACGTGGTTTTGGTCGGCGGCATCATCGTGCTCGGCATGGTGATTGCCTTGCATGCGTTTTTGACCCGACCCTTGGGCAAGTTGACACAAGCGATGCAGCGAGCGGAGCAAGGCGATTTGCTCGTTCGAGCGCCCATCACTTCCCACGACGAAATGGGCCGATTGGCGTCCGCATTCAACCGAATGCTCGCCCGCATGACGGCGATGAAGGCCGAGGAGCTCGAAACGCAGCGTGACTTGGCCCATGCGCAAGCCCAACTTGCCGTCCAACAAGCACTTGCGGAAACAAACGCAACCCTCGAACGCCGCCTGACCGCGCTCACCCTGCTCTACGACGTTGCGCGCTCACTCACCGCCACGCTCGAACTTTCGGAACTGTTGCGACGCATCACGGACCTGGTTGTCGGGCGACTGGCGATTGAGCAGTTCTCGGTGATGCTGCTAGAGCCTGACGGGCGACTCGTCGTCAAAATTGCGCAGCCGCGCGACCGAGGCACCGAGGGATTGTTTTTTTCGGTCGGCGAAGGTGCTGCCGGAAGGGCCGCCTCGACGTTGAAGCCCATCTACATCGAAGATGTCGAACACGACACGGTGTTCACACGCAGGCCCGGCACGCTGCAAAAGGGCTCTTTGCTCTGCGTCCCGATGATTCACAAAGACAGCTTGCTCGGCGTCATCAACCTCGAACGACCCACGGCCAAGGGCTTTACCGCGGAAGAAATTGAGCTGCTCACCGCTGTTGCGGGCCAGGCCGCCATGGCCGTCAAGAACGCCAAGCTGCACGAAGAAACCGTCGCGCTGTCGATCACGGACCCGCTCACGGGCGCACCGAACCGACGCCACCTGTTCTCGCGCCTCGAGATGGAAATCGCTCGCGCCCATCGATTTGGAACGTCGGTGTCGTTCTTGATGATCGACATCGATCACTTCAAAGCGCTGAACGACGCAGCGGGGCACCGTGCGGGCGACATCACACTGAAACAGGTCTCTGACCTCATCAAGAGTGTCGTTCGCAAAGTCGACACGCTCGGCCGCTACGGCGGCGAAGAGTTCGTGCTGGTCTTGCCCCAAATTCACCGTGCAGAAGCGCTTGAGGTCGCCGAGAAACTGCGCCGCGCGGTCGAAGAGCACCCCTTCACCTACCGAACCGCGCAGCCCAGCGGCCATGTCACGATTTCCGTCGGCGTCGCAACGCTGCCCGTCGACGCGAACACCCTGGAGAAACTCGTCGACTGCGCCGACGCCGCGCTGTACGCGAGCAAACGCAGCGGCAGAAACCGCGTGACGGCTTACGAAGCTGGCATGGAAAATCACCCTGGGCGCGAGCGGGGGCCACATGTCGGTCGGCGACCTGAACCACTCGACAAAGCGACGCCTCCTGGTTCGCCGGTCGCAAGTGCCCCAGCGGCTCCTGTCCCAGGCGTCACGCCGGTCCAATAGTCGCAATTCCGGAAACCGTTTCTGCCGTGAGGGCCCGGGTCGACCAGGGCCCTCACGGCAGAAACGGTTTCCGGAATTGCGACTATTGGACCGGCGTGACGCCTGGGACAGGAGCCGCTGGGGCACTTGCGACCGGCGAACCAGGA
>JBJXGM010000012.1:0-11195 GCA_046155985.1 Myxococcaceae bacterium | reverse complement strand
GCATTACGAGGCGGACGGCGGATTCGAAAAAAGGTCTTCACCCACACGCAATTTTTCCAGGAGGGTTGCCGATAACTGAATTTCCTCGCCCCTTTTGGAGTGTTTCGTCTGATGTCGAAGTTGCCGTGGGTTAGCCGTTTTCCTCGTTTGAGTTTCCCTAAGCCCCGCCAACCTTTGGGAGCTAGCGCCTCAGCTCAAAAGGCCTTTCTGGTCCACATGGTTGCGCTGTCAGTAGCGGGCGGCTTCTATCGGCGTGGTTTTGGTGCGTCATTCGAAGACGCGTTCAGGCGCGAAGGATTCACCAAAATAGCCCCGGGTGTGCCTCAAGCCGAACTCGACGCTCTGCTCGCGAGTCCACGGTTCGCTGCCGAAGTCAGTTCGTCGGTGACTGCATCGGTTCGTTCGTGCCGCCGCGCACCAGCGAGATGGATGGCCGAGGTCTCGATCGCCCACGCCCCTGATGCGCCAGATCTTCTCATCGTCGTTGTGGCTGGAAAGACGGCACCGTCATTTCTAGATGCCTTCTTGCCCACGAGGAGTCGGACAACGCTGGGCTAGCGATCCCAAACCGGCGAGCGCAGTGTCGCGGCTTCAAGCGCCGCGAGGGGCGAGCCAACGCGAAGCGGCATCGCCGCGCCGGTGATGCGCTCGTAGGCGGTTAAGTACTTCTGGGCCAAGTCGACCCGCACGTCGTCAGGGATGGTGGGCGCTTCGCCGTGGCCGGAAAAGCCCTTCTCCGAAATTAGCCACTGGCGAATGTTTTCTTTGTCCAACATCCGTTGCTCAATCCCTTGGGCAAAGTGGCTTTCGTAGGTGTCGGCCATCCAAAAGCGGCTGGAGTCGGGCGTGTGGATTTCGTCGATGACGTACAGCTTTCCACCCGAGCGCCCGAATTCGTATTTCGTATCGACCAAAACCAAGCCCTGCCGCTTGGACCACGCCTGTCCTGCGGCGAAAAGGGCGAGGGCCGCTTCGCGCACTTCGGCCCATTCCCTGGCGTTCGCTAATCCCTGCACGACAAGTTGCTGTTCAGAAATGGGTGCATCGTGTTCGCCCTTGGGCGCCTTCGTCGAGGGCGTCAGCAGCGGCGTCTCGAAACGCTGATTCTTCCGCAGGCCGGCAGGGAACGTGAGGCCGTAGCCCGGGTCCTTGCCGCTCTCGTAGTCGCGCCAGAGACTCCCCGTGAGAAATCCCCGGACAACGACTTCCACTTTGTAAGGCGCGCACGCACGGGCGATGACGACGTTGGGGTGGGGGACATCGAGCAAGTGGTTGGGGACGACCGACGCGGTCTTTTGAAACCAGAACTGGCTCAGCCGGCCCAGCACTTCGCCTTTGAAGGGCACGGTGGTCAATACGCGGTCGAAAGCCGACAGTCGGTCGGTGGTGACAAGCACCAAGTGTTCGCCGCGGCGATACACGTCGCGCACTTTGCCAACGTACGCCTCGCCCAAAGCGGGAAGGTGCGTGGTCGACAATGTGTGAGGCAGCTGGGCGAAGAGTTCGGCGCGAGACACGAGGGGCGCTATAGCCCGTCGTTGCCCGCCGCCGCCAGATACAGAAACACCGGGTTGATGCGCAGCAGGTTCCCGCCAAGAAGTGCTGCGGCATAAGGGACATGGCCAGCCCGTTCGACGCGAACGTCCTGCGTCAGGCCCGCCCACCCGTGAGACAGCATCGCCTGCGCTGCGCGCGAAGCCGCGACGCGTTCAGACAGGCCACCCAGGGCTTGGCGGGGTTCATCCGACCAGTCGTCAAGGCCAGACAGGATTGCGACGCCATTTCCACGCGGCGCATCCAGCAGACGAACGGATGAATCCACCGGCGGGGCAGCGACCCAAACCTCATCGACCCAAAGGGGGAACAGTGCCAAGACGCCCGCGTCCTGTTCCGTCAGCGCGCCCTCGAGCATCGAACGGTAAAGCGCCTTGCGCGTGGCTGCCGTTTCGAGTTCGAGCATCTCCGGTGAAGCCGCCAGCGCGGTGGCAACGGTCCAGTCGTGCGTTGACCCCGTGGGCGCGAATTCGCAGCCCACGACAAAAGCCAATAGCGATACTGAAAGAAGCCGCGCGCGCATCGACCCATCACTATAGCGACGCGAGTTAGGCCCAGGCCAGTTAGAGTGCCCCGCCCGCCATGCGCACACAGCTTTGCGTCGTCCTGCATGAATCCCAAGGTTCGGAAAACGTGGGTGCTGTCGCACGTTTGCTGGCGAACTTCGGGTTTTCACGGCTGGTGTTGTCGAAGCCTCAGGAGCTGGACTGGAACATCGTGCAACAGCGCGCCGTGGGTGCCGAATCCATTCTCGACGGAAGAAAGGTGGTCGGTGGCCTGGATGAGGCGCTGGCGGGCGTCCGATACGTTTTGGGGACCAGTTTTCGTGAACAGTCCGGCGCCAAGCGCGCGCTGACTCCCCTCGAAGGCGCCAAACGTTTGGCCGAACGCGCGATGTATGGCCCAGTGGCGTTGGTGTTTGGCGGGGAACGTCGTGGCCTGTCCGACGTTGAACTCATGCAGTGCAACGACTTCGTACGCATTGAAACGTTTGAGCCACAGCCATCGATGAATCTCGCGCAGGCCGCGGCGGTGATGCTTTACCTCTGCGCGATGGTCGCAGCGCCTGCCGCAACAGAGGCGCCCGCCAGGGCACCCGCCAGTGAACCCGCCAGTGAACCCGCACGACGCGAAACGTGGCTTGCCCTGCACGAGGCGATGCTGGCCTCGCTCATGCAGTCGGGCTTCTTGAATCCCCAATCGCCGGAGGCGGCGCTTCAAGAGGTACTCGAAACGCTACGCCGCGCTGACCCCACGCAGCGCGAACTCGAACTGTGGACCGGCTTGTGGAAACAAGTGCGCCGCGCTTTGGGATCGACTGCCCGCTAACGCTGCCTGCGCTGAGCCACCAACTGCCGAACGGCTTCGCGGTCCGTGGCGCTGTGAGACTCAGACGGCTGCTTGTCCGAGGCCAGTGCCGCCCGAAGGCCTGAAACGGCTTCGTGCATCGTGGCTTGGGCTTCACGAAGTTTTTCCGGTGACGTTTGCGTGCGTGCTGCCTTCTGCAACATGCGCCAGGGTGTTTCGCGGCCAACACGAACGGTGGCCATGGCGATGCCAAGACCGAAACACAAGAGACTCCAAAGCAGCCACTTGAACATGCCGGGTAGGACCTCCCACCACATCTCATCGCAACGGCGAACTCCGTCCAGTTTTAGAGGTAGAAGGGGGCTTCGTGGGCGAAACGACGCGCAGAGAGTGGGGACGGGCGCTCGCGTGGGGCGCTCTTGGCTTGGGCATTGGCCTCATTTTGCTGCGGGGTGTCCAGGAAGCCCGCGACGCACGCCTGTCACCGCCAGGCGAACCCGCGCCCGCGTTTCGGTTTCAGCGGGTCTTGACCCCAGGCGAAGTCTCATTGGCGTCGTTGTCGGGGCGCGTGGTGCTGTTGGATTTTTGGGCCACCTGGTGTCCGCCCTGCGTGGAAGAGATGCCCATGCTGGTGCGCGTTGCCGAGGCTTACGCGGACAAAGGTGTCGTCTTGGTCGCCGCCAGCCTGGATGCGCCAGAGACCGCCGCCAATGACGTGCGACGTTTCGTTGAACGGCGCGTGCCCAAGCTGTCCGCGCACGTGGTGCTTGGCGATGCCGAGACGTTTGAGTTCTACAAAGGCCGCGTGCTGCCCACGTTGTTTGTTATTGGACGTGACGGGCGACTGCGTCGCACGCACGTGGGGTCGATTTCCGAAGCGCGGCTGCGCGCAGTCTTGGACGAGGCACTCGCCGCACCCTGACGAAACACGTCGGGTTGTCACAGCCCCTGGACGAGCAAATCATCAATCGCCAAGCCGTGGTCCGCACCAGCGTCGTCGAGGTCAATCCAGCGAACGCAAAGCGTCGCGCCGGCGGCGAGCGTGAGTCCTGGAATCGCTGCCGAAATGGCGGTTCGGTTGGCCGGGGCGTTGCCATTGAGCGCGGCGGCTGCCGTCGTGAGCTGAGGGCTGGTGAAACTCAGTGCGGTCACGGATTCCCAGCCGGTCGTGTGGTTTCCGGTGCCGGTGGCGCGAAGTCCTGCTTCCAGTGTCGAGCCCGCATAGAACGTACTGAAAGAGAACGTGAGCGACTGTGCGTCGGATGAACCGTCGCGCCACTGCTCGCCGGTGTACGTCACCGTGACGGTGTTCACGGCTGCGCTCGCAGAGTTCGTCATGCAAACGCCCCAAGCCTGGGTGCCTGTGGATGGCGTGGCATAGCCACCCAATGCGCGGTCAGTGGTCCCCACTGTGCCGAAGCTCCAAATGGCGCCCGTGCTTCCAGTCCCTCCACCCGCACGCGGCGTGGTGTCGTCACTGGCCAATTGCCAAGCGCCGGAAGTGAGGGCGGCCTTAAAGATGGCAAACGTCGATGTTCCACCCGTGGGCAGGCCGTCGAAGTTTTCAGAAAGCAGCGTGACGGGGCCGCATGTTCCGGTGCTGCTGCAAAAGCCCCCACTGCAAACGCCGCCCACGTTTCCGGGCGCCGACGCGACGCTTCCGTTCGAACACGTCTCGGTGGTGCAAACATTGCTGTCTTGGGGTGGGACTTCCGTATTGTCATTGCGAGGCGTCACAAGCCCCGCCACGCAGACGTTCTCCACGCAGTCATTGGGTGCATCCCCGGGCACAACATTGCCTTCATTCAGTGGGGCGCGCTGACAGCGGTTGGTCATCAAGTTGCAGGACATGTCGCCGCAGTAGGTGTCAGCGCCGCAATCTGCATCGTTGTTGCACGATGGCGCGATACAGTTTCCGCTCGCGTCGCAGGACAGGCCGCCAGCAAAGGCGCAGGGCGTCCCTGCCGACGCAAAGGTGTTGGAAGGGCAGGCCTCAACGGTGCAGGGGTTGCCGTCATCGGCGGGCGGGTTGCTGCTGGGAAAGCTCGCGCAGGCGTGTGTCTCGAGGTCACATGTGAGCGCAGCGCACGCGGCGTCACCTGTGCAGTCGGTGTCTGTCACGCAATCGACGCACGCGCCTTCGTGACAAATCTGCCCTCCGGCGCAAGCGTTGAGTGTGTTGTCACACGTCGTGTCGTTCGGGCATCCGGCCGCTAACAACAGCATTCCCCCAACAACGCCCACGACCCACACGCGAAAAAAGCGCAACGGTAGCCTCCACGAAAAGACGTCCGAAGGCCTCTAGCAGGCCGTGCGGCGCCGGATGAACGACAAAGTGAGTTCTTAAGGAATGTCGAGCGCGCGGAACGCGTCCGCGAGCAGAGTCGCGACCTCGAGGGGGTCAACGGGTTCAGACGGCATCGTCTGGCACGGAAAGTTGAAGGCGACGTGCGACAGCCACCCCGTACAAGCGAACGACGAGACGCGCTTTCACTTCTTCCTCCGACGCACGTGGATGTCGCTGGCGGATTCCCACAATCGCGAGCTCGCGGACCGTTTGTGACAACAGGGCGGCCTTCTTCAGGCGCGCGCCAGGGGACTGCTGACGAAGCAGTTCATGGTAACGGGCGCGCTGGCTGGGGGACGTGTCTTGGTCCACGTCTCTAAGCTACGCAGTCTAGGGCTAACGCGCCAGCGGGCTTGTTATTCCGCGGGCTCGTCGGGGTCCTTGGGCGCAGGCTTCGCAGCCTTGTCCGGCGGCACCGGCTTGGGTTCCGGCGGAACTTCAATCACTGTGAAGTCCACGCGGCGGTTCTTCTGACGGCCTTCGGGCGTTTCGTTTGTTGCCACGGGCACGTCAAAGCCGAATCCCTGCGTGCGAAGTCGACTGGCGGAAATACCTTTCTGAACCAAGTGTTCTCGCACGGCCTGAGCGCGTCGTCGCGAGAGGTCGATGTTGTAAGGCCGCGAGCCTTGGTTGTCGGTGTGGCCGTCGATGCGAATCGGCCCGACCTTCGGGTTCTTCGAAAGAATCTCGTAGACCTCGTTCAAGAGCGGGAACGACTGCGGACGAATGATGGCTTTCCCCGTCTCGAAGAGAACAGTCCCTTTGAGGCGAAGGCCCCCGGCTTCGAGTTCGACATTGGGCCGGTTGTCAGGGCAGCCGCCGTTTTCCACTGGGCCAGGTTCATCGGGGCACACGTCGTCCAGGTCGAGCAGTGTGTCCCGGTCGCGGTCACCGACAGGGCAGCCGTTGTTGTCCAGAGGGCCTGGGTCCATGGGGCAGGCGTCTTTGACATCCAGCACACCGTCGAAGTCGTTGTCGGGGTCAGGGCAGCCGTCTTCGTCAGAAAAGCCGTCGAAGTCCTCGGGCTCGGTGGGGCAGGCGTCGTCGATGTCCGGGATGCCGTCTTTGTCAGTGTCCAAAAGTTTCTTGGCGACCGTTTGTTGTCGGCGAACTGCCAGCGGTTCCCAGTCAAACCGAACGCCGGTGATGACCCGAAATGCCTCGCGGCCGTAAGCGCTGCCCAACGTGACGCCACGTCCGATGTCGAGTTCGACGCGCCAGTGTTTCGCGACGCGCGCGCGCAAACCCACCAACACTTCCCAAGGAGTCTTTAGCGCGGTGGCGTATGTGAAAGTGAATGGCGCGGTGGTTTGGGTGGCCATTTGAGTCTCAGCGACGAAGTCCAGCTCGCGAATGCCCCAGAACTTGGGCAGTCGGTACACCACGCCAAGGCCGAAGTTGTAGTCGTGGCTCACCAAGAGATTCAGGAATCGCCCGGCGTACGTTCGAAACCGCACGCCGGCGTTGCCCACCAAACGCACTGGGCCAATCGGAAATTCGATGGCGAGTCTGGGCGCGATGACGACGCCCTGTTCGCCAATGAAAGCGGTCCCATCGCCGGTGGGCAGTCTCAATTCCAAAATCGCAGCCAGGTCGATGGGGTAACGGCGGTGCGGCAAAATGCCAAAGCGACCGAAGACACGCACATCGCCAAGCCCAGCGGCAGCCGGCGCGGGCAATGGAAATCCCTGCGCACCAAGCAGCCCAAAGTCGTTGGACTGGAACAACGTCACCGGCAATGCCAGCGCGACTTCCACGCGCGCGTGTGGCGAGTAGCTCGCGAACAGGTGCCCATCGATGCGCAGGGGCATCAGTTCTCCGACGCGTTGGTTGCCCAAGTAAAGGGGCAAAAGTCCCACGCCAAAATCCAGCAAAAGCCCCGCTTGCACATGCCCCGCGACGGGCAGCGCGGCGCCTTCGAGAGAGATGACGCCGTTCTCGGTGGGTGTCGGCTTGAACGGCAGAATGTCGATGCCGCGCGAAAAAGGGTCGGGTTCCTGGGCCAACGCCGCCGGACTTGCGGCGAGTACCATCGCGACCAGAAAGGCGCCCGTCCATCGACTGCGTAAGCCATCGAAACTTCTCACGGCACCCTCCGACTCTGACGCGTAACCCCCCATGTCGATTGACGTTGGGGGCTTGGCCGTTACAGTACTTACCAAGGTTCGTCACGGGGGCGACCTGGTTTCGACGGGGGCTTAAAACTTTCCGACGCGTGCCGAGTGGGCCAATGGCTCGTAAAAACCGATGGCAAAAACACAAATGCCAACACCGACGTTCAAGTCGATGCTGACATGCGTCTCGCGGCTTAATAACCCGTGAGTAGCGGGTCCCTCTGTCCTGGCCCGGGGCAGAGTCAGACCTTAATCAACGGGCTGGTTCATTCAGGTGTCCAGGACTGAGTGAATGAGACTTTCTTGGGACCGGGTGTTGTGAGGGTCGTTCGTGGCGCTCACGCATCCTAAATTTAACCGCGAACTACGCACGTAGGGTCGGTCAGCAGCGAGCTTTCGGACGGGGGTTCGATTCCCCCCGCCTCCATCAGTCTGGAAGCCTCCAAGGTGTTGAGCCTTGGAGGCTTTTTCTTTGCTGCGGTGCGGGTGTAGTAAGGCGTGTAGCGAGCCGCGGGCGTGGTTCACCCAGCGGAAGTGCGTGATTTCAAAAAAATACGTTGGGCTCGGAACCGGCGGGTATGTGACGAGTGAAGTTCTTGCTCGACGAAATGCTCTCACCGAAGTTGGTCCTGCTGCTCGCCGCGAAAGGCATCGCCGCAACGTGTGTCGCTCACCTTGGACTGCGAGGCGCGACGGACCCAGACGTCTGGCGCTACGCGTTCGAACACGACCAAGTTGTTGTGACGATTAACACCAGAGACTTTCTGCGCCTCGCCAGCTCGTCAGAGATTCACGCCGGACTCATCGTCTTGCGTACGCCGACGGGAATGCCAACAGGCGAGATCTGGAAATGGATCGAAGCAAACCGACTCAAGTCTGCGCAAGCCCTAAGAAATCGTAGGGCAGGCGTTTCCCTAAGCAATTGCCTTCCCCCGCCACAAGGTAATACAGTATTGCCATATGCGTCATATAGCGCGTCGAAGCTCGACCAAAACGCTGTCGATCAAGGTTCCGAAGGTGCTCGGTGCCCGATTGGCAATGCTCGCGAGGAGGCGTCGAGTGTCGTTGTCGAAAGTGGTGCGAGACGCCTTGGAGAAGGCCGACGAATCCCCGGTGGGTTCATTTGCCGAACTCGCGAGAGACTTTTGTGGAAAGTTCTTGGGCCCCGAGGACTTGTCGTCCAATCCGAAGCGCCTCAAAGGCTACGGAAAATAGGTGCGGGTTCTTCTCGACACGGGCCCGCTTGTTGCTTTCTTGAGCCGACGAGACCGCCATCACAGTTGGTCAAAACAGACTTTGGGCGGTTTGCTGGCTCCATTGAGGACATGTGAATCCGTTGTTTCCGAGGCCTGTTTCTTGCTCCAGTCCATTTCTGGCGCCGCGGATGCGATTTTTGAGTTGATTCACACGGGGCTCATTCGCATCGACTTTCAAGTGCAGCCCGATTCAGGAAGCATCCGGAAATTGATGAATCGCTATGCGAACGTTCCAATGTCGCTTGCGGATGCATGCCTGGTGCGAATGTCTGAGTTGGATCGACAGGCCGTGATTCTGACAGTCGACTCTGATTTTCGTGTCTACCGAAGAAACGGGCGGGAGGTTCTTCCGCTCATATCGCCCTAAACGCATCCGCAGCCCCGTGGCTCCATGACAGCGATTCGCAAGACCCTGCGCGGCGGAGCACATCTTGAAATCGCGTTCGAGCACCGTCTCGGCTTCCACTTTTGGGATGCCGCGCCAGAGATGAGAAGAGCAAAGTTGATCTGGGCGTCACCCTGCGTAGTCTCCCACGGGCCTTGCCGCTACAGGACACATGACGCCATGATCAGCCGCGCTGAGTTTTTTCTTCGTCAGCGGGGGGTGCGGTGGTAGCAGCGCGAACGATGGCGCTCACCGGCGTCGTTCGGCGGCGGGCAACTCTCGCCGGCGGAAGTGCGTGATTTTGGAATGAAGTGGCCTGGCCGGAATTCTGCCTCACCCGTTTCAACGCCGACAGTCTGCCGCAGATGCACAGGTTCTGCTGCGCAAGAGTTCCGACGTCGGGACTCCGCGCTTCCTTGCGCTCGCAGGCTGCGGGAGTTGACGCTCGCGCGACTCTTGTCGGTCCAAGTACACGATTCTGTATAGTGCCCCGGTGAGCGTGTCTTCGAAGAAGAAGGAAGCGCAGGCCTGGTTGCGGCAGGCGATCGACGACCGCGATTTCGCTGCGTCTGCGACCAGTACTACGTGACTGCGCGATATCCCCTTGGGGGAAGTGCCATGGCGCCGTACGAGATGTTCCAGCGCCAACAGGCCATCGACGCCTTGGCCTACGCCCACCTCTACATTCAGGCTGCCAAGCGGCGTGTCGCACTGGGCGGGAAGGGCTCGCCATGACTTCGTTCTCACGGCGTGAGCCGCGGTCGCGCGCTGCAGTGATTCGTCGCCTTCGCTCAAGGTTGCACAAGCGATGCGAGCAGGCGTTTCTTTTCGGCTCATTTGCTCGAAATGACCAAGACAGCGAGCGCGATGTCGACCTCATCGTGGTGGCCAAGACGCAACACCGCATGCCCGACCGCGTTCGGGATTTCGTGGATGTCGTCTTCGATTTTGCTCCACTCGATTTGGTCGTGCTGACGCCGGAAGAGTTTGCCCGGGCGCAGAAACGCCCTCCGCCGCTCATTGCGCACGCCCGACGGGAGTGGGTTCAAATCGTTTGAGTCGAGTGTGCCTACTGCGCATCGTAGATGCTGTTGCGCCAGCCGCTCCAAGGGTCAAAGTCCCAGCCAATGACGCACGCGGGGTGGACTGCGCCGGGGCCATTGGGGGGGCACAGGGTTCGCCTTCGGTGGATGTCGATACGTGCCGCCCATTTGATCCCAAAAGCAAAGCAAGCCCCCCAGGTTGACCAGGTCAGCCTTCATTGGAGTCGCGTGGTGTACGCAGTGGTGTCGTGGGCCAATCAGGAGCCAGTCGATTGGCCCCAAAGGAATCCACGCCCGCACGTGAGTCCAAACCTGAAAGACGAGCAGGACACAAGAAACCAGGGCGCCCTCTTCAAAGCTGAGGTCCAGCCAGAATTCCAGCGAAACGAACGCGGCCGCGAAAACAACGAGATGGACAACAGAGTCCCGAAAAGACATAGCAACGCTGAAATGCGGCGGTGCGTGGTGGGCGCAGTGTATCCGCCAGCCCACGCCGTGACCGATGCGGTGCAGGCAATAGAGAAAGAGGTCAAACACCACCAAGGCACCGAGCACGTGGGCGGCGCGCAGTTCGCCTGACATGGGCGGCTGCCACCACGCGCGAACCAAGGAAGAAATCCCGAGCGCGAGGACGAGCGAAGCAAGGTCTCGAAGCTTCTCCGAGCCCGCGCTGGCCGATTTCTTTCGGCCGGTGCCCACCGTCGACCGTGACGTACGGGTCAATGACCACGAAACCCATCATTTCGCCCGCCACTTCCATCGCAAACGTCCGCCCCAGGCGTTCTTCGGCGAACAGACATGGACGCGTGAGGAAGGTCATCTCGTGAGAAACTTCACGTTGCGCCAGGTAGGCCTGTTGCACGCTGCGCATCGCAGGTTCCATCGCCGCCAGCTGTGCGGGTGGAACTTCTCGCACGTGGAAATGGGCGCGGCGGGCTTTGCGCGCGGCGGCTGCCGCTTCCTTGGGCCAGCTCGGGGCGGGCAGGGGGAGAATGAAGTCGGCTCCGGCCGGACAGGCGTGATGATGGGGCAGCGCCATCCGGCGGCACTGTTCGTCGGTGACGTAGAAGAATGTGGCTCCAGGAAAGTGAGACAAAAAGTCAGCTGCCGCACTGGCCATGGCTTCAGGAGCACAGACGGGAGGGCCCAAGGTCAAGACCGTATTCCCGTGCTGAGCGTAGGGGACGT
>JBJXGM010000008.1:0-10074 GCA_046155985.1 Myxococcaceae bacterium | reverse complement strand
GAGCTCTTACAAGGGAGCGAAGCTTCATGTTTGTTTGTCGCCCTGGCATGAGATTCAGTTGCGCCGTAATTGTGCCGGGCGCGCGAGTGGGTTGAAACCGAGCGTGTAAGCCCTCCGGGCGCCCCGCCTAAGGTCAGTTAAGTCAGCGACTTGAAGCGATTCGCGAACAGGTCGTTCGGCCGGACCTCTGGTGAGCAACCTTGGGGCGTAAACCGCCGATAACTCCATGAAACCTTTGGAAGAGGCTCCGTGTCGATCGCGATACCCTTCAATTCGCCGGTTCTCGTCCAGCTTGGAAGGGCTACGGACTGGGTGTGTCGGATCGCTGAGTTCCTGCCGATCGGTGGCGGACTTGATGCGCAGGTGTCCACGATTTACGGCGCAATTCAGGGCTTGGGACGCAAGGGGAATAAGCTGTTTGGGGTTGTCCACGGCGCGTTCCTAGGCTGGGTCATCACAGAAGCGGCGGCTCGCCTGAGAGACTGGGACCCGCCGGCCGACCATCCTGCGCATCGCCTGGTGACGGATTTCAAGCACGCAGCGCGGGTGATAGTGCCTCAAGTCGGGACCGCTGCGATTGAAGGCATCGTCGGTGGGGTGTTCGCGTTTTTTGAGGGGCTGATTTTCCGCTCGAAGGGCTTTTGGGGCTCCGTCAAAAGCGCGATCGCAGACTTTTTTGTCTGGGGCGGTGTTCAACTCGCCGTTCAGAACACCATCGATGGCCGTCAGTTCGCAGACACCAGGCCGTTTGATGGCTTCATGCCCGGTGGCTTGGCCGCGTGGCTGGCGCAGCCAGAAGCGGAGCGACCTCCGCTTGTCGCCATTCGGGGCGAACGGGTCACTGACCAGAGGTTGGTCGAGGATGACCGTGTGGCAAGATCCACGCTCCGGAAGCATTCCAAGCAGAAACTCGAAGGCGTCGAGCGGACACTGCGTGCGCGCTTTGACGAAGCCTGCCGAAAATACAGACTCACCCGTCCGCTGAACACGCATCGCATTCACCTGGCAACTGAGCACGCTGAACACCGCATGCCTCCCCATCACCGTGCCATTCACAGCATTGACGTCGAGGGCGGGAGCGTCTTGAGGCTGAAAGACACGGATGCAGAGCGCTGCAGCTTTGACGAGCTGCTGGAAGCGGTTGCGCGCATGTATGTCGAGGGTGACCACAGCCATGTTCGCGTCAGTGTCGATGGCAACGTCGTACGCGTGTCGCGCGGACTGGCGATGGTGTCGAATCGAACAGAGACGTCCCAGGAAGAACGTCAGCGTGAGGTCGACGGCAGGGTAATGCAGAACGCGGCGGTGGGTTTTATGGCCCATGTTCTTGGGGGCATTCGGCTGCTGCCCTTTCGATCGTGCCGCAAGCTGCAAGCCCTTTTTCGAGTGCTTGGAGATGATCAGAAAGTGCACCTCGTGCGGGCCGTCGATTCGGCACTGCATATTGGCCACACCGGCGCTTTGCTGGCTTTCCTTCAGTCCGAAGGGGTGGCCGGTCTTCCAGAAACCAAACGTGTTCTTGAAGGCCTGCCCATCGCTCGATTGGCGCCTCAGTAGTTCGCGCCGAATTCGCAAGGCGTCGTCGAAGTGATAGGCACGCCCCACTTTGCGCGCAGCTCGCCTTTTCTTCGTTTGTATTCTTGGGGCTTCGCTCGCCCGGGCAGAGACGCGCTGTCCGGCACCCGCGGGCACTTCAACGTTGTCCGCCGTCGATGCGCAGGCGCGACTTCAGTTTGTCCGGGAAGCGTTGCGCACAGAGCGACCTCGGTTGCTGGCGTGGTCGCGTGGGTGGGGCAGCGTCACAGCCGTTGCGGGGGCTGTACAAATCGTCGCCGCAAGCTTGGTCAAGGATCCTGGCGCGCGGGTGGACCTCATTTTCGGTTCCAGCTCTGCGGTGCTCGGCGCGACGCTAGAGTGGGTATTGCCGCTTGGGCTCACAAACCGCTTGCAAGACGCCCAAGTGGATATCGACGGTGATGTCTGCGCTTCGCTGGCGCTTGCAGAGGCGGCGCTTGTCGAGGGCGCGCGCTACGAGAGCGTTGCTCACGGTTGGATGGCGCACTTGGGTAATGTGCTGATCAACACGGTGTTGTCACTGGCGTTGGGCATTGGTTTTGGGCGCTGGGAGTCCGCTGTCTACAGCTCTGGCATTGGGCTCGTGGTCGGCGCAGCGAAAATTCTCACCCATCCGGCGGGGCTACTCAGCGCACTGGAGCGATATCGCGCCGGAGACCTGGAACCTTGGCGTCCACCAGAGGCGGGCGTGCCCGTCACTTTTTCAACGGGTGGCGCGCAGCTCGGTTTTCGGCTGACGTTCTAGAGCGCTCTAGTGCCCCGGCGAGGGATTTTCGCTCGCTGCGGCCACCGATCCGCATCGCAATCCTGTGTCAGGCCTCGCGCCGTACCGCGAGGTACTCTCGCTTCGGCCTTCCTTGTCTTGCTCGCGTCTCTGTGCCCTCGCCCGGATCGAAAATCCCTCGCCGGGGCACTAGGCAGGCCTGGGCCGGACAGGCCCTCTTCAAAGCGCCACGAGCTTCACGCGCCGTCAAAAGAGGGTAGTCTCCCCTCCGACATGTTTTTCGGACGCGACGACAAGAAAGATGCCCCCCAAAAGCGCGCGCAGACGGTTCCACTTCTGCCCCTGCGCGACATCATCGTTTTCCCGCACATGGTGCTGCCCCTTTATGTCGGGCGCGAGAAGAGCATTGCTGCGCTGAAAGACGCCGAGGCGCACCGGGCGCCGGACGGCAAAGCCGTCATCCTGTTGGCCGCGCAAAAAAAGGCGAAAACCAACGAACCCGGGCCTGACGATGTTTTCCACTTTGGAACCATCGGTCACGTACTCCAGCTGATTCCCTTGCCGGACGGCACGGTGAAAGTGCTCGTCGAAGGGGTGCGTCGCGCCAAGATTCGTCGGTTTTTGCCGAACGAACCTTTCTTCATGGTCGAGGCCGAAGAAGTCGAAGAATCCAACGAAAAGACGGTTGAGCTCGAAGCGCTGATGCGGAGCGTACACGCCGTGTTTGAGGCATTCGTCACCTACAACAAGCGAATCCCTCGCGAGATGTTGGAACAGGTGGGCGCCATCGATGACCCCGCGCGTCTCGCAGACACCTTGGCCGCGCACCTGTCGCCCAAGCTCAAGCTCTCGGACAAACAAGCGCTGTTGGAAACTGAAAGCCCCGTGAAGCGGCTCGAGAAACTATACGAGCTGATGCAGGGCGAAATCGAAATCCTGCAAGTCGAGAAGAAAATCCGCACGCGCGTCAAGAAGCAGATGGAGAAGACGCAGCGCGAGTACTTCTTGAACGAGCAGATGCAGGCGATTCAGAAAGAACTCGGCGAGCGCGACGAGTTCAAGAACGAAATTCAAGAAATCGAAGAAAAGCTCAAGACCAAACGGATGAGCAAAGAGGCAACGCTCAAGGTCAAAAAAGAGCTCAAGAAGCTGCGCATGATGAGTCCGATGAGCGCCGAGGCCACGGTCGTTCGCAACTACATCGACTGGATTTTGGCGCTTCCTTGGGCCGAAGAGACGCAGGACCGCATGGATGTTGGCGAAGCCGAAAAAGTGCTCGACGAAGACCACTACGGGCTCAAGAAGGTCAAAGAGCGCATTCTCGAGTACCTGGCCGTGCAGTCTTTGGTGCAGAAGCTGAAGGGTCCCATTCTGTGCTTCGTGGGCCCACCGGGTGTCGGCAAGACATCACTCGCCAAGAGCATCGCGCGGTCGACGGGCCGGAAGTTTGTGCGCCTTTCACTCGGTGGCGTTCGAGACGAGGCCGAAATTCGTGGACATCGTCGGACATACATCGGCGCGATGCCGGGCAAGCTGATTCAGTCGCTCAAAAAAGCCGGCTCCAGCAATCCGGTATTTTTGCTTGATGAAATTGACAAGATGTCGACGGATTTTCGGGGCGACCCCTCATCAGCGCTGCTCGAAGTCCTCGACCCAGAGCAGAATTCAACCTTCAACGACCACTACTTGGACTGCGACTACGACTTGTCCAAGGTCATGTTCATCTGCACCGCGAACACGGTTCACAACATTCCGGCGCCGCTGCAAGACCGCATGGAAATCATTCGCATCGCCGGCTACACCGAGATGGAAAAGATGTCGATCGCCCGGCGTTACTTGATTCCCAAACAGCTCGAGGCCAACGGGCTGGCAGACGTTTCGGTCAAGCTGAGTTCCCTGTCCATCAAAACACTCATCAACCGCTATACGCGGGAGTCCGGCGTGCGAAGTTTGGAACGCGAGCTCGCGGCCGTGTTTCGCAAGCTGGCGCGGGATGTCATCAAAAACGGCAAGCGCGAGCTCGTCGTCAACCGTCAGCGGGTGATGAAGCTGCTGGGCACAACGAAGTTCCGCCTGAGCGAAGTCGAGCAAGAAGACCAGGTGGGCATTGTGACCGGCCTCGCCTGGACTGAAATGGGCGGCGAGATTCTCACGACCGAAGCAACGGTGATGCCAGGAAAAGGGAAGCTCATCATCACAGGCAAGCTGGGCGAGGTGATGCAGGAGTCTGCGCAAGCGGCGATGTCGTACGTGCGTGCGCGGGCCGAGAAGTTCGGCATCGACAAGAAGTTCGCCGAGACTTCTGACATTCACATTCACCTTCCCGAAGGCGCGATTCCCAAAGATGGTCCGTCGGCGGGCGTCACGATGGCGACAGCGCTCGTGTCGGCACTGGCGAAAATCCCCGTGCGTCGCGATATCGCGATGACCGGCGAAATTACGCTTCGAGGACGCGTGCTGCCGATTGGCGGGCTCAAAGAAAAGTCACTGGCGGCGCATCGCGCCGGTATCAAGACGGTGCTTGTTCCCAAGGACAACAAGAAGGACTTGAAGGACATCCCCAAGCGCATTCGTCGTCAGATGCGCTTTGTTCTGGTCGAGCGCGTCGATGACGTGCTTCGCGAGGCCCTGGTGTTGGAGAAGCCCGAAGAGTTTTTCCAGCGTGCATCGGGAATCGCGCCGCCTGCGGTGTTGTGAGCGAAAGCGTTAGGCGCTCAACAGTACTTTTCCCACGTTGGCTCGCGACTGCATGTAGCGATGGGCTTGGGCGCCCTGCGCGAGGGGAAATGTTCGGTCGACGTGTGGGCGAACGTCTCCAGCTTCTAGCTTACGGATGAGCGTCGTCATCGTTCGCTGAATCATTCCGGTTTCGCGCCATAGGCCGCCCAGGTTGACGCCGGACACGGTTCGGTTGTCTTTCATGAGTCGTGCCGGGGAGAAGCGCGGCATTCGCAGGAGCCCGAACGCAGCGGCCAGCAAGTTTCTTCGGGACCCCGAAACGATGTTCGACCATCCGAAACACACCATGTGTCCGCTAGGTGCGAGGAGTTCGTAGCTGTTTCCCCAGTCATTGCCGCCGAGCGGATTGAGTACGGCGTCGACGCCTCGGCCTTTGGTCAAAGCGCGTATGCGCTCAGCATAGTCTTGCGTGCGGTAGTCGATGGGATGGTGCAAGCCTTTGGCCGACAACACCGCATGCTTGGCCGCCGACGCCGTGCCAAAGAGCTCCAAGCCTGGGAAAGAACGGCAAAGGTCTATGACGGCCAGCCCGACCCCGCCGGCGGCCATGTGCACCAGAAGCCGCATGCCCGGTCGCAGGGACAGGACGTTGTGAAGCATGTGGTAGGCGGTGAGGTAATTGACAGGTAGCGCCGCGGCGTGGCGCAGGTCAACAGAGGCCGGAACCGCGAAAACGTGGTTTTCGGGAACCGTGACGCGTTCGGCTTGGCCGCCAAAGTGCGTGAGCGCCACCGCCCGTTGGCCCGGGCGCAACGTGACATGAGGCCCGACGGCTTCGATGATGCCGGCGGCTTCGTATCCCAAGACTGTGGGAGGCGGTGGGGCGTCCGGGTAGAGACCCACGCGGGCCGCGACGTCAGCAAAATTCAGGCCCGCATGCTGCACGCGCAAAGAGACTTCGCCCGGCTCCAGCAGCTTTTCGGGCCAGTCGCGAAAGGCGAAAACGTCAGCCGGACCATGACGTTCAAGGACAAGCGCTTTCAAGCACAATACTCCCAGTTGCAAGCTTCGGCCGAGGCCTTAATGCTCGGGGGGTGAACAGTGTCGCGCCCGCCCTGTTGATTGCAATGCCTCAGTTGGGGGACCCCCACTTTCAGGGAAGTGTGGTCCTCCTGATCGACCACGATGCCGACGGCGCGATGGGCCTCATCCTCAATCGACCCTCTCCTGTCACGCTGGCTGAAATGGCCAAAACGCAGAGCCTGGAGGTTACGCACAAGCGGGGTCAAGAGTCGGTGTTCGCGGGCGGTCCGGTGGAGCGCCAACGTGGTTTCGCGTTGCACGCGCGCGCCGACATGGAGGAGAAGCGCGAGGTCTGCGCCGGGCTCTACTTGAGTGTGACGATGCCCTCGCTCACGGCGTTGCTGCGCGACGACGCTTCGACACTGCGGTTTTGCTTGGGCTACGCAGGTTGGGGGCCCCAACAGCTGGAGGCCGAAGTTCGCTCGGGTGCGTGGCTGGTGTCGGACCTCACCGCCGACGTTCTGGAGTCACCCCCGAAAGATTTGTGGCAGCTCCGGGTCAGGGGGATGGGCATTGACCCCGCAATGCTGCTATCGGGAACCGCGCGAGGGATGAATTAGTCTATGCCTGCTGTTTCAGACTTGGCGAAACTGATTGAGACCGCGCTGCCGGGCGCGCAGGTGTCGATTCGCGACCTCAACGGTACGGGCAATCACTTCGAAGCGCGCGTCGTCAGCCCGCTTTTCTTAGGGAAAACGATGCTGGAACAGCACCAGCTCGTCTACGCGCCGCTTCAGTCGTTGTTGGACAGCGGTGAGGTTCATGCGCTCGCGCTGCGCACCTATTCGCCAGAACAGTGGCAACAACGCGAAGGGAAACAAGAACGATGAGTGACCTGAAGGAACGGTTCGACCGTGAACGAAAAGAACATCCGGCCCTCATGTACATGAAGGGCAACGCGCTCTTCCCCAAGTGCGGCTATTCCGCTCAAGCGCTCGCTTTGCTTCAGTCGTACGGGGAGAAGGTGCACGCCGTCGATGTGTTGGTCGAGCCGGGCGTCCGCGACGGCATCAAGGCGTACACAGGCTTTCCGACGATTCCTCAGATTTTTCTGCGCGGTGAGTTCATCGGCGGCCTCGACATTCTGATGCAGATGCATGAAGCCGGTGAACTGAAGGCGAAGCTCGGTACGAGCGCACCGGAGTCGACGAAGCCGGCTTGAGTGCCGGGGCAGAAGGGCGGCCGCTCAGAGTGTTCGTGCCGTCCGCTCTCGGCCTGCCTTAGAATCTCCCTGGGCAGACCGCCCCCCAAAACCCGCGCTCGTGGAGCGTCGGGGCTCTCGGACTTCTGCTGGGATGTCTGCGAAATACTTGGTCGGCCGTCCCCTCTGGCGGGCACCATGAGCCTCGCGCTAAACTCCAGACAACTCCGGCAGGTTCTTCCATGAGCATCCAGATCGATCCCGACACTGAAATGCAACTGCGCAATCAGGCGAAGCGGGAGGGTCTCACCGTGGAAGCCTACTTGGCTCGCTTGGCGCGTGCGGACCAACGTGCTGAGGACGAGCTGGAGTCTCTCGCACTCGAGGGCCTGGCCTCGGGCGAGCCCATTGAAGTTGCTCCGGGCTATTGGGAAGAGAAGCATCGGCGCCTGGATGAGCAACTCAAGGCAGCCGCTCCGCGGTGACCCCGTGTTACTTCGTCCGGCCACGAGCGGATCGTGACCTCGAAGACCACGCCTTCTACCTTTCTTCCAAGGCCGGTCCGGCAGCCGGACATCGATGCTCTGGTCGTCGGCATTGTTGTGATTTCGGTGGGTTTTGGATTGTGGAAACTCGCTAGGGCCCGGCGATGGCAAGTCACAGGGACTCTCGTGTGGCGGGCCAGCCACGCGCGCCCCGAGGTCGCGCTGACGCTGGACGATGGGCCTTGGCCAGAACACCTTCACGAGGTGCTCGACCTGCTCAAGGCCAGAAACGTTCACGCAACTTTCTTCGTGACTGGCCAAGCGATCGAGGCGAATCCTTCACTCCTCGATGAAATTTTGGCGCAAAACCATGAACTCGGAAATCATTCTTTCTCGCACAAGAGAATGGTGCTCAAGGGCTGGGCATTTGTGCGCGATGAGGTTGAGCGCACTGACGCGCTGATCAGGAACCATGGCGTCAAGGGGCCCATCTATTTCCGGCCTCCATTCGGCAAGAAGCTCGTCATACTCCCCCTCTACTTGGCACACACGGGCCGTACGACCGTGATGTGGGACGTCGAGGCAAGCGAGGACCCCTCCCAAGCGACCAATGCTCAATCGGTTTGCGACTACGTTCTTGCGAACGTTCAGCCTGGTTCGGTCCTTCTTTTTCACCCGTTTGGTGCGAACGGCGCGATCGAGCGCAAGGCACTACCCTGCGTCCTGGATGGAATCAGGCAACTTGGCTATCGGGACGGTGTCTGAGCTTCTCTCGAGCTGACTTCGTTACTGGTTTCGTTTCTTGAGGTGCCATCGCAGGAGTCGCGCCAGCCAAGGTATTTCGCGTGAGATGAACTCGAGATGCCCCTCGTTGACCTCCTCGGTTGTGAGGGTCAACCGGTCTCTTTGGAGTGCCTCGTCGTACATTGCGACCACGGAGGCCGCACCAAGCTTTCGTGCGAATGCGCGCTCCGCCCGCACGCAGATCTTCTCGCGCCTCTCCAACTCCTCCTGCTGCTGGGAAATGCCCAGATGCTGCAACCACGCATGAGAACTCTCATGCACCAGCAAGAGTGCCAGTTCCTCAGTACTCGTTTGCTCGTCGAGGACGTAGAGGTCGCTCAGGACGCAGATTTGATCCTTCTTGAACCACTCGCCAGCGACTCGATCGCTGGTGAACCTCACCCAGATGCGCCGGACTGCTCGTCGAAGCCGTGAAAACTGCCTCGGGTCGATCTTCGCCGTCAGTTGGAGAGCCGCCTCGACCTTGGTGAAGATCTGCTCGGCCTCCGTCACGGACGAGAGGGAGATGGCCACCTCTATCCCCAGGAGCTCGCGCTTTCGGGACAGAGCGAACAACACGCGACGAAAAAGCTGAAGTGCGGTCGGGCGCTCCGCCGTGCGGGCGGGTGTCATGAGACGCCAAACGAGCGTTTGTGAATCTCGATCGCTCGCGGCGTGTTGAAACGAAGGAGAGTTGAAACAGGAAAGCCAGCCGCGTGAAGTCGCTTCACTCTGCGTTGACGAAAATGACGCACTGCGGCCCGTTCCGGGGTTTCCGGGGCGGGACGCACCGCGTCAAGCACTGCCTCGCCGACCTCTGAACGCTGCGACGCGAAAAATGTCATTCGAGAATCACGATCGGTCGTTTAGCGACGTCGCGCTTTTCGTTGGACCTGCGCCATCCATTTCTCCACGGCGGTCGCTTCGCTGGGGATGGCTGAAGACAAGTTTCGGTGTCCGCGGGCGGTAACGAGCACGTCGTCTTCGATGCGAACGCCAATGCCGCGGTACTTGGCCGGGACAGTCAAGTCGTCCATCTGAAAGTACAAGCCGGGTTCGACGGTGAGCACCATGCCAGGCACAAGCTTGCCGAACTTGTACGTCTCTTGACGGGCTTTGGCGCAGTCGTGGACGTCGAGGCCCAGCATGTGACTCACGTTGTGCAGCGAGTAGCGCTTGTAGAATTGGTGTTGCTCTTCGAGCGCCATTGCAGCATCCGGAAGAATGCCCAGGCGCTCCAAGCCGTGGGCGAGCACCTTCATCGCGGCTTTGTTGGGGGCGAGAAAATCGTTTCCAGGTTTGACTTCGGCGAACGCGGCCGCCTGCGCGACATGGACCAGCGTGTAGACTTCGCGTTGTTCTCGGCTGAAACGCCCGCTGACGGGAAGGGTGCGCGTGATGTCTGCGGTGTACAGCGTGTGGCCTTCGACACCGGCGTCCAACAGCAAGAGCTGTCCGCGGCGAACTGGGCCGTCGTTGTGGGTCCAATGCAGCGTGCACGCATGCGCGCCTGCTGCAGCGATGGTGCCATAGCCCACGTCGTTTCCTTCCACGCGGGCACGCAAATTGAAAACGCCTTCAACCTCGCGTTCGCTGCGTGCGGT
>JBJXGM010000006.1:0-13584 GCA_046155985.1 Myxococcaceae bacterium | reverse complement strand
ACAGCTCTTCGCGCTCTGCATCGGTGATGACAATCTCGGCCAGGGGTCGCCCAGTCTTTTTGGTCATCAACGCCAGAGATCACGCTGACGGCGTTTTTGCTACAGATTTCGTTTCCAGGGGACTAGCAATGCCATGTGCGTTACCTCCTTGTTCAAAGAAAGGTAAGACGCGACCGGCGGCTGTCAACCCAGGCCAGAAGTCTCAGAGTTCGATAGCTTACGCAGCCCGCTAAGACACGCTGAATGCGTTAATAAGCACGCGAAAAGACGATTCGCCCCGGCGATGGTTCTCCACAAGCGACGCACTTCCCGGGTTCTTGAGGCAGGCCGAACGGACGGTTTCGTGTCGTTGCAGCGGTCTTCTCTTTGACGCTCGTCTCGCAGGCTGCTTTTCCACACCAATGCGCGAGCAAGAACCCGTCGTCGGCACGTTCCTCGAGCTCTTTGAGGCTGTTCACTTCGAGCGTGTTTGCCGTGCGGAAGTCCTTGGCGCGTTGGAACAGGGCGCCTTGCATCGCTTCGAGCATGCCTTGAATTTCGCCGACGGCGCTGCCGAGCGAGACTGCACGTTTGTCTCGGTTGTCGCGGCGGACCAAGACGCACTTCTCTTGAGCCAAGTCTTTAGGGCCCAACTCGACACGAACACAAACACCCGCGAGCTCGTATTCGTAAAATTTGAAGCCGGGGCCTTTGCTTTCATCGTCGTCAACCTTCACCGAGAGGCCTTGTGATTTGAGGTCTTTCGCGAGCGCCTCGGCCTTCGACTTGACCGGCCCCCGCTCGTCGCCCTTACCGATGACGACGATGACGACTTGCAGTGGCGCGAGGCGTGGCGGAAGGACAAGGCCGCCATCATCTGAATGGGTCATCACAAGGCCGCCAATCAGCCGTGTCGAAACCCCCCAGGACGTTTGCCAGACGTGGTGTTGCTGGCCGTCTCGACCTTGGAACGCGGTGTTGAACGCTTTGGCGAAATTTTGGCCAAGGTTGTGCGACGTGCCGGCTTGCAGCGCTTTTTTGTCCTGCATCATCGCTTCGATGGAATAGGTGCGCAGCGCGCCCGCAAACTTCTCGGTGTCGCTTTTGCGACCGGTCATGACTGGCATCGCCATGTAGTCTTCGGAAAACGTGCGGTAGACCTCAAGCATCCGAAGGGTCTCCTCTTCGGCATCCTTTTCCGTTTCGTGGCAAGTGTGGCCTTCTTGCCAAAGGAACTCGGTGGTGCGCAGAAACAAACGTGTGCGCATTTCCCAGCGCATGACGTTCGCCCACTGATTAATGAGCATCGGCAAGTCGCGGTAGCTTTGAATCCAGCGCGAGAACATCGAATTGATGATGGTTTCTGACGTCGGGCGGATGACGTATTTCTCTTCCAGGGCTTTGCCACCGGCGTGTGTGACCACCGCCAACTGTGGCGCAAAGCCTTCGACGTGTTCGGCTTCCTTCTTGAGAAAGGATTCCGGAATCAGCAGCGGGAAGTAGGCATTTTGGTGGCCGGTGTCCTTGAACATCTTGTCCAATACACGCTGCATGTTTTCCCACAAGGCGTAGCCGTGGGGTCGAATGACCATGCAGCCTTTGACGTCGGAGTAGTCCGCCAACTTGGCGCGCAGGACGACTTCGACATACCAATCAGAAAAATTTTTCGCTCGGGGTGTTAACTTCTCGGCCATGTGTGCTCACGTATGCTGAGGAGCGCGCGAAAGCAACGTGTGTGACACGGTTCAGAAGTCGCTCGTTGAAATCGCCCTGCTAAGTTTTCAGAAGCGATGGTTCCCAAGGTCCTGGTCGTTGATGACAACGCTGAACTCTTGTCGCTGCTGACGCAGTTGATTGAGCAAGCCGGATACCAAGTCATCGGCGCCTCGAAGGGAAAGCAGGCGGTAGAGTTGGCGAAGGAGCACAAGCCGGAACTCGCGGTTCTGGACGTTCTTTTGCCAGACATGATGGGTTACCACCTGGCCGAAGCGCTTCGCCGAAGTGCACCTAAACTCCCACTGATTTTCGTGACTGGCGTTTTCAAAGGCGGGCGTCATGCGTTGGAAGCGAGGAGCAAGTTCGCAGCCGCGGGGTACTTTGAAAAGCCGTTTGAAGCCCACCGGCTGATTGAGGCCATCGGCAAAGTGGTGCCGGCCGGACAGGTGAAGCCGGCGCAGGCCAGCGCCGAGGCCGCGTTTGACGTCGAGCTCGATGTCGATGTGGAAGGCGATGAGCCCTTGGAGGCCATGGAGCTCACCGGACGCATCAAGGTGACCGGTGGTGGAGACTTGAGCGCAGAAATTCGGGGCGCCAACCTGACGGCAAAAGCTGTGTCGAGCAGCGCTTCGGCGGCACCGCGAGCCCAGGCCTCGGTCGGGAGTGCGCCCGCCCCGGCAGCGCGGGTGCCCATCTCCACGCCGTCGCCGGGCGGTCAAAAGCGGGGAGAATTGCGCGACAACCTGCCGTCGCTCATCACCGCTTTTTACATGTCCAAGGAGACAGGCGAGCTCGGTGTGCAGCGCGGCAAGGTGAAGAAGATTGTCTATTTCGAAAAAGGGCAGCCGGTGTTTGCGCTGTCCAATCTCGTCTCTGACCGGTTCGGTCAGTTTTTGGTGCGGACGGGTAAAATCACCAAGGAGCTCGTCGCGGATGCCGCGGCTGCTGCAACGGCGAGTCAACGTCGAACTGGCGATGTGCTCATTGAACGTGGGTTGCTTAAAGAAACTGAGCGCATGTTCTACGTGGGCCAGCAAATCAAGGCCATCATCTATTCACTCTTTGGCTGGGAAGATGGCACATACGTCTTAACGTTTCGCGAAAAAGCGGCGGCCGAATCCATCAAGCTGGATGTGCATCCGGCAAGCCTCATCATTCGTGGCGTGAAAAAGCTGTACAAGCCAGCGCGTCTCAGTCGTCTTCTGGCATCGAGCGACAAACTGATTCCATCGCTTCAGCCGGCCTACCCGCTCAACGAAATCGAACTGGAGCGCTGGGAAGCTGAACTCATGCCCAAAGCCGATGGCACCCGCACGGTTGAAGAACTCATCGCGCTCGCGCAGCGGCCTGAAAGCGTTGTTTTGGGCTTCTTTGCAGCCATGGTCGCATTGAACGTCCTCGAGCAACGGCCGTAGTATTGCTGACGCACTTCACGCGTTGGGCGTGCCCAGTCCGGGTGCGCCGGAGGCCGAAGGCGTTGCGGCGCCCGCCGTGACAAGCGGCTCGGAACCGGACTCTCTCAAGTAACCTTCGGACTTCGCGACGACTGCCGTGGCGATGCCATTTCCCCACACGTTGGTGGCGGAGCGGCCCATGTCCAAGAAGTGGTCGACACCCAAAATCAACAGCAGGCCGGCTTCGGGGATGTGAAATGTCGCGAGCGTGGCGGCGATGACGACCAACGATGCGCGCGGGACACCGGCCATGCCCTTGCTCGTCACCATCAAAATCAACAGCATCGTGAGCTGCTGCTGGAACGACAAATGAATGCCGTAGGCCTGGGCGATGAACAGCGTGGCGAAGGTCGAATACATCATCGAACCGTCGAGGTTGAATGAATAACCGAGCGGCAAGACAAAGCTGGCAATCTTGTTCGGCGCTCCCAATTTCTCTAGCGCTTCAAGCGTTTTTGGGTAAGCGGCTTCGCTGCTGGCAGTACTGAACGCGAGCAAAATCGGTTCACGAAGCAGTCTGGCCATGCGGAACACTTTGGGCCCGATGAAAAGAAACCCTGCCACACCAAGCACAAGCCACAACACGCCCATGCTCAGGTAAAAGCCGCCGACGAAATGGCCGTAGGTGGTGAGAATGGACAGTCCCTGTGTTCCGACGGCGGCGGTCATGGCGGCGAACACGGCGAACGGCGCGAGCTTCATCACGTAGCCCGTGAGGCGCAGCATGATGTGTGCCACCTGGTCGATGCCATCGACCACGATGGCGGCCTTTTCGCCGAGCGCGGCGGCTGCCACGCCAAAAAATCCAGAAAAGACGACAATCTGCAAAATCTCATTTTGAGACAGCGCCTCAAAAATGCTTCTGGGCACCAAGTGGCCGACAAACTCACGCAGCGAAATGCCTTTTGACGCCACTTGCGCGCTGGTGGCAGCATCCGGGAGTGGCAGCGAAAGGCTCGCGCCGGGCTGCAACAGGTTCACCATGATGATGCCCAACAAGAGCGATACGAGAGAACCGGCGATGAACCACGCCATCGCTTTGAGGCCGATTCGTCCCACCGTGCCGCTGTCACCGGTGCGTGCGATGCCAGCGACCAGCGTTGAAAACACGAGCGGCGCGATGATCATCTTGATCATCCGCAAGAAGACTTCGGTCACCAACGAGAAATACCCGACGACTTCTTTGGCTTGGTCTGCGCTTGTGCCCGCGTGCAGCAAGTAACCCGCAAACACGCCCACAGCCATGGCTAGAAAAATCCAGTGCGCCAGCTTCAGTCGCATCGTGATGGCTCCACCCCTGGTTTGCTCCGGGGGCGGCCACCCTACTCCGAACGCCCGGCTAGGCTCTATGGCGTTGACGTTGCTTGGACACTGGCAAGCGACCCAATGCCTTGCTCGGAGGCCGTGCGGTTTCCGGCTTTGGGCTCGCCTTGGCGCGTTCGCCCGCTTCGGCTTCCTGAATTTTCTTGAGACCCAGTTCCACGCCAGCCCCGACGACCTGCAGCAGAAAGTGCATTTTCGTTCGCTCCACCCGGTTGAAGAAGGCGCGGAGTTGAGCACCTCGAAAAAAATACCGTTAGAGAACGCACGGATAGGTGAGGTGGATGGTGCCGAGCGCCTCCATGGGTGCGCGACTCTGATACCCGTACCCCCTTTGTTTACAGCGCAAACGAAGGCACTCAGTTATGGAAGGTGGCCGAATTCAAGCAATTGACACCCCACCCCAAGGCGAGGCGAATCATGTCTGAAGATGTATACGTGGTGGTCGGAGCTTCGGGACATGTCGGAAGCGGCATTGCTCAGGCGCTTGCCCGAAGCGGCAAGCAGGTCCGAGCTGTTGTTCGCAACGCCCGCAGGTTGCCTGCGCAACCGAACATCCAAGGCACAACTGGCAGCATCGAAGACGCGGCTTTCCTTGAAAAAGCATTCACAGGTGCGAAGGCCGCATTCGTGATGATTCCGCCGAATTTCGCCATTCAAAGTGGCTTTCGGCGTTGGCAAAACAGAGTCGGTGACAATATTGCGCGCGCGCTCGAAATCAATCGCGTGCCTTTTGCGATGTCGCTCTCCAGCGTGGGTGCTCATTTGCCAGAAGGGAATGGGCCTATTGGCGGACTGTACGACTTTGAGCGACGTCTCAACAAAATCCAAGGACTCCATGTGCTGCACTTGCGTCCGGCGTCCTTTCTGGAGAACCACCTCAACTCGATCGGCGTGATGAAAAGCGCCGGTTTCAATGGCGGCGCTTTTCGTGCAGACCTGGCGATGCCGCAAATTGCAACGAGCGACATCGCTGTGGTCGCCGCCAGGCGACTCTTGGCGCTCGATTGGAAGGGCAGCGAAGTGCTTGAACTCTTGGGTGCGGCCGATGTCACGATGGCCGAAGTCACTCGCGCTTTCGGTCGTGCTGTAGGAAAGCCAGACCTGGCGTACCGCCAATTCCCCTACGCCGATGCGCAGAAGGCGATTGTGGGCATGGGCGTGCCGGAGGAGCTTGCAGCGGCCTACATGGAAATGACGCGCGGCATGAACGAAGGCACGATTCGGCCCACGCAAAAGCGTTCTGCCGAAACGACGACCTCGACCACGGTGGACACATTTGCCGAGACGGTCTTTGCAACGGTATTCAACACTTCGCGCTAAACCCGCTGCGCCATCCAGACGAGGCCGAGCCCTGCTGAAGCGGCAACCGTGCCGCGGTAGGCCAATATGCGGGCGCGAGCGCCAAGTCGCGAAAAGGCTTCGGCGGCGAGAAGCCCCACCGTGCTCATGCCCAGCAAGATGCCCAGCGAAAAGCCTGGGAGGTAAGCCCAGGCGTGGGCGTGAAAGCTGCTCCCGACCCACATCGGCGCCAGTGACAGCAACAGGGCGCGAATACCGCTGAACGCCATGAGGG
This sequence comes from Myxococcaceae bacterium, assembly GCA_046155985.1. Classification (GTDB taxonomy): domain Bacteria; phylum Myxococcota; class Myxococcia; order Myxococcales; family Myxococcaceae; genus JBJXGM01. The sequence goes on along the minus strand of JBJXGM010000006.1, from coordinate 7,539 downwards.
CACCGGCGGCCATCGTCGCACCGGCATGCCCATGGGTTCGTGCGTGGCCAGGCCAATGCGGGTGTCCGTGCGACAAGGCCGATGGAAAAAACAGCGCCGCAGTTGCCACCGACACAAGAACGGCACCGCCCAAGATTTCTGCCCAGCGTTCAAACGCGGCAGAAATGAAGATGCCAGCGCCAAGACATACGCCCGTGAGCGATGCCAAGACGAAGACGTGACTCCCGGCGAAGCGAAGCGCGATATGAAACGCGCGCCGCCTGTCGTTGCCACCACCCAAAGTGGCGATGGCGGCGCAGTGGTCGGGACCGACGCTGTGTAAGAGGCCCTGCGTGAGACCGACACCGAGAGCCAAAAGGGCTGCGTTCATGATGGCGCGCGAACCCTAGACCAACACCTCGGTAGGGTCACGCCCCGCTTCGGTCGCGCCAAGGCCAAAAGCCAACTCGCGATGCTGAGGGGAACCCAAAGCGGCGCGCGCCGAGTCGGCAGGCTGGACGAATTTTCCGATGAGCGCGCTAAACCGGGCGTGGGCCTCCACCAGGCGAGCGCGAGGCACGCGCCCGTCTTCGACAGCGTGCACAAGTGCCTCGATGGCGCGCATCTGAACGTCGGCGTGGTGGCAAATCAAAAACACATCGATGCCGGCGTTGATGCCCATCACAATCGCATCTTCAATCGGGAAGTGGCTGGCGACGGCTTTCATTTCCAAGTCGTCACTGACAAGCACACCCGAGAATCCGAGTTCTTCGCGCAGAATTCGAAGAACAGGCGCACTCATTGTTGCGGGGAAACGTGGGTCGAGCGCGTCGAAGACCACATGGGCGGTCATCAGCGAAGCGAGGCGTGCTTTGGCGTAAGCCGCAAACGGGGGAAGTTCAACACGGCGCAATCTGTCCAGAGCGTGTGGGAGACGGGGCAAGACAAGATGGGAATCCTGAGACGCGTCGCCGTGCCCGGGAAAATGCTTCCCGCATGATGCGACGCCGCCGGCTTCAAGCCCTCGGGCGAGGGCAATACCAAATTCACTCACACGTTCGGGTGTGTCGGCAAACGCACGGTCGCCGATAACCGGGTTCTTTGGATTGCTGTCGACGTCGAGAACAGGCGCAAAGTCCCAGTCAAAGCCGACGGCGCGAAGTTCATAGGCCAACAGTCGCCCCACACGTTCGGCGAGAGAAACGTCGTTCTTGGCAGCGAGTGCTCGCATCGACGGCAACGCCGTGAAAGGCTCACCGCGGAGTCGGGCGACGCGACCGCCTTCTTGGTCCACCGAGAGCACGAAGGGACGGGCGGCGTCTGACTTCAGCCCCGCACACAAGTCGCGTGCTTGTTCAAACGACTCAATGTTGCGACGAAACAGGATAGCCCCACCCACGCCAACGCGAATCAGGCTGGAGAGCTCGGCATCGACTTCGGTTGAAGGAAAACCCACAACCACCAGCCGCGCACACTCGGTTGCGAGCTTAGGGTTCATGAAGGCCGCCGCTGGCCCAATAGCGCGTCTTTGGCCCAGGCGAGTTCCTTGAGCTGGTGTTCGGCCAACTGACGCAAGTCCGGTGCGACGCCGTCGTAGCGGGCGCGATCGCGCACTTTGCACTGCGCTGCGTAGGCCGCTTCGATGACGCTGTCGGGGGCATCGGGCGCCACGCCCAAAAGCTGCGCAGCGCGTGCCTTGGCGTCATGACTGATGCTCGGTGCGTTGCCGATGAAAGCGGTGAGCCGTTGGGCCTCTCCATCGTCATCTCGCGAAACACGCTTCGGAAGAATGATACTAAGCGCCAAAGACCCGAGCCCCGCCCAGTACAGGTATTTGATGCGCTGTCGGCGCTCGCGCTCGTCGCGAAGCAGCGTTGCGGAAACATCGGCACCCGTGACAGCTGTCGTGCGCGCGACTTCTGCTTGAATCGCCGCGTCCAGAGTTTGCAGTTGTCCGTCGGAATATGACGCGAACGATGTTCGGGGTCCAAAGCGGTCGTAGTAAACGGCCGCGCCGAGACCGGACAGCGCGATGAGAAAGACCATGAGTTTCACGCAAGCATCCTATCGCGACGCACTGGGGCTTGTCCGCGTTTCGGGGGCCTCAACAATAGCCCTTCGGCGAAAAGCAGAGCGACACCTGCGACAAGAAACCACGTCCAAAGGGGAACGGTCCTGTCGCTGCGGGCAGTCGCGTCCGTCTGCTGTGCAGCGCCCCAAACGTGAAGCAAGTGAGAGGTGTCGATGCGGGCCAAGTCACTTTCTCGTGGGTCAAGGCCTACAGCAAAAGCGAGTGCCGGTTGCGCAACGCCCCGTGCGTCTAGCACCGTGTACACGCCAGGCGCCTGAAGCGTGGGTGTTGTCCAGCCTTGAGGGGTTCGCGTGAGAGGCGTTCTTTGCCCAGATGTTGTCTGGAGCTCGGCCAGCGGCATCTCTTGTGTCTCGGGAAGAAGAAGCGTCTCACCCACGCGCGCGCGCAGCATCGATTGCTCGGAGAGCCCGCCGAGCAGCGTTTCTGCCAGACGCTGCAAGAGTGGAAGAAAGCTGGTTCGAATCGCGAAGTCGCTCCAGTCGCGGTCAAGGGTTGCGCAGAACCAGGCCACATGACCGCCGCCACGTTTAGAGACAATGAGCCCTGGCGTTCCATCTGCGAGCGAAAACAAGACGTCTTCTTTCGGGTGCTGGGCCTTGGCCTCAACCTGGACGTAGCGCCAGAAGCGCGCGCCCAAAAGCCCTTCTCGCGCCGCCCCTTCGAAAGGTGCAAGTGCTGGATGAATGGGTTCCGACAGCTGAATGCTGACAGGCGCATCGGCTGTCGCCCGCACGGCGCGCAGCGGTCTGGGCAAAAGACTCCCGAACTGCGCGTTGTACGCGTCGACCGAAACTTGGTCGCCGGCGGTGATGAACAGGGCGCCGCCGTTCTCGACAAAGCGCGTGAGCCGCCGGATGGCCTCGGTCCCCGGCGCCGGCACGTTGAGCAGAAAAATCAGCGCGTACTTCGAAAAGTCTTCGCGAAGGCCAATGTCCGCGTCGCGAATGGCGACCTGAAAGGCTGAGCCTGGGGCGCGCAGCGCCGTTTCGACAAAAAACGCTTCGTCCAGGTAGCGAACAGCCTGGGGTGCACCATTGACAAGAAGCACGGGGTGCTCGCCCCGAAGGTGAAGGACAAAAGGCTGACGGTCATCTTCGGGCAGCGCGTCTGGCGCTAGAATCACCTCGCCGGAAACCTGCCCCGGTCTTTCGAAGCGGTGCGTCAGCACTTTGCGGGCGCTGCCGAGCGCAGGGATTTCCAGAAAGGAACGCACGAAGACACTACGGCCATCACCCAATTCGAGCGCGACGTCTTTCGCCTCCACAGGGCTGAAGTTGCGCGCCGTGAGCGTCCATTGATAGGTGAGCGGACCGCCGTAGGTCGAGGGTTCAAGCGATAACCCGGTGAGTGCCCGATTGCGGAGGGTGCCTTCCGTCGAAGCCACATCGCGAAGCCAAACATCCACGGGCACCGTGCCTGTTGGAGCCTGCGCCGTGAGCGGCGCGTTTCCCTCAAGGCGAAGCCCGTGCGCCGCAAAGTCCGAAATCAAAACGATGCGCCGCCCCCCAAGCGGACTTGTTTCCAGGGCTTGCAGGGCGGCGTCGATGCAAGCGCGTACGTCCGCCCAAAGAAAAGAGGGTTCGCCCTTGTCGAGGAGGGCCTGAAGTTCACGGCGATCAAAAGTTGGGCGAGGGACGCTCTTCGCATCCCCATCGCACCAGACGAGCGTCACCGACTCCTCGGGTCGCAACGCCTGCAGCGCGCTGCGTGCTTCGCCAACGGCACGTTGGAAATGACTGTTCGGTGCGCCGTAGCGCATCGAGAAGCTGGCATCGACGATGATGGCTGTCGCCGCCAGCGGGCTTGTCCCGGCGCGTGCAGCCGTTGAAGCACTTCGAAACGACGGGCGAGCAAGCGCCAAGGGGAGCGCAAGCAGAAGCAACGTTCGGGCCGCATAAAGCAAAAGCCGTCGAAGTCGAAGCCGGGCCGCGGTTCGCTTCTGACTGCGCAACACGAAGGCGAGCGTTGGAAAGGCGTGAGGCTTGGGGCGCCGTCGGTCAAACAAATGAACGAGCAACGGAACCGCCGCCAACAGTGTGCCCAAAAGCAGCCAAGGATGGGCCCACGTCATGGTCGCCCCCTTTGACGCTGCATCATGAAACGCAAAAGGGGTACATCCAACGGAGCATCGGTGCGAACTTGCGTGTAGTCGACATCAGACTCAGCACAGCGACGCCGTGTCTCATGAAGAAACTGTTCGAATTCCTCGCGGTAGCTTTCAGCGATATCTCTCGCGTTAACCTCAACGCGGGCGTCCCCTTCGGTATCCAGAAAAAGCATGGGGTCTTGAAAGGGGAACATGATTTCGGCGGCGTCCAGAAGGTGAAAAAACGCCACGTCGTGCCGGCGGGCACGCAGTTGAAGAAGTCGTGAGAAGCCCGCATCCGAGGGTTCCAAAAAATCCGAAAACACACCGACGAATGACCGACGTCCAGCGCGCTCCGCGACGAGCTCTGCCGCGCGCGCCAAGTCCGTTGGACCATTGGCGTGCGCGCTTTCCAGCGCTTCGAGAAGCGGCGCCAAGTGACCCGCAGAGGCCCTCGCCGGAATTTCCACCAGGGCGTCACCCGAGACAAGGGTGACGCCGACCGCGTCTTGCTGGCGGACGAGGAGATAGCAAAGCGCCCCAGCAAGAGCGGCCGCAGCCTCCAATTTGCTCAGCGCTCCCGAGGCATAGGACATCGAACCGGAAGTATCGACCACGAGAAAGGCGCGCAGATGGGTCTCATGTTCAAAACGCTTGACGTAGTAGCGGTCGAATTTGCCGAAAACTTTCCAGTCCAGATGGCGCAGCTCGTCGCCCGGCGAATATTCCTTATGCTCGGCAAATTCGACACTCTGGCCCTGCAAAGGACTTTTGTGCAGGCCCGACAAGACGCCCTCCATCAACGTCCGGGCGCGAAGTTTGACCCCTGAAAGTCGAGCCAGCGTCTCAGCGGTCAGCAAAGCCATGGCGACTCGTGTTCGGCGCGCGGCGCACGAGGGGGTGTCCCCAATTGATTGTCCTGCTGCGACGCAAGCCGTCGGCCTGCGGCCGGCGTGCTCGCTTCTCCCTCCTGCGCCGTGCCTACGGGCACGGCTCGTCGGTCGGCGCTGTGCTTGCCGGCCTCGGCTGCGACTTCATGCGCCTCGCGACGGACAATCAACTGGGGACACCCCCTAGGGCGCAAACTCTGTCAGCAGGCGTTCAATCAACTGGCCGGAGGTGATGCCTTCACTCTCGGCTTGGAAATTCGGCAACACGCGGTGTCGAAGAACAGGTGCTGCCAACGCCCGGACATCTTCGATGGAGGCCGCGAGTCGACCCTGAAGCACGGCGCGCGCCTTCGCGCCCAGCACCAAGTACTGCCCTGCGCGTGGACCGGCCCCCCACGACACATGCTGGCGAATGAAGCTGGGGGCATCCGGTTCTTTGGGGCGTGTCCGGCGCACCAATTCAACCGCGTGACGAACCACGTGGTCGGGAACCGGCACGCGCCGCACGAGTTCCTGGAGCGACAAGATGTTTTCCGGCGTGAGTACTTTCTCCAGCGACGGAGGCTCTCCGCCGGTGGTGCTCCGGACGATTTGAACTTCGTCGTCGGCGCTGGGGTACCCGACTTCAACCCAAAACATGAAGCGGTCGAGTTGTGCCTCCGGGAGAGGGTACGTGCCCTCCTGCTCAATGGGGTTTTGGGTCGCAAAAACCAAAAAGGGCAGGGGCAGTGGGTAAGTCTTACCGCTGGCAGTGACCCGGTATTCCTGCATCGCTTGAAGTAGCGCCGCTTGGGTCTTCGGTGGTGTTCGATTGATTTCGTCGGCCAACACAATGTTGGCGAAGAGCGGGCCTTCCACAAAGCGGAAGAAGCGTCGCCCCGTGGCGCGGTCTTCTTCCAGGATGTCCGTACCGGTGATGTCCGACGGCATCAGGTCGGGGGTGAACTGCACGCGGTTAAAGCGGAGGTCGAGCACATCCGCGAGTGTCGAAATCAAAAGGGTTTTCGCCAGCCCTGGAACACCCACGAAGATGCAGTGCCCGCGCGCGAACAAGGCCGTCAAAAGATGCTCGACGACGGCTTGTTGCCCGACGACACGCTTCTCAATTTGAGAAAGCAAAGCCACGCGCGCCCGGGCGAGAACCTGCACGGCGTCCAAATCCGCCGGTTCTCCCATGCCCATTACCAACGCACCTCAGGCACATCGCTGTGCAAGGGGCCGCGCGTGTGAAGTCCCATCGTCCTGCGCAACCATGACGCGCCCCATTTCTGGAAACCCCGCATCGACAGAATGCGCGCGTCCAGCTGGCCTTCTTCTTCGCTGCTCTCCGCTCCATCGCCTGCCAAAACTTGCAAGACGCGCTCAAATGCCGGCCGCTCGTCGGGGTAAACGACAAGGTCGACCGCTTGACCCGCGAGGCCTGCGGCTTCGGTCGCGAGAGCGCGCGCGGTGAGCAGTCCGCCCAGCACGTCGACAAGTCCAAGACGTTGGGCATCTTCGCCGGTCCAGACGCGCCCTTTGGCAACCTCAAGGACTTTTTCCAGAGGCATCTGGCGTCCAGCCGCTGCCTTCTTGGTGAAGTCGTCGTAGACAAAGTCCAGCCACGCATCGAGGCGCTTGGACTGCAGCGGGGTGAAGGGTTGGTCGGAAGACCAAAATGTCGACATCTCCCCGCGAGACAAAGTGGTGAAGTTCACGCCCAGCTTTGCCCACAAGTCGCGCGTGATGAACTTGCCGGCGAAGACACCAATTGAACCGGTGATGGTGCCAGGGTTGGCGACGACCTTGTCGGCATCCATCGCGACGAAATAGCCGCCCGAGGCTGCGACGTTGCCCATGCTGACGACAACGGGCTTCCCCTTCTTTCGGGCGTTGGCAACTTCCCGTCGAATCGTGTCCGATGCAATATAGCTGCCGCCCGGACTGTCGACGCGAAAGACGATGGCTTTCACATCTTCATCAGCGACTGCTTTTCGAAACTGCGCGGCGAGCCTGCCTGAGCGCATGGTGTCGTCGTCGTCAAACTCAGAACTTTCCGCGCTGCTGCGCTCGACCTGGCCCGTTCCAAAAATCAGGGCCACGGTGGGACGGTGACGGGGGGCCGACAAACGCTTGAGGTACGTTGACAAGTAAAGGGGCTTGGCGCCGACGTGTTTGCCACCGAAAACTTTCTCGTAGACTTCGTCTCGGTACGAGATGCCGTCAATGAGTTTGGCTTCAAGGGCTTGCGTCGCAGACAAAGGCGCCTGGTTCACCCATCCGCGAATTTGTTCTTCGGAGACGCGGCGTGTTTGAGCGATGCCGCGCACGATTTGGGAAAACTCTGATGCCAAAAGCGCTTCAGTCGCCTCGCGTGCCGGGGCACTAAAGTCTGTCCGCGTAAACGTTTCAGGGGCGCTCTTGTATTCGTGCCGCTGCCGGAAGTCGGCCGTCACGCCCAGTTTGTCGAATAACCCTCGCGCGAAAGGTGCTTCGACCGAAAGTCCGGTGAG
>JBJXGM010000005.1:0-26571 GCA_046155985.1 Myxococcaceae bacterium | reverse complement strand
AAGCAGTGCAAGCTACCCGTGAAAACCCCCGTTAAGCCGTATGCGGGAAATCCGCACGTACGGTTTGAAAGGAGGAGGGTGGAAACCGGCCGCACTTAGCGGTACGGCGCCACCCACCTACCAATGCTCACCACAAAGGATACAGAAGCGTTGTCGGACGACGCCCTGATAACGAGACTGCACGACGTCGCTGCTGAGTCCTGCACTTTGCTTGCTGACCTTCTCGCGTTGCTGGGCGAAGTCGATGTCCGCCGCCTGTACTTGCATCGGGCCTACCCATCGTTGTTTGCCTACTGCGTGGCGGAGTTGGGTCTGTCCGAGTTTGCGGCTTACCCGCGCATCTTGGTGGCGCGATTGTGTCGCCGGTTTCCGGCGGTGCTGGAGGCGCTGCGTGCTGGACGGCTTCACCTGGCGGCAGCGCGCCTCTTGGCGCCCCATCTGACCGAAGCCAACTGCGAAGTGCTGCTCACAGAAGCCAAAGGTCGCTCCAAGAGGGAGGTCGAAGAGATGGTGGCGCGCATCGCGCCGCAGGCGTCCGTACCGGACAGCGTCCGGAAGTTGCCCGTTCGACAGCCTGCGGATACCGGCGGCGAGACGAGTGGGCTGGTTGTTGCTTCTGTAGCGCGTGTCGCTCCTTCGGAGATCGCTCCGGTGCAGACTCCGGCGGCAACACCCGCTTCTGCACCCACGCTACAGCGCCGATCTCAAGCGGCGGTGGTACCTCTTGCCGAGGACGCCTTCAAGGTGCAATTCACCGCGCCGCGTGCCCTGCGAGACAAGCTGCGTGAGGCGCAGGCGCTTCTCGGCGCGGACGACGTCGCCAGCGTGATGGAGAAGGCGTTGGACGCCTTGCTTATCGACATCAAGAAGCGTCGCTTCGCTCTGGTGCCCACGCCAAGGAAACCGCCGCTGCCGACAGTTGCAGGCGCCGAAAGGCACATTCCCGCTGCGATTCTGCGTGCGGTTTACTTGCGAGATGAAGGGCGGTGCACTTTCGAAGACGACAGCGGCCATCGCTGCAATGAGACGCGGCATCTTGAGTTCGACCATGTCCAAGGCTTTGCACGAATGCGGCAACACAATGTCGAGGGCGTGCGCCTGCTGTGTCAGGCTCACAATCGGCTTGAGGCCGAGAGACTGTACGGGCGGGATTTCGTGGTGGCTTCGATGCGGAGGGGGAAGGCACCAAGCGCATGAGGGGCTCAGACAACTCGCCCCGGGGCGAGTTCAAACAGAAGACAGCGTGGGCTTCACGCAAGCGCTCGGCTGTGAGTCACTGCTCAGCCAGCAGAAGCGGCGGATACAGGTTCGGCCTTGAGCGGCAACCAAGGCAGAAGAAGCATCGAAGGCAGTGAAGCGACGAATGCCAGGATGAACAGGTTCAAGTAGCCGACACTTTCGACGATGCGGCCGCCAAAACCGCCGATGAGCGATGCCCCCAACGACATCAATGCCGAGCCGATGGCGTAGTGCGCCGCCTTGAAATCGGGTTTGCAGGTGCCGAGGAGAAACACCAAGAGCACCGCGCTGCCCAGCCCGGCGGCGAACTGTTCGTAGCCGTGAATGAGGGCAATGGAAAAAATGCCATAAGAAGTTGAGGCTTGAGGTTTCGCCCAAGCCAACCAAACGTACGCCCAGATGTTGACGTTCATGAACAGCGTCATCGGCCAAATCGCTTTGGCGAGGCCAACCTTCGAAATCCAGCGTCCGCCCCACATCGCGCCCAGCACGGTGGCCAAGGCGCCGACCAAGCCGCCGACCCACGCAAACTGTTCTTTGCTCACGCCGAGCTCGCGCATGAGAAAAGGCGTGGCCATCGAAAACAGGATTTCGTCGCCCAGCTTGTAAAGCGCAACGAAGGCCAAGACGACGCCAACGCGCTCTTGGTCGAGGTAGCTCAAGAACGCTCGCACATACGAAGGCGGAGTGGTGGCTTCTGCCCGGGGTTCGACTCTCGGCAAGCCAAACGCGTGAAATGTGGCCAGCGCGACGAGCGTGGCGGCGCCGGCGGAAAAGGCTACAGACCAGCCGGTAGACGTTCGGGCGCCGATAGCGCCGGCGCTGACCCACGCTGCCAGCGCCACAAGACCACTGCGCGCAAACACCATGGAGATTCGGTACGCCAAGACGCGGTACCCGGAAAACGCCGCCTGGTCACGAGGGTTGGACAGCGCTTCTAAGTAGTGCCCATCGACAGCGACGTCGTTCGTGGCAGAAACGAATGCCATCGCGACGAAAAGCCCGCTGGTGACCGTGAGGTACGGCGACACGTTTGCTGCGCCCTGTCCAAGGAAAGCCAGAAGCGCGACCGCAGCGGTCAAAACGCCTAAGCCCAATTGAAGTCCGACCATCCAGGCGCGCTTGGTGCCAAGGCGGTCGACAAACGGTGCCCACAGGAACTTCGCATTCCAAGGGAGTCCCAAAAAATTCAAGTAGCCGAGATAGCGCTCGCGTACGCCGAGGTCGGTGAAATACACGCTCGAGAGAATGCGCACGAGCATGTAAGGGAGGCCTTCGGCGAAGTAAGTCGACATCACCCAGGCGAGGGTGGCGGGTTGGCGATGTGGCGGGGGCGCCGGCGGGGGCGCCGGCGGGGGCGTCGGCTGGGGCGTCGGCTGGGGCGTCGGGGAGGGTGCCGTTGGTGGCGCGGGCGATGGGGCGGATGACACGAAGGCATGAAACCACACTTGAGTGCTTGCAGTTGAAGCAACGAGGAGAACCGATGGCGGTTCGAAAATCACAAGCGGCCCGAAAGCGCGCACAGGCGCTGCACGCGAGGCTAAAGAAGGCCATTCCAAAGCCCCACGTCGAGCTTCGGTTTGAGAATCCCTGGCAGCTGCTGCTGGCGGTGATTCTGAGCGCGCAGAGCACGGACAAAATGGTGAATCAGGTGATGCCCAAACTTCTCGAGCGTTGGTCAGGGCCCGGGGCGTTGGCCGCGGCAGCGCAGGAAGACGTCGAGCCGGTCATCAAGTCGACCGGCTTTTTCCGCAACAAAGCAAAATCGATTCGAGGCGCGAGCCGAATGTTGGTGGAGCGTTTCGGCGGCGAAGTCCCCAAGACGATGGATGAACTGCTTACGCTCCCAGGTGTCGCGCGCAAGACCGCGAATGTGGTTTTGGGCGCCGCGTTCGGTGTGACCCAGGGCATTGCCGTAGACACCCACGCGATGCGGATGTCACAGCGGCTTCGCTTTACGAAGCACACCCAGCCCGAGAAAATCGAGCAAGACTTGTGCGCTCTGTTTCCAAAAGCGCAATGGACGCAGGCAGGGCACCGTTTGGTGTTGCACGGCCGCTACGTGTGTTTGGCCAGAGCGCCCCGGTGCAGCGAATGCGCGCTCAATGAACTCTGCCCAAGTCGGCAGGAAGAAGCAGAAGGCAGCTGGACGAAGCGCGCGGAGCAAGAGCGACTTGAGATGGAGTCCCGCGCGATTCCGTTCAAGAGAGTTTGAGGATCCAAAGGGGCCATGACGATAAGGGCAAAGAAAGACTACTTGCGCGTCGGCAAGTCGCGGAACTTCACGATGTCGCCTTTGTCGTAGGCGTCACGCAAGTTGCGCCCCGCCGTTGCGGCGTCATGCCCCAACGCGGCCTCACGGACGAGGAAGTAGTAAGTGGCCGAAGGGAAGACATCGATCTTCTCTCCGCGGTCGCGCAGTTGCGCGGCCAAGGGCGCCGTTGCACGCACGGCAAATTCGTTCGAAACGCCGGCTTCTCGGACGGCTTCCTGAGCGACTTGGCTCAGCATTCGGACGACGTCCTCACCGGAGGGTGCCGTGTACGCCTTTGGTAGCCGAGGTGCCGCGACGATTTTCTTTGGGGTGCTGGACGTCCCGCTTGGGGTACTGGTACTGGCCGAAGAAGAAGGTGTCGTGTTCGAGTTCACGAGGTTGGGGCTGAGCGACGCGATGGGTTTAGAGACCGAGGGTTGCGTCGAACTCACGACCGGCGTCGGCGGCGCAGACGTTGCGGGCGCAGCAGGCGGCATACCGTTGGAGGCGGTGGACGTGCTGGGGCCATCGAGTCCCACATCCACTGCGGTGCGCAGCGGTTTGGTCGAGGAAATTGTCAGCGGCATCACCAGTGACACATCTTTGCCGGCCTGAATATTCACGTTCGCCTCAGCGGGAATGTAGCCCTGCTGCCGAATCTGAATCGTATGTTCCCCAGGAGACACGCTGCGATTGCGGATGGGCGTACGACCAATCGGTGCGTCGTCCAGGTACACGAGCCCTGGCGGATTGGATGAAATGCTCAGGCGGCCGTCACGTTCGCGAACCACCGGCCTTGGCGACGAACGCGAGATGCTGGTCGATGGGGCAGGCGATGAAGTCGGAGCCGCCGCAGGTCTGGAACTGGTCGTTGTGCTGCGCCGTTGGCGCGCCGAAGCGATGAGGGCGAGCGCTTCCTTGTTCTCTGGGTCTCCATCCAGAACGATTTTCGCGGACTCGATGACCTCACTGGCTTTGTCGTTGGCCAATGCCGCTTTGGCCTTCAGCAAGAGAGACTGACGCTCAATTTCATCCGACAAGCGCGCGAGACGAATCGCCAGGGTGGGGTCGTCGGGGTTGGCGTCGCGGGCTTTCGCCAACATGTCCAGCGCGGGGCGGTAACGCCGCTGCTGGGCGAAGCGTTCTGCTTCTTCGAGATAGGCCTTGGCGGTGTTGTTCGACGCCGTCTTGGTGGCGGCCAAGGTGTCGGCTCCACTCACGGACACTTCCGGCCGAGAGGTAGGACGAAGCAGAACAACCGCGGCAAGTGCCAAACCCAAAGCGGTTGCCGTGACGCCGGCAATCAAGGGCCAGCGGCGCTTTGGCGGCTCGAGGACTTCGTCGATCGAGATGTCGTCGACGCCGGGAAGCGACTGCGTTCGTCGTGTGACGGCGGACCGCGCTGCGTTGAGCGCTCCTGGAGCGCCCTTGACCGGACTTGCCAGGGACGCAGCCAAGGGCGCGGACAAGCCCTTGTCTTCTTGCACGGGCCACTGGAAGCCTGAAAGCCATTGGCCGACGGCTCTGTCGCCCGAGTTGTACGCAGGAGCCGATGCGATGAACTGCTTGAGCGCGTCGTGAAAGTCGCGAGCGCTGGGGCACCGTTTGTCGGGGTCCGGCTGAATGGCCCAAACGACGGCGTCTTCCAGGGCCTTGGGGTACTCGGGATCGAACTCCGATGGCTTCTTGAAAGTCCCCTGCATGATGTTTCGCAGCAAGGTGATTTCGCTGACGTCTTTTCCGCCGTAGGGGTGCTGACCTGTGGTGACCTCGTAGAGGCAGACGCCGGCACCGAATACGTCAGCGCGCTGGTCCAATGTGCCCTCGGCGCTGCGCACCTGCTCCGGCGGCATGTACTTGAGTTTTCCCTTGAGCGTGCCGACTTGCGTTGTTGATGCGAGTCGACCGTTCGCTTTGGCGACGCCAAAGTCGAGCAACTTCGCTGAGCCCTCTCGCGTCACCATGATGTTTTGTGGACTGACGTCACGGTGGACAAGGCCCAGCGGCGCACCGTCGGGTCCTATGGCGTTGTGGGCGTAGCTCAAACCTTCGCAGACACCGGCGATGATGTTGGCCATGTGGCCCATGTGCTGCTTGCCTTCGCGGCGGGCCTGCTTGTTGATGCGCGAGAAGGTGTGTCCGTCGACGTACTCCATCGCCATGTAAGGCTGGCCATCGACTTCATCGATTTCGAAAACCTGAACGATATTCGGATGTGTGAGGTTCGCAGCGAGCCGAGCTTCGTCCAGGAACATTTTGACGAATTCAGGATCGCTGGCGAGCGAGGGGAGGATGCGCTTAACGACGACAACTTTGTCAAAGCCGCCAATGCCACCCAAGCGGGCCTTGAACACCTCCGCCATGCCACCTGTGCCGAGATGACCGATGATGGTGAATTTGCCGAACTTGGGAGCGCTCACGAGATGAACCCTAGGATCAGCCGAGGCAGAAGTGAAAACCCGTTTCCGTACTTTGATAGCAACACGGTATTTTGCCTTCACTCATAGTGAAGCTACAAACACCCAGGATGTACACAAATGTAGGCATCCTACAAGCCCCTACCCCGGCATTAGGCGAAGCGATGCGATACGAGACCTTAGTGAGACGCGGGCCATGCCAGCGTCGATACGGAGGGTCTCGAGATTTGTCTCTCTCGCGTCGCACAGGTGCGCGGCGAGGACACGGTGGTGGCGAAAACCCAGACACAGGGTCTTTTTGGGGACGGTATCCGTCTGAAGCCGCACAATAACGCCATGGCGATTCGCGGCCCGCTTGAACGCCGTGACACGAACGGCTTCGTCGTCGCATTGCACCCACGGATGGGGGGTAACTCGCAGGCGACCCAAGTGCAGGGCGACGTCGTGCACCTGGACCTCCTGCACGCTGCCGCCAATGGGATGGGCCAAGACGGGCAAAAGGCCGAAAGCGCGTTCTTTGGTGGCGTGCCTCGCGACAATCCACTCCACGTGCCCTTCGGTATTCGCACTGACCCCTGTGGGCGCATCTAAGGCAAGGGTGAGGCCGCCGGCATCGACCCGTGCCAACGCAGGCCAAAACGTGGGTGAATACAGCTTCTCGAGCGGTCGCTGGACCAGGCCGCCGACCGTGTCCATCACAAGCGACGCCAGCGCCTGCTTCATCGGCAAAAGACAGGTGACCGTCGAGCGCGCATGCGGAAGTCCTTCGACGCGCAAGCGAAGCGAGGGCTCATCGCTGCGGCAGAAAATGGAACGGCGAAACGGCGCAGATTCAAGCCAGGCATCGATATCAATGCGCAGCCCACCGGGCTCGGGTGTGACAGAAATGTGCGCGGGTCGTTGACTGACGCGGTCCACGACATCAAAGGAACCGCCGGCGAACTCGTGCCCCAGCCGCCAGAGGCCACCGGTGTCGCGATAGGCGATGAGGTCGAGACCTGGTCCAGCGAGTTCCCCCCCGGAGGTCGATTGCATGCGCGTGAGACAGCCACCTTCCTGCTCGGAAAACGACAACGACAAGTGGGGCGTTTCCACGTGCACTGTGTTGCCGCGCCGTTCCCAGTGGGGTGGCTGGGCGGAAGGGCGGGCTGTGCGTGCGCGCGGTTTCAGCAGCGCTGCGGCTTTGTCCAACCAGGGCATTTGCTCGTCGCGCACGATGCGGTCGGGCGAAGTGCCTGTGATGAAGTCGTGGTGGTTGCTCAACGCCAAAAGTTCCCAGGCTTCCGCGAGGTGGGGCGTCTCGCTCGAAGAAAGCGCGTGTTCGCTTTCGGCTTCAATCAACGCACGCGCCGTGCGGGTGTGCGAGGTTTTGAGCTCGGGTCGGCTGGCGTAGAAGCCCATCCATGCCGGGTTGGGGTCGACTTCCAGCGTCGGCAGCGCATCGCGGTGACACGCGAGCAGCTCGAAGTAGTCGTCGAGTCCTGCAACCAAGACGTGCGTGCCCGTTTTCGGCGACTGCGCCTGGTTGTAGCGCGCCACAAGTTCGCCCAGGCGTGGAATGGGCGGGTTGAAGTCACAGCCGATCGGGCAAAAGAGGTAGGGCGTGAGGCTGACGGGTTCGAGCTGCCGGACAAAGCCGTCAATCTGTCGCGCCACGTGCGCTGCCGTGCGCCACTCAAAACCGAACAGTTTGCCATTCCATCGAATGGCGCCCACACAGCCAAGCATGTCGCCTTGAAAATAGGTGAACGCATTCCAGTGGCACAGCACACTGGCCCCAGAATCATCGCGCCACACGAAGTCGAGCGTCTTGAGTTCTTTCTGCAGTTGGTGCGCTGTGGAACCGGGCAGTGGAAATGTTCCGGGCAAACGCCAGTCGGAGCCCACGAAATGCATGCCGTCGATTCGGGTGACGCCGACCGCCTCTACACCCACGGCGCGCATGAGGCTGGGCAGCGAAGGCGAATGCCCAAAGTTGTCGGGAAAGTAGGCCAAAGTTGGAAACACGTCGCAATCGATGGACCGCAGCCATTCTTGACCCAACAAGTAGTCACGCATCACCGATTCGGGATGCGGGAGCAGCGTGTCCGGCGTTGTCAGCGACGCACCCAGCAGGCGCAAGCGGCGCGAGCGAAGCAGTGTCAGCAGCGCAGCCCGTCGGTCGACGTGCGTCTCGAAATAGCGCTTGAGAAAGTAGACGCTCTCAATGGCGAAGATGCGCGAGGGGTCGTGTTCGAGTTCCTCGAAAATGGCGTCAAAGATTGGGCAAATGCGTTCCCGGAAGTATTCGTCAGACGTGCGAAGCCAGTTGGTGTCCCAGTGACTGCTCTCTTGAATCAGCAACACGCGCTGGGCGCTTTCGGGAATCCCCAGACGCTTTCGCGCGTCACTTTCGCGAGCGCTACAGGCTGGCATGGGCCTGCGCGCGGCTCAGAATGGTTTTCATCCACTCCAGCGCGCTGGACCGCTGCCCACCACGGGCCAAGAAAGCCGGAACACGTCCGCCGGGTTCTGAATAGACCGTGTAGACGACACGCGTGCGTTGGTCGGCGTCGCGCGACACTTCCCATTGGCCACGAATGGCCGGCACGCGAACGACGCCCTGTTGCGGCGGTGGGCCTTTGTCGTTCTGAACGTCAAAAGCGACTCGGCAGCCGTCGTCTTTCGCGGCTTCGCGTTTCACGTGAATGGTGTAGTCGCGGTCGCGCGCGAGCGGTGCACTGACGCGCTCGTAGGTCCATCGCTCGGTTTCAGTTTCTTCAAGCGTTTCGCGTTTCTTGAATCCACGCTCGAGCACGCGTGTGTTGCCGCCCCAAATCGCATCACAGATGCGACCCACCGAAGCAGCGTGAAGGGTGGTGACGCGAATTTCCTCAAAGGCGGACTGAGCGACTTCGCGCGTTTCGAGAAGAACGCCTTCTTTTTCTTCTTGCTTGGTCCAGCTTTCAGCCATCGCGGGGAACGCTGTCAACAGCACAAGGAGTTTGAGCATCGTTGTTCATTTTTACCATTCGTTCCCAGGGGCTCCGCCACGCGTACACGCCCCTGCATGTGCGCGTGCGCACGACAAAGTGCAGTACGCTCACACCATGTCTTTCGATGTTGCGTCTGTGGCGGATGACTTGCCAGTCGGAATTTGGGTGGCCCGCTCGCCGGATGGTGCTGTCGTGTATGTGAACGCCGCTTTTGCGGAAATCATCGGAGTGCCGCCAGAAAGCCATGCCAGTCCCGAGACCCTTTCAGACCTGTATCACGTGCATCGACCCGATGGGCGCATCTACCCACCGGACGAGTTGCCTTACGCCCGCGCTGTCAAAGAAGGGCGCGTAATTCATGCAGACGATTTGGTGATTCACCGCCCGGATGGGCGACGCGTGTGGCTGCGGGTGATGGCCAAACCTGTCTTCGACAAACGCGGGAAGCTGCGCCACGTGCTGGTCGTTTTCGCCGACATCACCGAGCGCGAGCAAATGCGCGCGCGTATGGCGTCACTCGACCGCATGTCGGCCGTGGGCAGTTTGGCGAGTGGTGTTGCACACGAGATGAACACGCCGCTCACTTCGGTGGCGAATCACTTGGACATCTTGGAACGTGCACTGGGGGACGAGGCGTCCTTGAGTGCTGCGAGCCGCGAACCATTGCGCGGGCATTTGGTCGCCGCGCGTGAAAGCGTGTCTCGTGTTAGCCACATCATGCGTGACCTCAGCACGTTTGCGCGCCAGCCGCGCGATGAGCGCGTGCCGCTGCGCGTCGAAGCGGCCGTGAAAGAGGCACTGCGCTGTCTCTCTGAAAATGAGCGTCGCGACGTCGAATGGGTTGAAAAGTGGGGCCACACACCCTGGGTTGAGGCAGAGCCCAAACGGCTGGCGCAAGTCTTCGAAGTCTTGTTGCGGCATGCGTTCTTGGCATTGCCGGAAACAGGCGAAGGGCCTCGGGCCATCGAAGTGGCCACGCACGCTTCAATCAGCGGCAACGCGTGTGTTGACATTTCGGACAGCGGAGCGGCCCTCTCGCTCGAGCACCGCGCGCGATTGTTTGACCCTTTCTTCGTCGTTCGTGGGTCGGTCAGTGGAATGGGACTGGGGCTGCCGGTTGCGCGCAATGTGGTTCAAGGGCTGGGGGGGACACTGGACGTCGTCACCTCGGTGATGGGCCGCACCACATTGCGTGTGACGCTTCCGGCGACTGAAAAGCGCCCGCGCCGCCAAACGCCCAAACCTTCCCGTCTGGCCACCGACAGGCGTCCGAGCGTGTTGATTCTCGACGACGACTACAACCTCATGCGCGTGCTGGCGGCCGCTTTGGCGGATGCGTGTGAGGTCGACGTCTTTAAAGACAGCGCCGCAGCGATGAAGGCGGTGCTGGGCGAGAAGCTGTACGACATCATTCTGTGTGACGTCATGATGCAGCCTGCTTCCGGCATCCAAGTGTACGAGACGCTGCGCGCGGAGTTTCCGGGTCGAGAGCGACGCCTGGTGTTCATGACGGGGGGTGCGTTTACAGAAGAGGCGAAAGCGTTTTTGGGCGCGGTTCCTAATCTTCGCTTCATCAAGCCATTTATCGCGACGGATGTAGTCAACGAGGCGCTCGACGTCTTGGGACTGGCCGACTGACCGGCTGGCGCTAACATCACCCCGACTTGGAGGCGTGTTGAACACCAACGACGCGGCGTTGCGCGAGCGAAAATTTGTTTCGCTGAAGTTGCGCTTTCACCAAAAGGATACGGCGAGCTTTACGGAGTTTTTTGCCACCAATATTGGCCGTGGCGGGATGTTCGTGTTTTCCAAAACACCGCAGGCGGTGGGGACCCTCATTCAGTTTGAGTTTCAGCTGATGCAAGGCACCCCCGTGTTTCAAGGTACCGGGGTGGTGCGATGGCTTCGGGCACCCAACGACCCCCAAGGCCCACCGGGAATGGGCATTCAGTTTGAAAAGGTCAGCCCGCAAACGCAGCAGCTCATCGACCGAATGCTGACGCTGCGGGACAAGCGGACAGCAAACAGCGCGCCTGAAGCGCCCAAAAACCACGTTCAGGCTCCCGTGTCGGCCGTTCTCGGGAAGTCAAAGGAGGGTCCAGCGCCACCGAACTTGGCTGCAGCCCTTCAAAACGCGGCCGCTGCACCCGCGAACAGGCAGATGCAGGTTGCAGGGCCACGCAAACCCACCGGGCCGAAATGGCAACTCTTGGTGGCCCCCAAGGATATTCCGCGCGAGGGCCCCATTGTCGGCATTGACCTGGGCACAACACA
The DNA here is from genome assembly GCA_046155985.1 of Myxococcaceae bacterium. Classification (GTDB taxonomy): domain Bacteria; phylum Myxococcota; class Myxococcia; order Myxococcales; family Myxococcaceae; genus JBJXGM01. The sequence continues at coordinate 15,412 of JBJXGM010000005.1, read as the reverse complement.
CTCGTGCGTCGCCATGATGAATGGCGCGCGCCCCGCGGTGATTCGTTCCGGCGAGGGCTACAACACGATTCCGTCGGTCGTGGCCGTCAATTCATCGGGCAACTTGTTGATTGGCCGGATTGCGCGAGAGCAGCGGCTGCTCAATCCCAAGCAGACCATCTATGGCGCCAAGCGGCTGGTCGGTCGAGCGTACGACAGCACCACTGTCAACGCCGTCAAAGAGCACTTTCAATACGAAATCTGTGCAGGGGAGAACGGCGCAGCGGCCGTGAAACTCGGCGACCAAGTCGTCTCGCTCGAGCAAGTCCAAGGGATGATTCTCTCGGAGTGTCGCAAGATGGCGGAGCGTCAGCTGGGCAAGCCCGTTCGTCGCGCCGTGGTGACGGTGCCTGCGTACTACACGGAGATGCAGCGCCAGGCTGTGCGGCGCTCCGGCGAGCTGGCAGGGATTCGTGTCGAACGCGTTATCAATGAGCCGACGTCGGCGGCACTCGCTTACGGGCTCAACAAAGAGTTGTCACGCAAGGTTCTCGTCTACGACTTGGGGGGCGGCACGTTTGACGTCACCGTGTTGCGCGTGCAGAACAACGTGTTCGAAGTGTTGGCGACGCGTGGCGACACCTTTTTGGGCGGCATGGACTTTGACCAAGCGTTGGTCGACTTTCTCATCAGTCGGTTTCAAGATGAGCAAGAGCTCACATTCTCCGGCGATGAAATTGCGCTGTCGCGCGTGGTGGACATGGCGGAACGCGCGAAAATCGCGCTGTCAGAAGCTGCGAATTTTGAGGTGAATCTGCCGATGTTGATGATGGATGACAAAGGCAAAGCCCGTCATTTGAAGACCACCGTGACCCGGGCCGATGTGGAAGGCGCTTGTGCATTTTTGGTCGATCGCACCCTCGAGGTGTTGAAAAAGGTTCTCGAAGATTCGCGCATTCGTGCGGCAGAGATTGACGAAGTACTTCTCGTCGGTGGCCAGAGCCGCATGCCGCTGGTGCGCGACAAAATTCGAGAGATGTTTGGTCGCGCCCCCCATGCCGGTGTGCATGCCGATGAAGCGGTCGCCCTGGGCGCGGCGCTCTATGCCGCCACCGTCGACCAAATCAGCAGCGTTGTGCTGATTGATGTGCTGCCGATGAGCATTGGCATCGCACTGCCCGGGGGAAAATTTCATCCGGTCATTGAGGGCAACACGAATCTTCCGACGAAGGCCGACGTTCAGGTGTTCAACAGCGAGACGAACGAGCGTGTCACGGAGGTTCACGTCTTTCAGGGTGAGGCGAAAAAGATTTCCGGAAACGAGTACCTGGGCACCATTGAGATTCGCAACATTCCGCTCGGGAAGAAGGGCCAAGTCCCGATGACGCTCACGCTGCGTTTGGATGCTGAGTGTCAACTGAGTTGCGAGGCCCGAGACGCCCAAGGGAAAGAGCTGCGAACGTCGCTCAAGATGCGCTACAGCGCTGTCGAATTGAGACAACGGTTGCAAGTGTCAGAAGCCGAAAAACAAGAGGCTGAAAACACCCGTGCGCGAGAACTCGGCAATCGCGGCGGATTGTTTTCACGTTTGTTTCGGCGTGGCGCGAAAAGCGCCTAGCAGCCTGCCAGGGCGCCCGCCACAGACGGCGCGCTCGCGCGATTCAAGTCGGCCGCGGTCCGCTGTCACCGACGGGCAGAGCCTGACGGCTGATTCCAAAAAGTTTCGCGAGAACCAAAACAAAAGCTCCGATGCTTGCCGGAATGCTGACCAAGAGTCCCACACCACACATCAAAGCGCCCAGGACGTTGGCCAAGACCAAAGCCAACACAAAGACGACCACACTTCCCAGCTGAGGTTTGACCAACTCAAACGAGTACTTCAGAGCGTCAACGGCTGGAGTTCGGGTCAGCACCGCCAGAGGCAGGGCAAATGCGAAGAGCGCCATGGCGAGAATTCCCGGAATCACCAAAAGGAAAAATCCAACAATGATGGCAAGTGTTGAGAGCGCGTGGGTCAGGATGATGTCGACGGCCTTTTCGCGAATCGGAATCAGCGCGGCATCGAAACCGACGCTGTCGCCTCGGTAGCGACCCAAAAGGAAGTAGACGACGCCGGCCGATACTGCGGCTCCAATACCGACGCCGAGCAACATCCCCAGGAGCGGAATCTTCGCCAACACGCCGGAAAAGACCATGCCCGCCAGAACCATGCCCATCGTTTCCAAGTAGTAGGGTTTGACGAAATCCCAGCCGTCTTGGAGAAGTCGCATGGGGCTGAGGTCAAGCTTCGAAACCGCATCGGGCGCGGGCAAAGGCAGCGAGAGCAAGTCATCGGCCATGTGGGACCTCCAGCGAGTGGCGCTCTATTAGCAGGAACTCGTTCTGGCTGCGATGTGGCAAATTGCGTAAGGCTCTGGGCATGGCCCGATTTTTCCGAATGCTGTTGTTGTTCAGTGTCGCTTCTGCGCTGACGGCGTGTGCCACAACACCTCCGCATCACGCCAAAGGCCCAGGCGGCCACACGGTGGACGACGCCTTCCAGGCCCTGCTCGACGCCGACTGGGAAGCAAACCTGAGCGAGAATCCACTGTTCGCCACGTCGGTCGGCGACAAGCGCTTCAATGCGAAGCTTGAGGATTCTTCTTGGGAAGGCATCGAGCGACGCAAGGCGCGCGAGCGTGCGTTGCTTGCGCATGTGCAGCGCATCGACCCACAGGCGCTCTCTTCGGAGGCCCAGCGGCTCAACTACACGCTTTTTCGGCGCGACGTGGAAGAGCGGGTGGAAGGGCAAACGTTTCCGCTGGAGTTGCTTCGCTTAAGCCAACTCCATGGCGTCCACGCCGATATGGCCGACCTGGCGGAGCAGATGCCGAAGCAGTCGGAGCAAGATTTCCAAGACTTTGTCGCGCGGCTCCGCGCGTTCCCGAGGCACATCGACGACGTCACGGCATTGCTTCTTCGTGCGCTGGCCGAGGGCTTGACGCCGCCGCGGGTCGTGCTTCGTCGACTGCCTGAACAAGTGGCAGCGCAGGCTGTCGCGCGCGCGCAAGACAGTCCCATTTACGAAAACACGTTCCGAGACTTCCCGCCGTCGCTCGTGCCCGCCAAAGCCCGAATCGAAGCCGATGTGCGTGCTGCCTTGAACGATGCGGCGTTGCCGGCGCTGAGAAAGTTCGACGCGTTCGTGCGCGAAAACTACGTGCCAAAAGCGCGCGAAACGACAGCCTGGCACGACGTCAAGAACGGGCGCGAGTGGTACGCCTTTCTCGTCCGCCATTTCACGACGACGCGCCTTTCGCCCGAAGCGATTCATGCGCTGGGCCAAAGCGAAGTGATGCGCATCCGTGCAGAAATGGAAGTCGTCCGGCGCGAAGCCAAGTTCTCAGGAGACTTGCGTGGTTTCTTTAAACATCTGCGCGAGGACAAGCGCTTCTTTTTCAGCAGCGCGGGGGTGCTCATTTCGCGCTACCGAGAACTCGGCAAGCAGGTTGACCCGCAACTCCCAAAACTGTTCGGCAAGCTTCCTCGACAGCCGTACGGTGTTTTGCCTGTGCCTGCCTACGCAGAAAAAGCAGCGCCCGCTGCCTACTACGTGCGCGGGGCGCAAGATGCGGGGCGGCCCGGCTACTTCTACGCGAACACATACGACCTCAAGGCGCGGCCGAAGTGGGAGATGGAAGCATTGCTTCTGCATGAAGCTGTGCCGGGGCATCATCTTCAAATTGCCCTCGCACAGGAACTGGAGGCGGTGCCGAAGTTTCGTCGGTATGCCCACTACACGGCGTTTATCGAAGGTTGGGCCTTGTACGCCGAGTCCTTGGGAAACGAGTTGGGGCTCTACCAAGACGCTGACTCGCGCATGGGGCGGCTGGGCGCGGAAATGCTTCGCGCGATTCGACTGGTGGTGGACACCGGTATGCATGCGATGGGTTGGTCAAGAGAACAAGCCATCACGTTCTTTCGGGAGAACTCCACGCGGCCGGAGCACGACATTGTTGTGGAAGTTGACCGCTACCTCGCCTGGCCCGGGCAAGCGTTGGCCTACAAAGTGGGTGAGCTCAAGCTTCAAGAACTTCGAAAAACGGCGGCCGCAAGTCTAGGCGCAGCGTTTGACGTGCGGGCGTTCCATGACGAGGCGCTCGGCGCAGGCGCACTTCCCTTGGATGTGCTGGAGGCGCGACTGCAAGACTGGATGAAGCTACGGGGTGCCGCCCAGCAGGAAAACGCGGCCGCGGTCCAAGAAAAGTAAGACGCCGCCGGTGGGGGAATCGACCAAACGACCGGGCTGAGGCCTGGCGAGTGCGGCAGCGAGTTCTGGACCCACGTTGACGCGCTGCCACACAAGCGTTCGCTGTCCGTCTACGCGCGCGGCGATGTAGAGCCCGCGTTCGGCCAGACAAATCGGCCATCCGCTGGGCGCCGCAAAATCAAATACCCGATTCGGGCGCCCTTGGGCATCTGGCGGAAGAGGCCCAACCATCGGGAGTCCACCAGGCAGTGTGAAAATCGAGCCGTCGCGATAACCCACCCGACCCAAAGTGGGTTGCACCGTGTCCATCCAGACTTTGACCGGCTCTTCGCTGCTCAAGTCGATGCGTTGAGCGGCCCAACGTTGAGGGTCGCCCTCACGCGAGAACGCGAACAGGGTGCTGCCCGTGACGCCATAGCCGTGAAGGTCTGTCGTTGCGGCTGGAGGTTGCTGGAGCGCCAGCGAACGAATCGGCGAGCCCGCTTGAGGCGTCAACTGCGGCGTCAAGTCGTCGAGCGGATTGCTGCTGGGGAAGGTGCGCAGCGCGCTGACGGTGTATTCGTAGAGACTGTCGGCGGCAGCAAGGACGAAGGTTCCGCCGTCTCCCGACGCCCCACCGGCATAAGGCCCGGATGCCGCAGCACCGGTGGCGTCGAGAAGGCGCGGCCCGTACTTCTCGGTGAGGCCTTCGGCAGAAACCGCGCCGCCGGGTTCCAGGCGCATGACCCGCGCGCCGTCGATAACAAACCAGTTGGGCGCGCCTTCAATCGCTGACCGAGGCGCCGCCTCTCGCGGTCTTGCCGTGACAAAGTCGGTGCCCGGTAGGCCTACCGCGAAGTAGTCGCGCGTAAATGGCATGACGAATCGGGTCACACCACCGTCGGGTCTGGCGAGGTTCGCCGTCCCGAGGGCTTCTGGAATGCGGTCGAGAAAAAGCGGCTGCAGTCGAGACAAACGCGTGCCCACCCACACTTGTCCGCTGGCGCCGCCCAGTGCCACTTGGGCGCTCATGACGGAATCGCCGGACGCTAACTCCGTGAGGTCAAACGGCGGCGTGAAGGCTTCGGTGAGACAAGGGTCCGTCGGCACCCGCGCAGCCGACCCCGTGATTTTCACCGTGGCGCGTCCCGAGTTGTCAGTCGCTTCGCAAATCACTTCGACCGCGGGCGCGCCGACAAATGTGGGCTCAAACCCTCGAATGGTTCTCCCGACGGGGCAGGGCGCGCAATCTTTCCAGGCACGCCGCGCGACAGGCACGCCGCCCGCAAGGTCGAGCTCCCAAACACTCAGCACATCCGTCGTCCACAAGGGCGCGCGCAACGCAGCGGCCCACACATCTGCATTGATCGTGTGGCGAAGCGCGCCGCTGCCCCCGACGGGAACGAAGACGCCGGGTGAGTCGTCGTCGAAGGCCACCCAGCTCCCCGCCGGGTCTGGCGTGCGGTAGTAAAGTCGCGCGCGTCGGTCAGGGTCCAGCGGCGAAACGTAGAGAGCAACCGATGTATATGTTTGCGCGGCGGGACTGAGGCTCAACAAGTCGGCCGGAACTGGTCGTGCATCGATGAGAAGGTTGACACCCACCGGCATTTCGCGCACGCCACCATCAGCGAGCCAATAGTGCGCGGTCTGAAGGGCCTGGCCCGGGCGCGTGAACAAGAGTTGCGTCGGCGGTGTCGGAGGGCCTGGGTATCCGCGAATCGCGCGAATGACGTCCCCTGGGGTCAGCGTCACGACGCCTGTGCTTCCACCGTCGAAAACGCTCAGCGTGCCGCCGTCGTACAAATAAGCGTATTGAGCGCCCAACCGAAGCCCTTGTTCGAAGGGAATGCCGCCATCGCTTTCTGCCGAAATGCCGGCGAAGACATCGACGTTGCGGTTTCCATTGAGCGCGGCCCGAACCGCACCGCTTAGCGGGTCGCGTGCCAATGCCACCACGCCGGCGTCCAGCACGCGGGGGGCGATTAAAGTGCCGGGGCCGACAACTGGCGGCGTGGCGTTGGCTGCAAGCCCTTCTTCGGCGAACCGCTGGCAGCGGTGGGTGACACCGCACACCCAACCCGACGGACACGCGGCGTCCCGGGTGGCTTCGTCTTGGTCGAAATCGCACGGGAAAGCGTTTCCAGCGTCCAGTCGGAGGCCGCCAGAGCAGGCTGCAAAAGCGGCGGCCGCGAAGGCCAACGCGGACAGGCCATGGACGAGCGAGGGTCGGGAGACGTCAGACATCGTCAGAAGTCTACCTACCTCAAACCCAAGGACGAACGGCAGTGCATTGCGGTAAGGCTACGATTTGGTGGGCCTGTGATTTAGTGGGACGCCTTCGCCGGAGGAGCGGATGAGCTCGACGGACGTGGTGCTGGGTGCAGAGGTGTCGTCGCAATGGGAGCGCCACCAGCTGGCCTTGCATGGCCTCAAGGTGACCGCCGTCGCGGGTGTCCTCGCGAGTGCAGCAATGCTGGCAGCGGACCTCTGGTTGGGCGTGAGAGGGCGTGATGAGTTAGCGACGTTGCTGTCCCGCTCCGCGCTGACGGTCGCCGGACTCGGTTCGTTCGGCGTTGCACTGGGTGCCTTCTTCGGCGGACAGCGCATCACACGCCCGACAGGAATCGCCACAGCGCTCTTGCTTTTGCTGGTGGTGGCGGGCGCTGTGGGTGCGACGGCCGCGGGGGGACTCAATGGGCTCTACCCACTGGGGCTGGTGCCGCTGTTTTTGGTCGGCGCGGCGGTCATTCCCGGTGGCGCCCGTGTTTCGGCGCTCGCGGGTTTCGGTGCAGTGGCCTTGCACGTGTTTGTGCTGCGCATGGGGATTTCGACGGGCCAATTTTGGCCGCAAGCGGCACCCACGCTGCTCCTCCTCGTCGTTGTTGCGGTCGCAGGGCTTGCGTACTCCGAGTTCTTGGAGCGTGCGCGATGGCAGCTTTCGCGAAAATCGCGACATGACCCGCTGACCGGTGCGCTGACACGTGCGGCGACGTTCGAGGAGCTCGCGCTTTTGGTGTCGCGACGGGCAAGGCGTGGTGTACCGCTGGCCCTGGTGCTGTTCGACGTCGACCGATTCAAGCTGCTCAATGACACGCACGGCCGGAACGTTGGCGATGAGGTGTTAGAGGTTCTTGCCGCTGCCGTGCGCGTGGCAGTGCGTACGCATGACTTCGTGGGTCGCTACGGTTACGACGAATTCATCTTGTTGCTCGACGAATGCGACGGCACACAGGCACTCGCGGTTGTGGAACGCATTCGAGAAGCGCTCACGAAGACGCCCGTGGCCGTTCGGAACGAGCAGCTTTTCGTCACGTTCGCGGCGGGTATCATTTCGGTACGTGCCAATGACCAACTGACCGAAGAGGCGCTTCTGCGCGCTGTCGAAAAGGCGCTTCTTGATTCCAAAGAGACGCAGCGCAGCCGCACAGTCCTGGTCGCTGCGGCGCCGCCGGCTCAGCCTGCAGAGATTTGGACTTTTCCCCAGCCGCCACCGACAGCCGCAGAGCATGTTTCCGGACTCTCGCCTGCGCTCGCTGAGCCGCAGACGCCTGTCATGCTGACACTTCCTCAGCCGACGCCAACGCCACTGGCTGCGATAGACAGCGAGTCGGAATCGCAGTCTTCAGACGAAACCGCGAAGAGCTAAGCCGCGCGCAGGGGGTAGCTACCCCCCCAAACGCTCTCAGACTGCGCCCCCCGTGCACGTCGCGACCACGCGCAACTGGAACACCGTGCTTCAGCTCAGCGAGATGCTGGCGGCGTCTTATGGTGTGGTCTCAAACTCACAGTTCAAGCGCTTGAACCGACCTGGCATGGCTTGTGCTAGAGGAGGCGAATGGCCAGCTGGTCTGAGTTTGTCGCGAGGGCATAGGTGTCCATTCAGTGCCGCAACGGCGGCACCGCTTGTGCTGTACAGGTCTCGAAGTCCCGCGAGCTGCTTCCATCGACTATTCGCGTTTGCCGGCCTCCTTGAGGGAATTCGGCCGGTCGCAAGAGGGGTTTTCGAAGGCGGGGCGCAATTTGAAATTCCCGACGACACCCATGCGTGCGTGTCGTCAGCGGTTTGGCGCGCTTGTTCCGCCGTCTCAGTCGTGGGCCATCGAGTTGATGAGTCTCCTATTTCAAAAAGGGCGAAGGCTGGCGCATCCTGAACATCGGCATGGACTTCTCCATCGGACCAATCGCGCTTGGCCTTCATCAGAAAGGTGAGGGCCTCCCGGCTTTGGTTGTCATGAGTGTTTTCTCTGACGCGCGTCGAAGGGCTTCTGCTCTCCGCAGTTGAGACTCTGCAGACTGCACCAACGCATTGGCCGTCTTCGCGCCAAGTTGCTGCGGAAGGAACCTTGATTCCCCCAGTCGTGTTGGCTACCGCACCTGAGAAGGCTTCAGGTGTCTCACGAAAAACGGATTGAGCGAACCCACGTCGCCGACGAAGCGTGCGCCAAAGCCGTAGGCACCGCTTTTTTCGCCCTGCCACATGATGCGAACATCCACCTTCTGTCCGCCGAGCCCGAAGAAGCCGGGCTCAAGCTGAACGGTGATTTCGCTTCCCACTTTCAACTTGGCGTTTTTGGGCGTTGCGATGAACAGGCCGGCTGTCGACAGGTCGAGCACCTCCGCCGAAAGCAGGTACTTTCCCGAATCGACCCTGCAGCGAATCTGTGTAGGCACCCGGCGCTTGGTCGCAGTTCCTTGCTCGAGCGGTTTCCCGGAGCAGAAGGCCAGCATTTCGGCCACCGTCTTCTTGTCGTCGCCGCGGAACGCCACACCCAGGCCGAGTTGTTCGCTGGCGCCATAGCGGGGTCCGCGCAGGTAAGAGACCGTTCCTGTCACGGAGAACCGCTGCGCAACGTCACCGAAGTCGATGGCCAGCCGCACAGGCGCCCCAACGGGCAGACGGGCCTGGGTGGGTGCGAAAATCGATAGCTCCTGACCTTCGGCGAGTGCGGTCGTGAGGACATAGCGGCGGTTGGGGTAGTGAATGTAGAGCGTCACGGCACTCGCGACAGGATTCGCGGGGGCTTGGTGCAGAGGCTGTGACGCGCGTCGATTCAATTCGAATTCACTCTAGCGCCAGCGTTTCTTTTTTTCGCGGCCCCAATTTTGGAAGAACAGACAGGCTGTCATCGTTTAGCAACGTCGAAAATCGATGTCAGGGCAGTGCGTACTTTTGGCGCTGACTCACCCAAGATTGTTGCTTTTTTTCGGCGCTGCTGTTGTTCCAAGTGCGCTCCTTACCTACTCATAATTCGAGAAAGTCATCTCGCGTTGCGCGAGCGCATTTGTTCGCAGCGGAAGATCGATTGTGCGCCGGGTGCGTTAGAAGGGCCGCGGCTTCTTCCAAAAATGGCCGCGTCTGCCTTCCACGGGGGTCAAATGATTCGTCGTCTCTGGTTGCCGCTGATTCTTGCTTCTGGGTGCGCCTACCGCGCCGGTGTGTCGTCGGATTTGCCGCTCAAGCGCGTAGTCGTTTTTCGAAACGGCGTTGGCTATTTCGAGCGCGAAGGACACGTGGGTGGCGACGAGGTGAAGTTTCAGGTTCGCCCCAGCCACATCGGCGATTTTCTGGCGACGCTCGCTGTCATGGAAAAGGGTGGTAGCTCGGTGAAATCGGCGGCGTTTCCGCTCCAAGTGTCTCATGCGCCCGATGGTCAGCCGGTTGTGGCCAAGCCGCTAGAGACGGTCACGCTGCACTTGGATGGTCGCGGTCACGACATAGCCGTAGGCTACATCGCCGAGCAGCCGATTTGGAGGCCCACCTATCGGCTGGTGCTGAACGACAAGAAGCTTTGGTTGCAGAGCTGGGGCGTGGTGCAAAACCTGTCTGGCGAAGATTGGCGTGAGGTGTCCCTGTCGTTGGTTGCTGGCTCGCCCATCGCCTTTTCATCGACGTTGGGCGACCCGATTACGCCACCCCGTCCCGTGGTGACAGACAGCGGCGAGTTCATCGACGCCGTCCCTGTGGCGGAGTCCTCTCTGGCGCAGGCCCCGGCAGCCGTGGCTCCCGCTTCACCGCCAGCGGAGGCATTTGCGGACGCGGCAGAAGAGCGTTTTGGGGCAGACAAGGACGACGCCCCTCACAAAGGTGAACGGAAGAAGCTGATGAGGTCTCGCGGCGCTGCGCCTGCGATAAGCGCCGGCATGATGGGTCGGGCTTCTGCCACGCAAGCGATGCCCGTGATGACGGCTCTCCCCAATCGCAACACGTCGCTTCTCGCGCGCGCTGCCGTCGCGTCGGGCAGCACGACGTATGACTTGCCCCAGGCGGTGACCGTACCCAACGGCAGTGCCACGCTTGTCTTGTTGCTGGACAGGCCTGTGCCGGGTGAAGCCGTCCATCTCTTCGCACCCGATCCCGGTGTGCCGGACTCTTCCCGACACCCCTTTCGTGTTGTGCGTTTTAAGAATGACACCGAAGGCTTATTGGAGAAGGGTCCTCTGGCGGTTCTGGAACAGGGCAACTTTTTGGGACAAGGTGTGCTTGAGGCGCTCTCGGCGGGCGGTGAGGCGACCGTTCCCTATGCCCTGGACCGTGGATTGGCCGTGGATACCGAGCACAGCGGTCTGCAAGAAGGCGCGCGCCTGGCACGCATCGAGGGGGGTGGCCTCACGATTGAGCGCGATTCGGTTCAGCGCACCCTCTATCGGGCTCGCAATGGCACTGCGGACAGTGTCGCGCTGAAGATTCGCCACCCGCGCCAACCCGAAACCAAGTTGAAGGACCCTCCGCCTGGCAGCGAAGACCTCGTCGGAAAGGGGGCCGCATTCATTCCGATGCTCTTGGCGGCTCGCGCCACAGCCGAGCTGCCGGTCGAGGAACGACGCAGCTTCGAGATGGCGGCGGATTGGATGAGTCCTTTGGCCGACGAGGCCATCCAAGCCTATTTCAAAGACCCAAAAGCTGACCGGCCCGTCGTCGTTGCGCTGGGAGAGGCCTGGCAGGTTCGGTCGAAACTCGAACGCGAGCTCAAAGAGCGGGAAAAACTCATGGCGGAGAAGAACGTCCTCGTGGAAGGCACGCGCGAAGCGCGGGAGAGCTTGGCCGCTTTGCGCCGTTCCACGTCGGCCGGGGTTTCCAAGCTGCGGGAGCAGCTGTCCGCACGTCTTTTGGACATGGACAAGAGGCTCGCGGCTGTCCAAGAGCGCCAGGTGGCGCTTGACCTCAGCATCCAGTCCCATCGCATCGAGTTTCAAGAGCGGGTTCGGGCCATCAAAGTGGCGCGCCCACTGCCGACGGCCTAGCCGGCAAGGGCAAGGCGGCACGTCACCCTTCGAGTTTTGTAGGTCTGCTTTGCCGCGCGCCAGGGTTCCGATCTAGCGTTCCCCGCGTTTCTGGAGGAGACCCGCCATGGCCAAGACGAAGCGAAAAACCGCAAAGCGAAAGACCCCTACTCGCAAGACCCGAAAACCCGCACTCAAGGCGTCATCGCGAAGGGCACCGGCGCGAAAGAAGCGTCGGGCCTCCACAAAAGGCACCAAGCGCCGTGCCTCTGCGCGAACCCCTGCGCGAAGACCGGCCAAGAAGCCGGTCAGGAAAAAGGCTGTCACGCGACGGGCCAGAATCACCAAGCGTGCGGCGCCGCAATTCGTTGCAGCGACGGCGATGACGCCCTACGCGGCGCCCATGGGGGCATCGTTTAGCGAGCCCGCACCGGCGAGCCAGGAGCAGGCGGAGTCTTCGTCGCCTTCAGCGCCGAATCCGTATTCGTCGCCGTTTTCGTACTAGCCGCTCTGGGTGATAGCTTCCGAGCCAGTTGACCGGCGACGTCCGACGTGTGACGTACGGCGGCGATGAAACCTGTGCGCATTGGCTTGCTGGGTCTCGGCAATGTAGGTGGCGTTGTCGCGCGCGAATTGCTTCAACGGCAAAACTTGCTTGAGAAAGCGGCGGGGACGCCGCTTGTGCTTCAGCGTGTCGCCGTACGCGAGCCGCAGAAGCATCGCGGTGCGACTGGCCCTGCACTCGATACTGACCCCATGCGTGTGGCCTGCGCGGACGACGTCGACGTTGTCGTTGAGCTCATGGGAGGGCTCGAGCCCGCGCGAAGTGTCGTCCAAGCCGCGCTCGAGCATCAAAAGTCTGTCGTGACCGCCAACAAGCGGCTCTTGGCCTGGCACGGCGACGCGCTGACAGCCCTCGCCGCCCGGCGACATGTCGACCTGAGATACGAAGCTTCTGTGGGTGGCGGCATCCCGCTGCTCGCGCCTTTGGAAGATGACCTTGCGGCAAACAGAGTCTTGGAACTGCGTGCCATCATCAATGGCACGACGAACTACATCTTGACCCAGATGGCGAGCGGCACGTCGTTTGCGACAGCCCTCGCGGATGCGCAAGCGCGCGGGTTCGCCGAGGCCGACCCCACGGCAGATGTGGACGCCATCGACGCTGTGGACAAACTGGCCTTGCTTGTGCGCATCGCTTTTGGCGTTCGGTGCACACCAGACGCTTTGTTTCGTGAAGGCATTCGCGAGCTCGACGTCAAAGACCTCGCGCTTGGAAAAGAGCTTGGGTACGTGCTCAAGCTGATTGCTTCGGCGCGTCGAACGCCTGAGGGTGTCGAGGCCCGTGTTCATCCAGCATTCTTGCCGCAGTCGCACCCACTCGCGCGCATCGATGGCGCCCAAAATGCAGTGCAAGTCATCGGGGACCTGTCGGGCCCGGTGATGTTCAGCGGCCAGGGTGCCGGCGGGGAGGCGACTGCCAGCGCTGTCCTCGCCGATGTTGTTCACATTGCTCGACGCATGGCGATGGGCGTACCACCCAGCGTGCCCCGTTCGCCGCAAACGGACGAACGTTTGCGTCCGATGGCCGACGTCAGAACGCGCTGCTACTTCCGCTTGGCCGTCGACGACGTTCCAGGCGTGTTTGCACAGCTGACGCAGGTGTTGGCCGCGCATCACATTGGGCTGGCCAGTGTGCTTCAGCGAGAGCCCTTCAAGCAGGGTGCGGCCGAAGTCGTGCTGTTGACTTACGAGGCGCCGGAATCTGCGTTGGCCCAAGCCGAAGTCGAACTCGCCCAATTGCCGTGCACGCGCGCCGTGCGTGCGCGCATTCGTGTGGATGCGCCGGATTCCCAAGGGATGGCCTCCGGAGTCACGCCATGACTCTCCCGATGAGGCGTGGTGTCTTGGCACGTTGGCGCGCGCATCTTCCCCTGACGAACGTGACAGAACCCATCACGCTGGGGGAAGGCGACACGCCTCTTGTCGCAGCGCCCCGTATCGCCAAGGACATGGGTTGCGCGCAGCTGTGGCTCAAGTGCGAAGGCCTCAATCCGACGGGCTCGTTCAAAGACAGAGGCATGGTGGTCGCGGTGGCCAAGGCCAAAGAGGCTGGCGCTCAAACCCTCGTCTGCGCTTCCACCGGGAATACATCGGCCTCTGCCGCTGCTTATGCCGCTGCAGCGAATCTGGCCTGTCGCGTCGTCGTGCCCGAAGGGAAGGTCGCGATGGGCAAGATGGCGCAGGCCCTCAGTCATGGTGCTCGCGTTGTCGTTTTGCGGGGGAATTTCGATGCGGCGCTTGCCGCGGTCCGTGAAATGGCTTCACGCACAGACATTGCGCTGGTGAACAGCGTGAACCCTTTTCGAATCGAAGGGCAAAAAACAGCGGCCTTCGAGATTCTCGAAACGTTGGGTCGTTCGCCCGATGGCCTTGCGCTGCCCGTTGGAAATGCTGGCAACATCACTGCGTACTGGAAGGGCTTCACCGAGATGGGAGCGAGGCCCGTGCTGTACGGCATTCAAGCCGAAGGCGCGGCGCCGCTGGTGAAGGGTGCTCCTATCGCCAATCCTGAAACCATTGCCACGGCCATTCGCATCGGGCACCCCGCAAGCTGGAACGGAGCGGTGGCCGCGCGCGATGAGTCCAAAGGCCTGTTCGCGGCAGTGAGCGACGCCGAGTTGCTGTCCGCATACCAGCGGCTGGCCGCCGACGCCGGCGTATTTTGCGAGCCCGCGAGCGCCGCGCCTGTTGCGGGCCTCTTGAAGCTGGCGCGGGAGACGCCGGGTCGTTTCCACGGGCAGACGCTCGTGGCAGTTCTGACGGGGCACGGCCTCAAAGACCCGGAAACTGCAATTCGTGTGTCACCGAAACTCCCTGAAGCCATCCCCAATTCGCCTGCCGCACTGGAAGAGGCCCTTCGGTGAATCGCCCGCGTGTGCTTCGGATTCGTGTTCCGTGCACGACGGCCAACTTGGGGTCTGGGTTTGACGCTCTGGGGCTTGCGCTGGGGGGCTTGGCCGTCACCGTGTCGGCGGTGCCGGGTGGAAAGGGCCTGCGCATCGAATCGCTCTCGGGGGAAGGCGAGAACGACTTGCCACGCGACGACGACAATCGCATCGTGCGGGCGGCGCATGCCGCTTTGGCGCACGCGGGTGTGGACGCCAAGACGCTTGGCGCGAGCCTGGAAATTCACAGCGATATTCCGTTGTCCCGGGGTTTGGGTTCCTCTGCGGCCGCGGCGGTCGCGGGCGCCATGCTGGCCGACGCACTGCTCGAGCACAAACTCGGCCCCGATGGCGTGCTACACGTCTCGGCAACGTTAGAAGGCCATCCGGACAATGTCGCCCCTGCGCTGTGGGGTGGTCTGGTGGTCAGTGTGAAGTCGGACACAGGCCTTTCGCTTTGTCCGGTCGCTTTGCCGATACGGCCTCGCGCCGCCCTTTTTATTCCGGATGCGGCGCTGGCGACGTCTGCAGCACGCGCGGTGTTGCCGAAGTCTGTTTCGTTTGCGGACGCCATTTTCAATTTGAGTCGTTCTGCGCTGACGGTGGCGGCGTTGTCTCAGGGGAAGCTGGATATTTTGGCGGAGTCGATGAAAGACCGTCTCCATCAGCCCGCGCGCTCACAACTCTTGCCGTGGTTGCCACGGCTGATTCGAGCAGCCGAAGAAGCAGGTGCCTACGGGGCTGCGCTTTCAGGTGCGGGCAGCACGGTCTGCGCGCTGGTTTCTGCAGAGAAAGCGCGCACGGTTGAAACCGCGCTTGCCAAGGCTGCTCGCGAAGCGGGCGTGCCAGGGCGCGCGATGGTGTTGGACGTTGGACCTGGCGCATCGGTGGCGTGGACCGATGTCCGCGGCTAGTCCCCTGGAAACGAAATCTGTAGCAAAAACGCCGTCAGCGTGATCTCTGGCGTTGATGACCAAAAAGACTGGGCGACCCCTGGCCGAGATTGTCATCACCGATGCAGAGCGCGAAGAGCTGT
>JBJXGM010000004.1:0-16727 GCA_046155985.1 Myxococcaceae bacterium | reverse complement strand
CCAGCTGAAGCGTGAGAAAAAATGTTCAGGGGCGGGCCACCGGAGGGCGCGTCGCGTCTCATCCCGCAAACAGCATTTCGCGGCGGCGCGTCAGGTGGCGCAGCTTGGCGTGTGCGCCCAGTCGATACGCGTAGCGAAGGTCCGACAAAAACCGGTCGAGTCGCCGGGCACGCACGTGGCGCAGCAAGCCCCGGCAGTAGGCGCCAGAGACCCGATTGGCTTCGCGGTATCGCCACCGCTCGTTCGCGGAAAGGCCTGAGACGTAGTCAACGGATTCGAAAAGGCGGTGATGCAATTCTTCGGCACCCCGCCCGCTTTGCCATCGCATCAGCACGCACGTCGCAAACTTGTCGACTTCCGCCTGCGTTTCCATTTCAAGCAGCGACAGACTCCGACCGGCATCGGTGACGTGTCCTAAGTACAAGAAGTGCGACACGCCTTCGGTGAGTTGGCAAAAGGCGCCCAGCGCTTCTGCGGTCAGACGTTCCGGCGCGTCGACGCAAGACTCCAGCGCTTCCCGAAGCGTCTGCGAGAAGAAAAGCGCGACTTCAATAGAGCCATCGGGCGCATGCGCCATCAGGAGTTCTTCGGCGGCGCGCCCGGTTGCGCCCAGTGACATGGCGGTTTCGTCATCGACGACAAAGTCTGCTGCTTGAAAGCCTTCATCCAGCCCGTAGATGGCTTCCAGGTGCCGTTGAACGCGCTGCACAAGCCCAAGCCACTTCAGTTGGGTAGCCCCCGCTTGGGGTCGATCAGGCCCACGTCGACCAACACACGCGCCAAGCCTTCGTTGCCGGTCCGTGCCCATGCCTCGTAGACATGAAGCGCGCCGTTCGGTCCGCTGGCGGCCATGCCCGCCGCAGAGATTTCTTCAAGCACCGCTGAAACGTTCCTGAACTTCTGCCCCAACTCCCAATACACGTGTCCAAAACCGCTCGCCGGTGTCATCGCGGCGATTTGGCCGTACGCGGCTTCGCCCATTTGCACATAGTATTCTTCACCCACGGGGCTTTCGCGTACCGACTGCGCGAAAAATCCGGTTTGGTACAACGAGACGTCGCCCAACCGTCGCAGCGTTCGAATGCACGCTTCTCGCTCTTGCTGCTGCGCACGCGCATAAAGCAGCGCCAGGGGCTCGGCTTCCTTGCCGCGCTCGCCGTCCTCGGCAAACAGCTTGTCGACTTCGACGAACTCCGACAGCAGATTGACCAGGTAGAATTCGGTATTTTGCGCGAGCCGCAGCTGCTGACGACGCATCACCCACTCGAGCCGTTCCTTGAAGAACTCTCGGAGCGAAGCCACTGCCAACACGCTGCGTTCTTCCGACATCTGAGAAAAGTGTAGCGAGCCGGCGCGTGGAGTGCAAAACCGAGTCTTGTAATTTCAGCGACTTAGCTGGCGATCGAATTGGCAGAGTGCCAATTCGCAAGTCCTACCGATGCCCTGTGAGTCCGCCAGGAGAGGCAAGACGTCAATTGTTTCAGGTTTTTACAATGTACCGGCTCACCCTTGACGATGCTGGAACGATGCTTATGTTGCGCCCACGCGGGGCTGGCACTCATTCAGTTCGAGTGCTAAAGGCGCCGCCAGTTCTGTCCATCGAGTTCACACGCAGAAGGAGCCATCCATGAAGAAGTTTCGACCCCTGCAAGACCGAGTTTTGGCGCGCCGCAAGAGCGAAGAAGAGAAGACCAAAGGCGGCATCATCATCCCCGACACCGCCAAAGAAAAGCCGCTGGAGGGTGAAGTGATTGCCGTCGGCAATGGCAAGGTGCTGGAGGACGGCAAGGTACGTCCCCTCGACATCAAGGCCGGCGACAGCATCCTGTTCAGCAAATACGCGGGCACCGAAATCAAGATTGAAGGCGAAGAGTTCCTCATCCTCCGGGAAGAGGACGTGCTCGGCGTCATCAGCAAGTAGTTTGCACATCCCTTTTTCAGGAGAACACTCACATGGCTAAAGACATCATTTTCGATACACGCGCGCGCGACGAGATTCTTCGCGGCGTGAACATCCTCGCCGACGCTGTCAAAGTGACCTTGGGACCCAAGGGCCGCAACGTCGTCATCGAGAAGTCCTTCGGTTCCCCGACCATCACCAAGGACGGCGTCACCGTCGCCAAGGAGATTGAGCTCGAGAACCGCTTCCAGAACATGGGCGCGCAGATGGTGAAAGAGGTCGCGAGCAAGACCTCTGACGTCGCAGGTGACGGCACCACGACCGCGACCGTGCTCGCTCAGGCGATTTTCCGCGAGGGCAGCAAGCTGGTCGCCGCCGGTCACAACCCGATGGAAATCAAGCGTGGCATCGACAAGGCGGTCGAAGCCATCGTTGGCGAGCTCAAGAAGCTGTCCAAGCCGACGAAAGACACCAAAGAGATTGCCCAGGTGGGCACCATCTCGGCCAACGGCGACGCCACCATCGGCGACATCATCGCCAAGGCGATGGACAAAGTGGGCAAAGAGGGCGTCATCACGGTCGAAGAGGCGAAGGGCCTTGAGACCACCCTGGACGTTGTCGAAGGCATGCAGTTCGACCGCGGCTACCTCTCGCCGTACTTCGTGACCGACGCCGAGCGCATGGAGGTCGTCCTGCAAGACGCCTACATCCTCATCAACGAGAAGAAAATCTCGAACATGAAGGACTTGCTGCCTGTCCTGGAGCAAGTGGCGCGCGCAGGCAAGCCACTCCTCATCATCGCCGAAGAGGTGGAGGGTGAAGCGTTGGCAACGTTGGTCGTCAACAAGATCCGCGGCGTTCTCAATGTGTGCGCAGTCAAGGCGCCGGGCTTCGGCGATCGCCGCAAGGCCATGCTGGAAGACATCGCCACGTTGACCGGCGGCAAGATGATTGCCGAAGACCTCGGCATCAAGCTCGAGGGCATCACTCTCTCGGACTTGGGCAAGGCCAAGCGTCTGGTCATCGACAAAGACAACACGACCATCATCGACGGCGGCGGCGCGCAGAAGGACATCCAAGCGCGCGTGAAGCAGATCCGCGCTCAAGTCGAAGAGACGACCAGCGACTACGACCGCGAGAAGCTCCAAGAGCGTCTGGCGAAGTTGGTCGGCGGCGTCGCGGTGGTCAATGTCGGTGCGGCCACCGAAACCGAAATGAAAGAGAAGAAGGCCCGCGTCGAAGATGCGCTCAACGCAACCCGTGCAGCCGCCGAAGAGGGCGTCGTGCCGGGCGGTGGCGTCGCCCTCATCCGCTGCCTCAAGGCTTTGGAAAAGGGCAGCTACAAGGATGAAGAGAAGTTCGGCGTCGAAATCGTGCGCCGCGCTTGCGAAGAGCCCCTTCGACAAATCGTGGCTAACGGTGGCCTCGAGGGCTCTATCATCGTCCAGAAGGTGCGCGAAGGCACGGGCTCGTTCGGCTTCAACGCCGCAACCGGCGTGTACGAGGACCTGTTGGCGGCCGGCGTTATCGACCCCGCCAAAGTCACCCGCACCGCGCTGCAAAACGCGGCTTCTGTCGCCTCGTTGATGCTGACGACCGAAGCGCTGATTGCCGAGCGTCCGAAAGACGACGACGCCAAGGCGTCAGCCGGCGGCGGTGGCATGGGCGGTATGGGCGGTATGGGCGGCATGGGGATGTAAAGTCGCCCCCGCGACGCTTTATCGACGGCCCGGAACCGAAAGGCTCCGGGCCGTTTGTTTTTTGTGGCCCCGCCGACGCGGCGGCTTCTCTAAGGACAGACCTCCAATACCCAGCGCGTGACCTGTTCCGCGACGGTGCTTGGCATGAGCACCATCGGCGCACCCAGCGTGCATGCACTGAGGCACGCCCCCAACCAAGCGCCCGGTCCATTGCCCCACAGGTTCTGCAGCCCGGTCAGCGAAACAACCAGTGTGCCGGCCAGCAGAAGCACCAGAGGCCCATGGAAGCCGAGCAGGAAAAGACCGGCGGCAACAGCGGCCAGCGCAAAAGCATTGATGACGTCGCGCCCGTTTGAAACCCACCAGTGAGCCCCTTCGTCCGCCTTGAGTCGGTGCTGAAGTCGCTCCAGCAGGGCAGCCAAGAGCAAGATGCCCCAAAAGACGGTATTTCCGAGCGCTCGGACTTCAAGAGGCGGAGCTTCAAAACCACCAAGAGGGGTCACGCCACAGGCTCCCAAAAGCTGAGAATCGCGCTTGCCCAGGCGAAGCGCTACCTCTAAAGAGCAGTCAGTCGTTCACGCTAAGAGGGTTCTCGAAGATGACGAACCAGCCTTCTGTCACTCAGTCGCTGCTGTTGCAGGCCGACAAGGTGTCGCGCGCGCAGGTTTACGCCTGGAGTGTCGAAGTCGCTGCTGGGCCCGACAAAGGCCGCAAGGTGCGAACTCTGGACTCTTTGGTTCGCGTGGGGACCGACCCCTCCAATGACCTGGTCTTGAGTGACCCGACCATCAGCCGGCGACATGCGGAGATTGAGCGCACCGAGCGAGGTCTCATCTTGCGTGACGTCGGCAGCCGCAACGGCACCGTCTTGGATGGTCGAACCATCGTCGCCGCTTTCTTGAAGCCTGGGGACAAGGTCCTTTTGGGCAAGACGCGAATCGTCATCAAGCGAGACGCCGAGGCCACGGACATCGAGGTTCTTGGCGCGGACAGCTTCGGCGAGCTGGTTGGCACTTCTGAAAAGATGCGGGCCGTTTTCGCGGAACTGCGTCGAATCGCCCAAGAAGACGTCACGCTGCTCATCGAAGGTGAAACGGGAACAGGCAAAGAGCTTGCGGCGCGGGCGGTGCACCAGCACTCCATGCGCCGTCATGGGCCATTCAAAGTCGTCGACTGCAACCTGATTTCTGAAGAGGCGGCCGAGCAGGAGCTGTTTGGGAGTGTGAGCGCCGAAGGCAGCACCCCGGGTGTGTTCGAAGCAGCCGCTTCGGGGACGGTGTTTCTCGACGAAATCGGTGAGCTGCCTTCGGCGCTCCAGGCCAAGTTGCTGCGTGTGTTGGAAACACGGGAGATTCGCCGCCTCGGCGAAACGCAAACGTACGACGTCGATGTCCGTATCATCGCGGCGACCGGGCGCAACCTTGAAGAAGAAGTTCGCCAGGGCCGCTTTCGGTCCGACCTCTACTTCCGCTTGGCGGTCGCAAAAGTCCGCCTTCCACCCTTGCGAACGCGGCGCGAAGACATCCCCGTTCTTGCACAGCATCTCTTGAATTCTCTGGGAAGTGTGCTGGACCTCACGCCGCAGACTGTCGCGCTCTTCGAAGGCTACGACTGGCCTGGCAACGTGCGTGAATTGCGGAACGTGCTCGAACGCGGCGCGTTGTTGAAAGAAACCGGCCAGACGCGTTGGCTGGACTTCTTGCCGCAAAGCGGCGACGGGACCTCGGCGGCACCGAGCGAAACGCCCACCCGCAGCGTGGCCAGCATGGTCGTCGGATTGCCCTACCATGAAGCCAAAGACCGCGTTGTCGGGGAGTTCGAGCGGGTCTACTTCACGGAAGTCATGAAGGAAGCCAACTTCGACCTCAAAATTGCGGAAGAAAAGACCGGCCTCTCGATGCAAAGCCTCTACCGACTGCTCAAGAAGAATGGGCTTCGTCTCAAAGACCTCAAAAACGCCGAGGGCCTGGAGAAGTGACTCGGAAGGCCACGGGCCTTTGGCGGATCACCGCGACACTCTGCGTTGTCGCGGCGCTGTCAAACTGCGCTGGACCAGAGCCGACACGCGTCGCCCCGCCACCGGAACCCGCGCTCGCGCAAAACGTCGTTCCTTTCGACGTGGGCGTCTGTGCGATTCAAATGCCAGCGCTTCCAGAGCCACCCCGCGCCGATGCGCTCAATGGTTGGCTCCTGTCAGCCGACCCACTGCTGCGTGAATGCTGGTTGAACCCAGCTCACAGGGGTACGGACGCCGTCGCCCGACTTGACATTCAGATGAGCCTCGACGCCCGCGGCGTACGCTACGAAGTTGCGTCGAAAGCGCTCACTCCTGCGGGCATCGCCTGTATGAAAAAGGCCTTGGGCACCCTTCAACCGCCCAGCAGGCTTCCCGACAGCGCCCTCCCCCTGGTGACGAAACGCGCGCTCACGTTCGACGCGAAGCGCGAGGATGTCGTCACTGCAAACCTCGGCGCCGCTTCCGATACCGCCGGCGCTCTACGTCTCGCAATGCCGCGAGCGTGCGCTTGTTTTTCCGCTTGGTCAAAAGCGATTCCCGCGATGCTGGCGCTCACCGTTGTCATCGACCCCGCGCGCCCAACCCCTGCACTGAATTTTGAGCTCACCAACAACTCTGCGTCCGATGCGCTCGGCGAGTGTCTGCAAACAGAACTCGCCAAGGTCGCAAAGGCTCCGGCGGGCACGCCGTCCTTCCGGTACGTTCTCCCGTTCATTCATTCGGGCGTCACTGAGCCTTTGCTCAGCGGCCCGCTCAGGTTGCGGACGCAACATCTGGAGGCCGTGCGCCGACGAAAGCTGGCGACCACGCTGGTTCGATGGGCCACGCGTGATTCTGCAGCTCAAGCCTACGAGCGCGTTGTGTCGTCGGTGCGCGCTGGGAACCCCGGTGCCAAGCGGCGCAAAGCAGAGCACCAAGCGGTGTGCCGAAACCTGGTCATCGCCGACGACCGCTTGATTGATGCGCTAGGAGAACTTGTGGACACAGAGTCGGAACTTCACGCGCTCGCCAGAGAGAATCAAAACCCAGAGGCCATTGTGGCGGCCGCTCAACGGCAAACGGACACCGCCAGGGAACTTCAACAGGCGCAAACAGCCCGCGCGCGTGACGCGGTGCCTTGCCCGCACTAGCGCGCATCTCAGCTACAACTCCAGGCGCATGTTTTTCCGCAAGAGGCTCAGGGGATAGTGCGTTCCACGCCAAACGATGCCACCGCGCCACAGCGCGAGCACGCCCGCCCGGAGCGCCATCCAGGTCACGACAAGACCCCCCAGCGGCGCCAGCCATGCGCTTGACGTCGGCCGCCGTGTCCACTGCGCGAAGCGATACCGGCTGAAGGTTCCAAGCACCACTGCCGTCCCGCTGAGGACGCGAATCGGCCAGGGTCCCCATACGCAACCCATCAGCGGTGCGACGCTCAGAAGCAACAGGACCGAAAGTCCGGCCAGAAAGCGCAGGGGATGGTAGCGCCCCAATGCGCCGTAAACATTCTTTTCAAGGCCCTGGGCCATCTCCCAGAGCGAGCGATACCAGGCCAAGTGAATCGATTCGCACGCGTTGACCAAACACTGACGTGCGCCCGCGCGTTTGAGCATTTGGCCCAGCGCGATGTCATCTGCGACTTCAAGCTGCAGCCAGGGAAAGCCCTGCGTTCGCTCAAACACTTGCCGCCGCACGAGCGAAAACATCCCCCCACCGATCGCGGCTTTCGACGCCGGGTCTTCAATACGAGACACGTCGATGGCCACCAGGAGCGCCGAAAGAAAGAAGTCGATGGTGGCATCCAGAAGAACGCTCGTCCGCTCAAGCGCGGGCAAAGCAACAAGGTGGTCGACGCCCCGCTGCTGACACAGGCCCATCGACCGGCGAAGCGTGCCAGGCCGAAACTGCACATCGGCATCGCTGAACAAGAGCCACTCGCCACTCGCTCGAAGGACGCCTTGGTGAAGCGCATGCAGTTTGCCGAGCCACCCTGGGGGCAAATCCTGAACATGAACCACCTGCACACGCACGTCGCTTCGGGCGATTTTGTCAGCGATTTTTCCAGTCTCATCCGTGGAACGGTCGTTGACGAGAATGATTTCAAGATTGGGGTAGCCTTCGTCCAGACGAGACTGAACCGCCTGAGCGATGCTCTGGGCTTCATTTCGCGCTGGGACAATCAATGAAATCCGAGGCCAGGTGGCCTGCGCGACGTCCCACGCGGCATCCAACCCGGGTACACGGCGCATCCCCGAAACAGTTCGCCACGCGCCGAGAAGCCACATTGCGCAGGCGCCCACAATCGCTGCGTAGGCAATGAACAACATCGGTGATTCACTTCTCCGCGAACGCCGAAGGACAGAATGCTACGCGGCGTGCTCTTCCGAGGCTGCCGAAAGGGTTTCGGCGTCTTTCATCTGCACGGCGACAAGCTTGGAGATGCCCGGTTCCTCCATCGTGATGCCGTAGAGCGTATCGGCAATCTCCATCGTCCGCTTGTTGTGCGTGATGAGAATGAACTGCGAACGCTGGCTCATTTCTCGCACAATCTCGTTGTAACGACCGACATTGCCATCGTCGAGCGGCGCGTCGACTTCGTCCAGCAGGCAAAAGGGCGTCGGCTTGATCAGGAAGATGGCGAAGATCAACGACACCGCCGTCAGTGCCTTTTCGCCGCCGGAAAGCAGGCTGACGCTCTGAAGCTTCTTGCCGGGCGGCTGCGCGACAATTTCGACTCCGGGCTCGCCTCCCGTCGGGCTGTCGACGAGCAGCAATCCCGCGCGGCCACCGCCAAACAGCCGCGGGAAGACTTGTTCGAACTTCTCGTTGACCACCTGGAAAGTGCGTCGAAACCGCTCGCGACTGGTTTCATCGATGCGGCGAATCGCCTCGGCCAAGCGTTCGAGCGAACTGGCCAAGTCGAGCTGCTGCTTCTTGAGGAAGTCACATCGCTCTTTCACTTGCGCATGCTCTTCGATGGCGGTGAGGTTGATTTCGCCCATCTTCTCGATTTGTGCGCGCAGGTCCTTGGATTCTTGCTCGGCGTGTGCCGGCAGCGGCGCTGCCATGTGGAAGCGCTGGACTTGTTCCAGCAAATCCAACGCGTGCCGGTCAGAAATCGCTTCCACAAGATGACCGCGCGCCAGTTCCGCCTCACGTGCGACCATCGCCGCTTCAGAACGACGCGTCCCGGTCGCTTCAAGCATCGTGCGAAGTTCGCGCAGTGCCTGCTCTTGGGTTCGAACCTCGGTGACCTCTCGTGCGTGTGCATCCCTTCTGGCGACAAGCTGCTCGGCGCGTTGCTCCCGCTCGATGCGCTTGGGTTCCTGCGTCGTCTCGACTTCTGCAATGGCTTTTTCGCGCTCTTCGCACCGGGCCAGAAGCTGAGCTGCGGTCTCCGCCAGTTTGTCCAAACGCGCCGTGGCTTCCTCACGCAAGCCCCGGACCGCCTCTTGCTCTCGGCGGACCGCTTCGGAACGCTCGGCGTGTGCCGCTGCGCGAACTTGAATCGCCGTGAGGTCGCTCGTCAGGACCTCGGCTTCGAGCTTCAAAGTTTCCATTTCGCCGGCGAGTCGACGAAGGCTTTCTTCGCCTGCCCCTCGCTCCGCTTGGGCTTCGGCCAACGCGGTTCGCGCCGACGCTTCGTCAAGGAGCAAGCGCTCCGCAACGGCCGCAATCTCTTGCCCTTCGGCTTCCAGCAACGTCAGCCTAGAACGCAAGCGGGACAAGTCCTCGCCCGCTTTGTGAAGGTCTTTTTCCTGGTGGGCCAGGTTGAGTTCTTCGGCGTGATGCGATTGGGCGAGGCCGGCAATCGCGTCTTCCGCCTCGGCAACACGGCCTTGAAGCGCGCCATGGCTCGTCACGAGCTTGTGGTAGCGCAACTCCGCGATGGCCGCTTCCTCAGCACGCTCGGCGATTTCGCGCTTTTTCTGAAGCGCGCCCACCGCGGGCCCTTCCATGAGACCACCGGTGACGGTGCCGTCGTGGCGCAGAACGTCACCCTCCAGCGTCACCAGGGTGAGCCCCGCACCCGTCGCGTTAAAAAACGCCCGGGCAGCCGGCAGGTCTTCAAGAATGACAACATCGGCCAAGAGCGCTTCGACGAGCGTCTCCAGGCCTGCTTCACAGCGGACTTCTCTGCGTGCCAGTGCCACCACGCCAGGGAACGACAAGTCTGTGTCGTCGCTGGAACGCACGATGGCGCGACGCAAGTCCGGAAGCGGAATGAACGACGAGCGCCCCTCTTCCGAACGCCGAAGTCCTTCGACAAGCTCCAGCGCGCGGTTCCGGTCCGACACCAAGACATGCTGCAGCCGATCGCCCAACGCAGCTTCGACGGCCTTTTCGAAGCGAGGCGGCACCACGAGAACATCGGCCACAAGCTTCTCGGACCCACCCCGTTTCATCAGCGCACGAACACCACGGTCGAAGCCTTCGTAGTTGCGCTGAACCTCCTCGAGGGACTGCAGTCGACTTCGCAAATCGGCCAGGCGCTCCCGCGCCGAAATCATCAAAACTTCGTTTTCGGCATGTTCCTGGCGCGCGGCAGCGAGCGTTTCTTGTTCTTGCCCTTTGCGGATGGCCAGCTCACCCGTGAGTTGACGGGTGGCCGTCACGCGGTCGGCGACGTTCGCGCGAAGCTTCTCCAACTCGGCTTCTTCGGCACGCAACAGTTCGATTTCGTTTCGCACGCGTGCCTGACGCGTCGAGAGTTCCGCCGATTGGCGAGCAAAGCTGGCCAGGTTGCTTTCGTGGTTGGCCACGCGCGCCGCCATCGCCACGAGCCCTTCCCGCTTGGCTTCGGTGTCTTCCAACAAGACGCTCTGACGCGCGATGAGAATGGACTGTCTTTCCGACAGCGTCCCACGCTCCACATCGTCGTGCTGTTGAAGGTCGGTCAACGACTGAAGCTCGTTCGCCACTGCGTCCAGTCGTTCGGACAACTCAACCTCGCGCGCCCGAACACCCGCTTCTTCCTTCAGGGTTTCATTTCTGCGAAGCGTTGAATCCGCCATGTCCTGGCGCCAAAACGCCAAGTTCTGCTCATCCTTCTCGAGCGCGCTCTCCAAAACGTGCAGCGCATCGGCATCCGCCTGAAGCGCGGAGGACTCCTGCTCCAGCTTGTCACGACGCGCCACAATGCCCTGCTCCAGGCGCTCGAGTTCTTCTGTTTGCGCCGCTTCGGTCGCTGCCAGCGCTTCGACTTCGACCTCCAAGCGGCGCATCTCCGCCGTCAGCTCTAAGAAGCGATGCGCTGCGAAATGGACCTCAATGTCACGCAGCTTCGTCTTGAGCGTTTGATACTTCTCCGCTTTCCGCGCCTGACGTGTCAGCGCGTCGAGTTGTCGGTCGAGCTCACGGACCAAGTCGGTCACACGCACCAGGTTTTGCTGCGTGTATTCCATCTTGCGCTCGGCGGCCTTCCGGCGGGCTTTGTACTTGGTGACACCAGCCGCTTCTTCAATGACCGCGCGACGTTCTTCTGGCTTTGCCGAAACGATGAAACCCACGCGGCCTTGCTCAATGATTGAATATGCGCGCGTCCCCACACCCGTGCCCAAGAAGAGCTCGGTGATGTCGAGTAACCGGCATGACGACTTGTTGATCAGGTACTCCGAATCCCCGCTGCGAAACAGACGGCGCGTGACGGTGACTTCGCCAAACCCTGCGTAGGGTTGCGGAAGCACGTCGGCCGCATCGACCGAAAACGTCAGGGACACCTCCGCCATCGAGCGGGGCGACTCGCTTTCCGAGCCATTGAAAATGACGTCTTCCATTCCGCGTCCGCGCAGGTTCTTCGCGCTTTGCTCGCCCATCGCCCAGCGAATGGCGTCGACGACGTTAGACTTGCCGCAGCCGTTGGGCCCCACCACGGCGGTGATGCCGTGATCGAAGGCCAAAACCGACCGGTCCATAAATGACTTAAAACCCGTGATGTCGAGGCGTTTGAGTTGCATGCCGTCCCTGGGTGAAAACCGCTAACTACCGATGCGTTCTACGTTTCTGGTGTCGCGCTGGCAAGCAGTGACATGACGAGGCATGACACTATGTGACCATAGGCTTTAGGCGCTGGGGAGTCTGGGGCCAGCCGGGGCATGCGGCGGCGGTACCGGGGGCGTGGCTGGCTCGATGCGAACCTTGAGCACGCGCGGGCCTTCTGTCTCGAGCACATGAATCTCAAACTCACCAATTTTCAATCGGTCGCCTGGGTTGGGCACGCGCCCCAGGTGCTGCATCAAGAATCCTGCAACGGTCGTGACTTCACCCTTGTCTTCGACGTCAAACGAAACGTCCAGCCGGTCCGCCAAGTCGTCCAGTGGCGCGGTCCCCGGAAGTTCCAGACGTCCCCCCGGCAGGCTTTTGACATCGTCTTCAGTACGCCCAAGCGCAGCGACATCGCCCACCAGTTCGGCCACCACATCCGCCAAGCTGACAAGCCCAGACGTCCCCCCGTGCTCGTCGACCACGACCGCCATCTGCCGCTTGCGCCGACGAAACTCCGCCAACAGTTGTTCCAGCGTCACACTCTCGGGCACGAACAACACGGGCCGTTGAATCTGCGCGAGCGACCGGAGCTCGCCGCGCGAGAGCAGGAAGAACAAATCTTTCACGTTCACCATGCCCTCGACCTGGTCGAGCGTGCCACGCGCCACCGGCAGCCACGTGTGCCCTGCACTGCGTGCATCGGCGATGTTTTTCTCAAGCGATTCTTCCAGATCCAAAAACTGAACTTGGTTGCGTGGAACCAGCACTTGGCGGGCCGTCTTTTCCATCATCGCCAGCGCGCCCTCCAAGAGCTCGACACGTCCGCTCGAAATTGCGCCCGCGGCCGCCGACGACGCCAGAATCATGCGCAACTCCTCTTCGGAGTGCGCTTCCTCTCGTGCGTCCAGGCGCTGGAGCCCCAACAACCGCAGCACGACACCTGCCAACCGGTTGAGCACCCAAGTGCCTGGGTAGAACAGCACGTAGAAAATCCGCATCAGCGGCGCGACGCGCAGCGCTGTCGCCTCCGGCTGAACAATCGCAAGCGTCTTGGGCGCCAGCTCGCCGACGACAATGTGAAGAATGGTGATGACCGCAAACGCCAAGACCACCGCCAGCGAGTGGCTCAACGCAGACAGTGCCCCAACAGAGTGCACAAAGGGGCTCAATGCCCCTTCAATCAATCTGGCGAAAGCAGGCTCGCCCAGCCAGCCGAGGCCCAGCGACGCCAAAGTAATTCCAAACTGCGTCGCCGACAGATACGCATCGAGGTTCTTGACCAGGATGTTGGCACTGCGCGCGCCGGGGCGACCTTCCTCCTCCAGCGCGCGAAGCCGCGTCACTCGGATTTTGACGATGGCAAACTCAGTCGCGACGAAAAAGCCATTGAGCAATACGAGCAGAAGCGCAACGCCAATCAAGGGCAGCTGCTCAATCACAGCAAGCCTTCGAAAGCAGAATGTCCCTTCAGCGGTTCGAACATGGGGTCGGTCGCAAGCCAACTCACCACTTTGGCTCGGTCGGCCGCCATCGCCTTGCCGAGGAACGACACTGCTTCCTCCGGGCGTTCCCAAAGAGCGTACAGCGCAGCCAGGTTGTAGTTCACCAACAGGTCGTCAGTGTTCAAACGGCGCGCCTTGTCGTAGGCCCGCTCGGCTTCGGCGTAGAAGCCTTTCTGGGCGAAACAAATCCCAAGGTCCAAGTGGGCCTCGAACCCATCTGGCTGAAGCCGGACGACTTCTTTGAGCTGTGCAATCGCAGCTCGGTAGTCGCCCTCGTCCATCAGCAGGGTCGCCAATTCATGGCGTGGCACCGGGTCCTCGGGGTCCAAACCGATGGCGACTTTGAATTCGGCCATCGCTTCTTCCGTACGTCCTTGATCGGCGTACGTCATTCCCAAATTCAGGTGCGCATCCGGATAGTCGGGGTCCAGCTCAATGGCTTCGCTGTATTCCGCGATCGCCATGTCGGCGGCGTGCGCCGAAAGGAAGCAAGCCATATTGTAATGCGCGGTGGCGCTGTCGGGCTCGAGGCGAAGCGCCGTCAGGTATTCGTCCAGAGCTTCGCGAAACTGTTTCTTTTCGGCGAAGACCGTGGCGAGATTGTCGTGCGCGTGCGCCGAGGCGGGGTCTAGGTCGATGGCTTTTCGAAACTCTTTGACGGCCTCATCCAGCCAGCCCCGGTCGGCCAATTCGATGCCGCGCGAGTTGTGCGCGTCGGACTGGGCAATGTTGTCTTTCTCGCGCGCCATGGCCTGGCGGCAATGTAGGCCCCCCCCTTTTCAGGGTGCAAGGACAGCTTGGGGTTTAGCCGCCGCCGGCCTGCTTGTTGCGGCCTGTGCCACCCCCGCTCCAAAGTCCCGCACCGAGGCGCCTTTGCTCACAGAGGCAGCCCCGCCCTCGCTTCTTGCCGATGGTCCGGCGCCCAGCACCGAGCCGAACCTGCCGACATCGCCCAACGCCATCACTTTGATCACCGGCGGTGACGTCACCTTGGGCTTTCACTTCGAAGAATGGGTGGACGCAGGCCTCGCGGATGGGGGCACCAAGGAATCGTCCTGGGCCTACCCCTTTGCCGAGGTGCGCACGGTCACCGATGCAGCGGATGTGTTTTTGGTGAACTTGGAGTGTCCATTCACCGACCGCGGTGAAAAAATCCCGAAGAACTTTAACTTTCGAGCACGGCCTGAGCTTGCCGCTGCACTTGTGCGCGGCGGGGTCGATGCGGTCAGCCTCGCCAACAACCACACGATGGACTTTGGCGAAGTCGGGATGCTCGACACGATGGCAACGCTCGATGCCGCACGCATTCCTCACTTTGGCGCCGGCCGCACGTTAGCGGAAGCCAGACGGCCGTTGATTCTCGAACGACACGGCAAGCGGATCGCCCTTCTTGGCTATCTGTTTTTGGGCACGCACAACATTGAACCACACGTCATTTTTGCCACGGACAGCTTTCCCGGCGTCGCAGGCCACGCGACCGACGAAGCCGCCATGCGTGCGATGCTGCTGACCGACATCGCCGCTGCGAAGTCTGTCGCCGATTTCGTCATTCCCTTCTTTCATTGGGGTCGCGAAGGCCGGGCGATTCCTGAGGGCTATCAAGTGAGGTTGGCGCGTGCTGCCGTCGACGCGGGTGCTAGCGCCGTGCTGGGGTCTCACCCCCATGTGCTTCAGGGCATGGAAGAGTTTGGCGGCCGACCGATCGTCTATTCGCTCGGCAATTTTGTGTTCGGCGGAAATTGGAACCCCCTCGAGAAGCGCGCCGCGCTGCTGAAGCTGACGCTCGACAGCTCCCGAGCTCCTGTCGCCGAAGTCGTACCCGTTCGTGTTGACCGCTATCCCGACCGACCGTTTCAGCCCTACTTGCTCACTGGCGCAGAGGCCCAGGATGTTCTGAAGCTGCTCGCGAAATACTCGTCGGTGCTTTCCGCCCAACTTCCGCAATTGCGGGCGCACTACGCGCCGCAGCCCATCTACTCGGCACCGCCGACGATGCCCCGCCCGAGCCCTGGGCGCGAGCGAAGTTCGTTTCCGGCGGATAGTTTCAAGACCGATGGTGGAACTGACGGTGGGCGCTGAGGAAGTCGCTGCAGAATGCTGGGCCCTTGGTGGCCCTGATTCATCGCGATGACTTTCATCATCGAGCTTGCCGTTCGACGCTGCAATCGCTCCGCGGTCCGTTGTGGTCCGTCCTGCCCGTGATTGTTGAAGCCATGCACCTGCTCAACTTCTCCTCCAAGGCGCAGGACGCACTTTGGGAGATGTTGGATACGGACATGCTCCGGCTCCTCCCGCTCGACGCGGGAGACTTCGCAAGAATGCGGGAACTGATGATGAAATACAGCGACCTCCCGATGGATTTCGC
Organism: Myxococcaceae bacterium; assembly: GCA_046155985.1. GTDB lineage: Bacteria > Myxococcota > Myxococcia > Myxococcales > Myxococcaceae > JBJXGM01. The sequence continues at coordinate 1,276 of JBJXGM010000004.1, read as the reverse complement.
TGACGCTGCCCTTGTCAGCGTTGCCGAGCGGGAGAAAATCAAGACCGTCTTCACAACCGACCTTCGCGATTTCGGCGTCTATCGCCCCCGACACATCAAGCGCTTTCGCCTCTTGCCGAACGAGACGAACACCCGGCTAACGTTTCAAGCCGCCCAGAATTTCTTCAAGAGCGTGCAGCGTCTTCTGAGGGAAACGCTCAAGCGGATAAAAGCGCGTGATGACCTCTATGGCGTCGGCGTACGTCTCAAGCCCGAGATAGCGAAGCAAAAATCGCACGTCGCCCTCATCGTGGAACTCGGCCCCCAGCCGCATCGCAAGACACTTCATGGCCAGGAGGTATTCAGGCGCAGCAGTCGATACGACGAGATGGCTCAGTTCCAAAAAGGGCACGAAGTGACCGCGCGTACTCAAGTAACCTTTCGCAGCGTCATTGAGCCAATCGTCAGGGACGTTGTGGCGTGTCGCAATCCGTTTCGCCGCTTTCCGCAAAGGCCCAGGAGGCAAAAACAGCGCGTCGACATCTTGCGTAGACGCGCGCGCATTGAAGACCAAGCACATCACCGCGCCACCGAGGACATAGATTTCCCCCTTGATGGCTTCGCCTTGAAGCTCTTGATTCAGGGCTTCAAACAGCGCGCGCATTGCCTGTGGGCTGAGAGCACTCACGCGTCACACACGTTCGCCGAGGACCGCGTCCACGAATAGGTTTCGCCTGCGAAATGCCTGCGGCGAATGCGTGAGGAGGTGAAGTCTCAGACTTAGAAGCGAGCTCGCGAAGTAGGGCTCCGGCGACGGACCAACGTCCAATACCCATGGGGGGGGTGGCGTCTCGAGTTGGTGAGCGCGATGTTCAATCATGGCTGCCAAATATGAACGCCAAGGCTGCGGCACTGCGCTTCGCGGCGCGTCGGCAAGGGCCTCGAGCAATGTCAATGCAGAAAGGCCTATGAGGAAATCGTGCAACGATGCGAGAATCGTCGCATCGCCAGGGCGCGCGCTCAGCGCATCCACAAGCGCATGGAAACGCTTGCTCTCGTCGGGCAATAGCCGTGAAAGCACCCAAGCCGAGACACCGAGTCCAGCGGCGCGCGCCTTCTTCTGGATATCGCGCTTCTCATGCCGAGACACCCTGATCTGGAGCTGCTCTGTTTTCGACTGCGGCACGAGGACAGTCTTGCACACTGCGTCAACCGTCGTCAATACATATGTATTGACCTTTTTTTGAGTCGCCGATTCTCACCCGCTTCGCTTTGGCGCGCCACCGCAGCCTGCTAG
>JBJXGM010000003.1:0-19347 GCA_046155985.1 Myxococcaceae bacterium | reverse complement strand
GTCCAAGGGGCCGTTCTCATCGCGGACGGCACGCTTCTCGACGCGCAACCTCACCCACGGCTGCTGATTCTTCCCGCCCCCCTAACCTTCGCTCGCTCCAATTCCCCGTTTTGTTTCTCCTCAACTTTCAACCAGCGATTCGAGGGCCTCGTAAATGCCGGGCTGCCTCTCCTCGATGGGCTTGCCGCCAGCTCCTTTCCGGCGGACTTTCACAAGGTCCGCCGGTGGCCTTCTCGCCCGGACCTCCTTCATGAGAGGTCCGCTCTGGGCCTGATGAAACCGAAGTCGTCCTTGGGGTGAGCGCCCGCCGTTCCAGTCTTCGCCTCTTCCAACGCAAACCCACCACGCCGCCGGGCGCTACCTGCTTCCCCAACTCCACGAAAAGGCCGTTTGTGCTTCCTTGAGCCTACGGTCGAGGCGCTCCATTGCCACGTTGATCTCGGGGAAAAAGTCTTGAGTCACGCGTGACGTCTGACCCGCGACGGAGTGCGTAGGGGTGTAGATGATCCGCGTATTCTCCCACCCCAGGCGCCCTCGAAACTCGCGGGGCGGCGGTTCATTGGCCGCCGATGAGAAATGGTCTTCGATCCGCCGATAAGAATCACGCGCGGAATCGAGCAGCAGAAGCGTTCCCCGAGGCGCGGCCTCGACCCAGAGATGGCGCTCATCCTGGAGGACATCCCCATCGCTCACACATTCCTCCCGGAACTGGCCGACGCGAAGTCGCGACGGAATCCCCTCTTGCTGCAGCGCCAACTGGAGCGCGAGCGCGTTGTGAACACACGTCGCGCGGCCGGCCGCGATGAATTCGCCCAGAATGGCCAAGTCAGCCGACGGGTCCGTTGGTGCGGCAGCTTTGGGATCAAGCCGCTTCGGAAAGGTCGCGGAGGTGAACTTCGCAATCGAAATCGCCTTGCCCACGTCATCGGTGCTGCCGCCGAATCGTTGCTTCACCCGACGCAGCCAGCCGACCAGTTTCGGGTCGAGGCGCTCGTCCTTGAGGATGGCTACGGGCGCTGCACCCAATGGAAAGTAGAGTGAATAGTCACCGACCTGGCCGCAGCCCCGAGGTCCGGCGGGCGCGGCCAGCATGCTGTGCAAGAGCTGGGTGCGGTCAGGCTTTGCCGGGCCGCGGGCGAGGGTATCGGGTCCGCGGCCGGGCAGCTTCGTGGCGACGCGATGGGCCCAGTTGATTAGGGCGCTGATCTTCACCCGCATGGACACCGTTATCGGTGAAAACGTGAGCGAAGTTTCTGGGGTGCACCCCATCAAAGAGCTTCTTGCAAACGCGCCGGAGCGTCCGACGCTGTAGTTGTAGCTGCTACCCTGGGGCAAACGACATCACCTCACCCTGCCGGCCTTTGTCCCGACACGGGTGCGTCGTCACTTATACCCAGCCATCAACGGGGGCTTGAGACCGCCGACGACGCGCTCAAGCAACAACACAATGCCGTGGAGTCCCCCAAGGCGACAGGGTGCCACAGGTGCGTGATACTTGCAGCAATGGCAACGGGGCGCGCTTCTCCCGACAGGGCGGTTGGTCTCACTTGTTGGATGCTCTTGCTCGCTCCCGTGGTTGCCCGGGCCCAGACCACGTTGGTGCTCCAACCTGGGCCGGCGGTTGGACGAGACCTATCTCTTTCTTTTGACGGCTCGACCCTGAACCGTGGCGCCTCCGATGACTTGGAGGGCTACGGAGACTTTCAACGCGTCGCGCTGCTTTGGTTCGACTTGAGCAGCGTCCCGGGCGGCGCCAGCTGCACCTCGGCCGACCTGACGCTGTGGTACCTCTCCGTGGAGCCAGATGTCGTCGCCGTCCCGGGTAGAGCGTGGACAGCCTATGAGCTTCTGCCCGCAAACGGAGGTTGGATCGAGGGAACGGGCTTTGGCGGACCCACTGCCCCAGGAGAATCCGACCGGATGTGGATTATTTCACCGACCAGCAGATGGGCCAGCGGAGATACCGTGTATGGCTTCAACTCCGCCGACGTCGATTCGACCCCCTTGGCCACTTTCCCGGTTCCTAACCTGCCGCTGCCCGGTGATGCGATCTCGTTTTCGCTCCCTTGCAGCGTCGTCGAGCGATGGTTCGGACCCACACCTCAAAACCCGGGCATCGGTCTCACGGTCAATGAATACACTGGCATTGTCTCCGCGCATCATCTGGTGTCGTCCGACCATCTGGATTCAACACGCTGGCCCCGTCTCTCGGTCACGTACCTCGCCTCTCCTCCGCCCGACGGTGGTGCAAGCGGTGGCGACGGCGGCGTGGAAAACAACGCGCTTGGCCCCATGACATTCACCGTGGGCTGCGCGTGCCAAGGCACGCCCATCGACCCCTCAATCCTCGGCGCGATGGCGCTCTTGCCCTGGCTTCGCCGACGCACGCGAGCGACTGGAGATCGACGCGACCGCTTGGCTCCGTCGAGGACCTGAGAATGCGTTATTTGAAGGCCATAGCCTCAGCATGACATCCGGCGCTTTGCGGATAGGAATGCTGGGCGTTGAGCAACTCAGGGGCGATGGTTGCGAAAATAATCACCATGAAGATTGGCGCATCGAGTCATCGCAGTGGGTCACCGGCCGTGTTCGACAAGACGGACTTCGACCCTGGTCGCTGGGAAGTCGGCTACGAGGTGTATTCCTCTGAGTTCGGTGTCGGGAAGATTCTCAAGCTGCACCATCCAGTCAGAAACCAACGTGTTCAGGGCAAGGTGACCGTTGATTTTGGGAAGGGGCGAGTCGAGACACGGGCCTGCACAGCGTTCAAACCTGTGCTCACGTTGCCGATGCTCCTCATCGCCAGCGGGGTCGATGCCAGCGTGCGCGAGGAAATACTCCGAGACCCAGGGGTTGTGCCGGACGTGCCCCGGAACAAAGCACGCGGCGTCCCGGACAACTATTTCTCCTGGACCAACGACCGCTTTCGCCGGCGCCATATCGCGCCTCCCTACAGCCTTCCGTCGGTCCTTCGGGATGTCAAAGAGAAGGGCGCCAAGTTAGACCGGAACGAGCTCAGGCAACTCGTGCATGAAATCGAAGCTTCCCGCTTTGCCGACAAAGCCATTGGGCACGCGCCAGGTCTCACCTACAAAACGGTTGGGAACATCCGCAAAGGGATGGGCACCAAACGCATCACCGCGCATCACGTGCGAATGAGCATTATCGACAACGCACTTCAGGGGACCCTTCGGAGGGTGTTCATCCCGCCCAAGGAACGCGCTGAACTTCGAAACGGAATTGCTCTCAGGCGGCGCATGGGTTGGAGCTATGCAGTCATAGGCCTCGCCGCCAAGGTGCGGCATACGACGGTACGTGCCGCCCATGTTGAAAAGCGGGGCATCGAAACTTATGTGTCCACAGCGATTTGGACCGGTTTGGACAAACTCGACCACTGTAGCCGGCCCTTACCGCCAGTGGGATTGAGCCGGAAGGACCTGGAAGCATTGGAGGCTCGGCTGAACGAACTTCCGATGGCAGAGAAGATGCCACTCATTCCTCTGTTCGCTGAAGCGGTCACTCAACTGATGACCCTCGCCGAGCGCAAGTACGGAAGGGGCGGTGTCGCGCGCAAAGGGGTCGAACGCCCACCCTGGGAATTGTCGTACCGGTGGGAGGGAAGCCCCCGCCTCGCGACAGCGCGTGCGGTGATTGAATACCTCAAGGAGCGTTCAACGGGTCGTTAGCCGGGTGTCGGAGACGTTCCGCCGCGCCCAGACGGACTCCAGGGCCGGCACATCATTCGCGGCCCCACGCCGCGAACTCGCTGCGGGCAGCGGGGTCTCCGTAGCGGATGACAAACGGAACGATGCGGTCGAGCCAACCGGGCGAGCGGATGGAGAGGAGGGTTCGGGAACCCGAGGCAGACAGCACCCCCTCGCGCGTGAGCCTGTTGGCGGCCGCTCTTCTGGGCCGGCCCGCGCCCCGGACTGCTACGCAAGCGGACTCTCGAATCGCTGAAGCACCAAAAGGCCACGTTTGGCATCGCGTTGCACGATTCGAAATCCCGCGCTGCGAAGTTCTTCGAAGCTCAAACGAACGTTGGGGGGGGTCTCGTGAACACTGAAGCCCCCTGGCTTCGTGAGTCGGGCCAAACACCGAAACGCCTCCTGCCTCAGGCTTGGACCCGACACCCCCAAATGCAGCAACTGATTGAGCACGTCGCGGCTGAGGGTGACGTCAAAGGGGGTGCGCAGCCACTCGCGCGGTGGGTCAAACAGCGTCCCATGCGTGACGTTGACCCCGGCGCCCTTGGCCAGCTGGCTGAACTTGAAATCGTTCTCCAACCCCTTCGACGGCCAGCCCAGCTTTCTCATTGCCGAGAGGAACACGGGCACGCCTGGACCGACCTCCAATAGAGTCAGGCCCTTGAGCGGACTGGCAAAGCGAATCAATGCGGAGAGCAACGCCTCATACGACGCGGCACTCGTTGTGGACCCCCGAAGCTGTCCCCACGCGGCTGAGCCCTGAAGGAGCTCTTCCGCTTTTGCCACAAGAGGCTGATGCGCGAGGTCGAGCTCCCTGAGCACTGTGCCGATATCGTTCGGCGCCGCGCTGAGTTGGTCGATGTCATGCGCAAGCACCGGACTCTTCGAGGGCGCGGGCGAATTGGGCAAATCTGCTGCGCTCTCCAGCATGCGCGCAGCCACCTTGACCTTCTCTGGAAAATACTCAGTCGGGAGTGCGTCGGCAAGCAGCGGGTAACGTTGAATGGCGGCCTTCGTAGCTTGCGTGATCGACGCTTCTTCGCCATTCGCGGCGTCAGCGGCGATGTTGGCTGGCAATGACTTGAGAACGTTACTCAGGATGCGCGAAATCGTGTGTGACAGACCCTCTTGGATCTGTTCCACCATCGCGTTGGCCGATTCGACTTTCTTCGTCGATGCCGGCGCTCCGCTCGCATCATTCTCTTGAAGAGCCAACTCCGAATAGGCCTCCGATGCCTGCATCGCGAGTTCGCGTGCTCCGACGAACGCTTTCAACGCCTCGGCGGAATTGCGCATTGAAAACTGCTTTTGTGCGACCGTCAGCTCGGCGCGCGCCTCTTTGAGTTGTCGGCGTCCGGTGCTTTCGAGAGTGGATTGCGTGCAAAACGCCGCGACCGTGTCTGAGGTCACGTTTGAAAGCTTTGGAAATGAGACCGCCGGGCGCCCGTTGCGTTGGAGCGCTTCCGGCCAGCTTCGATAATGTTCCAGCGCCGATGCAAAGAGATGAGGAAAGTAAGTGCGCGCCGCCTCTGGCTCGAAGTCCTCCGCGCTGAGTTGTCGGAGTCGTTCGTTGGTTTCGTCGCGTGTGTAGAGCTTGCGGTCGGCCTCGCCTGTGCCGCGCACTTGCAGGCGCTTTGGAATGCCTGCGGCCCGCATGGCGACGGCCCAACGTGGGAAGACGTCCCGGTGAGTCCCCTTCTTGAGCAGGGGCTCATCGTGCCGACGTAACCACTTCTCGTCGGCGATGACGCCCTCCTGCCAGTAGCGCCGGATTTCGTCGACGACTTCCATTCTCAACCCGTGGCCGTCGATGGGGTCGAGCGTCGCCGGCAGCGGCGGCGGCGCGGGAGCCGGCGGCTCGAGGATGGCTTGAATCTTCTGCCCAATGGCTTGCTGCTTCCACCAGGCACGACGCCCATCGGGCACGAAGCGTTCGCGCGTGTACTTAGTCATGAGTGCGCGCACGGTCGGGTCGGTGGAAAACGCTTCCATGAGCCGAATGGCTGCGTTCATACCGTCGTCCGTTTGGACGCGCAGACCCCGCTTGTGCAGCACGGCATCGCGAAGCAAAGCGATGGCACCGTCCTGGTCGAGCGTTGCGATGTCCGGGAGGAGCATGAGCAGGTTGTGTTCGGCGTTGCCGAAATGGACTGCCACGTTCGGCGGCATGGCGCGAAAATCTTCGGACGAGGCCAAAACAGATCGCTTGCGCATGAAGTCCAGCAGCCCTCGCCGAAGTTCATCGCGCCGCTCACCGCTCGTCGCATTCACCAGATTGCTTATTTGTTCCCAAGACACGTACGAAGCCCAGTCTGCAACGCTGACCGTCTCGAGCAGGCGGAAGAACTGCTCCAGCCGCGCCTGAGAAATCGCATCTGGGCCCTCGGTAAAGGCCAATGTCAACTTCGTCACCAGACCCTTGAAGGCCTCCCGATGCCTCGCTTTGTCGAGCATCTTCGAGAGGTATTGCAGGGCATCGATGGAGAGGGCTTTTCCTTTTCCATGAACAGCGAGCATCCGAGCGACGACTTCGCCTTCGTGCTTCCCCAGAAACGTGCGATTCGTCGCATCTGCACGCCGGACCACGTTTTCCTGAACCGCGGAGGAGTAGCGCGTCTTGCCCGTCGCGTACTCTTCCAAGAGGATGCGTGCGTACCGCACTTCACCGGCAGTGAGCTTTCGCTCCGCACTTCGACGATAAATGGTGGTCAGCACGTTCACTTGCTGCCGAGCCAACTTGCTAGGTAATTTCGGGTCGCGCAGGGTCGCCCCGATTTGAGTGACAAATTGAAGGTCGGCTTTCCAGTACGCCTCATTCTGCGGCTCGCTCGCGGCGGACGCGGCGCGCCTGCGTGAACTCTGCCGTGCGTCTCGGTTGGGGGAAGTCTTCATTGGGAACCCAGGATTATCCGAAGCTTTACAGCGCGAGTTGCGCCCAAAACTCGCTGATACGACCCCCCCCAACCATAAGAAGAATAGCCGCGGTTTCGAGCGAAGACCTGGGTAGGGGCGGGGACTCGAGATGGCGCGGAACCCTCCAGAGGGCCCGAGGAATGACGGGCGAAAGAGATGGGCGGCGGGGCATCGCGCAGACGGGTGTTGGTGACGCCGATGTCGTTGGGCGCCCGTACCGTTGCCCGTACCGTTGATGCCGACCCCCTGGGAGGTTCAGTGGAGCCAGGAAGGTTCTGGAGGTCCGCGCGCAGGGGCCAGAGCGGGCGGCTTCGAAGGAAGGCCGAGATGTCGGAGGATGGCCTGGGCCCCCTTGCCGGTGAGGTGAGCCAGGACGCGGCGTCGTTGGCCGCATCCCGTGCATCGCAGCACGTCGAGGGCGAACGTCCTTTTCAGAAGGTCTGCCCAATCCAACCGCGTGCTCGCGCTCGGGGTGCTTTCCGTGCGCCGGGTCCGCTTTTCACCCAATGAGTCCCTGGCCGAAGGTGCCAAGCCCCCTACGGGGCTGCTCGGCGCTACCTTCGCTTGGCTGAACTCTTCGAGATTGAGGCAAGTCGTGTGATTGCCCGCCAGCCATCGCCGTCTAACGTTTCCAACTTGTCACCGGAGCACCGGCAACAGGTCGGCCAGCGTTTCGAGAATGCCGAAAATGAACACGCCCGTGAGCTCCAAGCAGCCGGCCACGTCCTCGGCCGCCGATCGCCGCAACACCCTTTCCATGCTCTTCGGAAACCTCGGTTTCTCTTCCCTGCTGGCGGCGATAAGGTCCGCCCGGCTTGGGACCCAGGAGATGTTCCCGGAGCGCAGTCTCAACGAAGCGCAGGTCGCGCTTGCTCAGAGAGCACGGCGCGCCGCAGGCGGGAATACCCACGCCATCGCCGAGCTCCGCGAGGCGTCGGCTGAGGTCGTGCCCGAGCTAATCAGCTTCGTGCGATCGTCGCAGCCCGATCTGCGTCGAGCCGCGCTCTTGTCGCTGGGGCACGTCCTGCCGGTCATTGCGCTCGACGGCGACGCACTCTCCGGAATACAGGCTGCCGCCGTGGGGCGGCTGTGGCTCTCTCGGCAGCAGCCTGGCGACCCCTCGACCGACGTACGCGTCGCGGCGGCCAGAACGCTCGCAGCGCTCGCGTCGATCCCGGCGTGGCCGCAGCGCGCCTTGCTGCGGGAGTTTCTTCAGTCGAACTCTGGATGTCTCGATCGCGCCGTGCGGCGGGAGGTCCTTGCCCGTGTTGAGGCGAGCGCGTGAGCCAACGCTCACTTCGGTCCACGGACGATTTGTGTCGACTGGGCTCGCTCACGCACAGGCATGGCTTCAAGGAGCGTTTGGGCGCACTCTGCGCTTAACAAACGTGCGGCACAGCTAAGAGAGCTTCGTGCCATCGAAACCGTTGCGCACAGCGGTCGCTGGAGCGACGTTGGTGCGCGGAAGTTTGGGTCGCACGTGCCGTGGAGAATGCTCGATTCGGCGAAGACGGGGCAATGGGCGCGGCCCTGCCACCACGCTGGCGACGGGGGAGGGCAGTGCGCCCGCTGAAACTACTCAGTGTCCGCGCGCCTTCTGCTGAGCGGAGCGAATGGCTTCCGTGACGGCGCGAACGTCGGGAATCATTTCGAAGCTGGGCGGCCCGTATCGCAGGCGAAATCAATCAACCGCGGCGCGGGGTTGCGCGCCGGCTGGCCACGCACACCGATCGCCGAGTAGGTTCATGTAAGTGGATGTAGCTGCGAGCGTCATGCGGGGGATTTCTACATGTCTATGAATTTGGCAGGGCGAGGCCGTCTGGGCCCATCGTTTCTGGTGCTGGCCGGTCTCTTGCTCGGCTGCGAAGGCGTGCTTGATGTGCCCGGACCGGTACCCTCCGACGGCACAGGTCCGGCTGCGCACGGCGGCGAAACCCTCGTCTTCGACTACACCGCGCCTGCCGTCACGACCTCACCGGGCCCACTCCAAGTCAGCGGCACATGTGTCGTGGGCGCCGGGAGTGATGCGGGCCGCCTTGACTGGGAGCTGTGGGCGATTGGCGACCCGGCGCCGGTCGGTGGAGGCGTCGGCGTCTGCTCGTCGGGGACGTTTGCGTTCGGGGTCGACTTCGCTGGCCTGCCCCACCCCGCGAGTTACGAGGTTCGGACCATCCTGACCGCCGGCGGCCAGCGTGTGGGCCCCAGGGTGCTGGCCGTATCGGTTGTCAGCGAGGGCACGCCGCCACCACCGCCACCACCGCCACCACCGCCACCACCGCCGCCACCACCGCCGCCGCCGCCGCCGCCACCGGCCTTGGTGATCCACGGCGTTAGCCAGAGCGTTGGCTCTCCATCCCAGGCGGGCGTCCCCATCACTTTCACGGTGAACGCCGCGGGGGGCGTCGCGCCGCTCGAATATCTATTCGCGATCCGCACTCCCTTGGGCACCTGGGTCGGGTCAGAAGGGTACGGCCACAGCAACACGTTCACCTACACGCCTCCCTTCGTGGGTCACTACGACATCGGCGTTTGGGTGAAGAGCGCGGGTTCGACCAACTCCCGCGACGCCGAGACCGGTCAGGCGTTCGACGTCTACGCCCCCCTCGCCTTCGTCTCCCTCGTGTCTAACGTTGGGACCACCGTGAACACCGGCGCCGCGATGACCTGGACCGCGAACGCATCTGGCGGCCTCGGGCCGCTCATGTACGCGTTTTGGATTCTGCCCCCGGGTTCAGCGAACTACACGCTGGTGCAGGGCTGGAGCGCCAGCACCACCTTCGCGTTCTCGCCGACGGTTGCGGGCGCGTATAGCGTCGCAGTTTGGGTCAAGAACGCGAACTCAACCGCTTCCTTCGATGCTGCGGGGGCTCAACCCTTCAGCGTCAATGCGCCCCCACCGCCCGTGGAGTACTTGTACCGGCGACTCATCGTGACCGTGCGTCGTGCCAACGGAGATGCCGTCCCCGGGGCATACGTTTACATCGAGGGTGGGGTTGGGAGCACCCCGACCGCCACGGCCTTCACCGACTCGAGTGGCCGGGCAGATCTCGGTGACCATCGCGGCACCTGGAACTTGGTCGTGGAGTCCACCGACTTCGGGAGCCTGCGCCAGGGCATCAGTATCCAGCCGTCGACTTCCCGAGAGTACGCCGTGGAGATGCGCTACCCGTTCTGAGTTCAGCCAAGCCACGGTCGTCCCGAACAGCACCGTAGGGGGCTTGGCACCTTCGGCCAGGGACGACTCAACGAAGTTGCCCAGGAAAGTCTCGCCTGCGGCCGACCAGGGCCACCACCGGATTGATTTGAAAGGCCTGCTCGATGCGGGCGATATAAGTCGCTCTCTTCATCACGCGCGTCATCATGCAATTTGGAATTCAATCGTCCAAATCTCTCGGCCGTGTGGCATGGGCAGTCTCGCGCTGCGCTGAGTGTCAGAGCCCGACGGCCGCAGCGAGCGAGCGGGTCACCACCTTGCCGAGGATCTCGGCGAGGTCGTTGTGATCGAAGCGGTGGCGGTTGACCCGCTCGAGCATCGCTTCAGCACTGTCAGCGTGGAGGGCGTGGGCGTGGACCTCGGAAGAGAGCTCCCTCCGGGCGGTTCGGAGATCGGGCTCTGCCCTTGCCGTCTTCTTCGCCGGCTTCGGTTCGCTCGGGAGGAGCGCCGCGACGGCGCGAACGAAGCGCGCGGCGGGGAGTTCCGAATCTTCGACGTGCGCTGCGCAGTGTTGGAGCTCCCCTGTCTTTCCCTCGAGGAGTGCGATCGACGCCTTCGCCGACCAGATCAGATCTCCGAGCTCGCCGCTGGGATGCGCTGGCGCCACCGCGGCCAATTCACGGCGGGCGCGGGGCGGATCTCCCTGGAGCGCGAGCAAAAGGCAGTGGAGGGCTTGTGCCTGTGGGCTGGAGGTCTTCTCCGCTTGGAGACACTCGGCGGCCGCGCGCCATCGCCCCTTCTCCAGAAGGGTGGAGAGGGTGGAGACTGATGGGCTGGCAGGCGGCGGGGCGCGAAGGGGAGCCTCGGCGCGCCCGGAGGGGGAGTGCGCGGCGACGGTGGCCGGCAGCGTCGCGAGCGTGAGCGTGTCCGGTGGTGGCTTTGGGCGGGACGCTTCTTCCAGGCGTGCGATCTCCGCCGCGAGCGGCTCGAGCGGCGTTTTGCCATCGGCGCGATTGAAGCGTTGGGCCCTCTCGAAAGCGGAGCGGGCCTCCCGGGCGTGGCCGAGCTTCAGGTGGCAGAGGGCCTGGTTGTAGGCGACGGAGAAACCGTCGAAATTCATTCGCTCCGCCATCGCGAGAGGCTCGAGCGCGGCGGAATGCTCGTCCCGTCGCATCAGGGCTTTCGCCTTTCCAACGAGATTCCAGCGGTGGCGCGGGTAGCGGCCGAGCGCTTCCCGGTACAGCGTGTCCACCAGCTCGGGTGAAGCATTCGCCTTCGATGCGTGGTCCGCGATCCAGCCGAGCGCGGTCGCCGCCTCGTAATCGCTGGCTGAGGCGCGGGCTCGTGCGGCGGCGGACTCCGGGCCGCTCTCTGCGGCGATCTGCTGCACCTCGTGGAGCAACGTCGACGAAGAGCGGGGCGTCGGTTCGCCCTGGGGCCGAACGGAGAAGTTGGACACGCGCAGCTCTCGTACTCGAAACTTGTGGGTGGCGCCTAGGCCCGGGACCGCGCGTTGGGGTGACGCCGCACTAACTTGGGTCTGGCTTTGGCGTGTTCATCCAGCCCAAACCCAAACCCGCACAAAACGGACTTCGCGAATCCCCTGAACCAACACACATGCTTCCTTGGGAAGTCCCCGTCAAATCTGATGAAAAAACCGGGGCGTCGCCGACGGGACGGCCTCGCGTGGTTTCAGAGCACTCCACGGACTAGCATGGGGTTCCGACTGGAGGGGTGATGAAACTGAGCCGACTGCTCGCTGTGTTCTGCGTGTTCATCGGGTACGGCGCGCCTGCTGAGGCCGCATTCGATTCAAGCGAATATCGACAAAACACTTATGGGCCGCCCACCCACTACTGCGACCCCACACGGCCCTTGAACAGCGCCGGGGCTGGCACGCTGGCGAATCCATGGAACCTCAATCAAGCAATGACACTGGCCGTCGCTGGCAACGTGGTTGGCTTTTTCGCCGGAGTGGGCGTTCGGCTGCCGTCGTCGGACAACAATCGATTCCCCACCTTCCGTCCCACCAACTCAGGCACAGCCGCCAATCGAATCGTCTTCGTAACGCGATTCGCCGCGGTGGCTCTGGCCAATGTCGCAACCAACCCCAATCGCACCCAGTTGCGCCATGACGGCACACCGGCCGTGGCCAATGGCTCTAATGATGATCTGGGTACGGCCAGCCCGATGTATGGCGTCTATCAAACTGACTACGTCACATTTGATGGCTTTTTCGTGGACATGGCCGAGGCCGAACCCACGGGAGACGGGGGCGTGATTCGGGTGGAGAACGCACGCGGCGTTCACTTCCGAAATTTCGAGATCAAGGGCACCACCACGAACATGGGCACCAACCCCATCATCTACCGTCCACAGAATGCGATCGGCACGGTCTTGAGCAACTTCCGCGTCTACGATTTTCACAACGACACCACCAACTCGAGCACGCCGCAGCGGGGCCTGTTCAGTGACCAGTACGGCGATCAGGGCTTTCTCATCGAACACTTTGAAATCAGAAACACGCAGACCGGGATTTTTCTGAAGGGCACGGCCGGAGGGGCCTTCAACTACGGCACCATCCGCTATGGGATTGTTTCGCAAGTCGCCGAGTGTTTCCGTTTCAATGACCTGGACTCAAACAACCTCACAACGCTGGAATACAGCGTCTGCCACGACATTCCGGAGTACGCCGGCACCGGATTCACGCTCTCCAGCGAGACCACCAATGCTCGGAATTTCCTCGCGCATCACGTCACCGTGGCGCGGATGCGAAGTGCCTCGGTGATCAACGGCGGCATCTACGCGAGAAATGGCATCACTTCGAACGTCACCATTCGTGACAGCATTATTGATCTCGACAACGGCCCAAACGGACATGCGATTGCGTTTGGCGAAACCAGCGCGCTCCCACAAGTCCTAAACTTTAACGGCTACACCAAGAACGGAGCAGTGGTCACGTTCGCGTACAACGGCCTCGAATACAACACTCTCGCAGCCTGGCGCGCGGCCACGGGCCGAGACGCCAACAGCCAGGTCTTTTCCACCGGGAGTCCGTTCGTCGACCGCGCAAACGGAAACTTTCGAATTGCTCCCGGACACCCCGCAATGACCGCATCCTCTACGGGCGGGCAGATCGGCGCGTATGCGGGCAGCCTCAGCCCAGGTGTTGACCTCGGCAACACGACCGCGCCGGCCGCGCCCGCAGCCCCCGCGAGGCTCCGAGTCGCGCCCTGACGGGGCACTTTCTCCGCGATAGCCCTGCCTTGAAAGCAGGGGGACTGCTGAGCGTGGTGGCGAACTTTGAGCGCCCGCCGTTCCGGTCAGGGCGACCGGGCATCCCATTTGCGAAAATCGTTCACCAGAGCGAAGACGACATCCGTGTGGCGCGGCGATGGTTGCCGCGTTCAATGTGAAAAGCGGCAGCTGCGGCTTGCCCCCCAACCCACTGGAATTACTCGCTGCCCGCTAAAACCCGTCGTGCGCCCGCGGGTCAGTGCTTTCGAAACTCCAGGTGGAGCTGCTTCGATAATCGGGGGGCTTGCTGCCGATTGGACGTTTCGCCACAGCCACGGGTGTCGTCGCGACGGCCAATGCGGCGCGAGACGGTGAAGTCACGCGTCCGCTTCGTGTGGGTGACATGGTTCAGAACGGTCACTTCAAAGTGGGCCGGTTGCTCGCGACCTCAAACGAGCCAGGCTCATTTTCTAAGGCCCAGTTGGGTGGTTGCGCGATGGTTCAGATTGGGCCGGCGCGGGTGCGGATTCCTGAAAACGCCCTCGTGAGAGTGGTTCCGCTTGGTGCGCTTTTGACGCAAGTCGCGCCGGAGCTCCACACCTTGGTTCGGAACGACCCCGCGCTGCGCCCTCGTGTCAGGCGCAACCCCAATTTGGGGCTTGAGGATGACTACGTGTCGCCAGCTCAGGCTGCAGACCTAAAGACGCGATATCGCCTCCACCCGCCTGTGAACGGGGAGAAACTGGAACGCGCTACCCCCAACGTTGCGCGAAACGTACGACGTTCTGCCCCGGGCGCCCGGTTGTCTCAGGAGGAGGCTGCCCCTCTCCGCGCCCGCGCCCAGGAAACCGGCCTTGGGGCACGCGCCATCGCCAAGAAAATCCATCGAAGAGAAACGTCCGTTCGCCGTTTCTTGCGTGGGGGTTCCACCACCTGGGCGACGGCAGATGAGCTTGAAAAGGCGTTGGGGAATTTGTCGCAGCAGAACGTGAAAAAGACCGCTCGCGTGCGACCGCCACAGCACGGGGCCCTGTGTATCCGGTTAAAAGCACTGTGCGATGCGAGTTGGTCGTACGCCAACCTGGGGGCCGCAAGTGGCTTGGAAGAGAGCACCGTGCGCAGTGCGTTGGCGCAGCCGTCTTGCACCCGGCACGTCTTCGACGCTCTTTGGGACGGCGTTTCAAAGATTGAGCGGCTCATCGCTTGGGTGGAAGCCGGACGCGCGGGGTTTACAGAGACAGACATCGCTGCGCTTCAGGAGTGGATTGCAAAACTCTGCATGAAGCCGAAAGAGTGGCTGCCACCCATCTTGACCCGCGCGACCGACGAAATCATCGCGGCCGCGAAGCGGGCCGGGCATGTGGAGGTAGGGATGGCGTTGGCGACCAGCGGTTCAACGGGGAAGCACGTTTCACCGCGAAATTTCTATCCCTACGAGGAGCGGCGCACGGTGGAGAATACCCAGCGCATGCTGAAAGGCTTGCGTGCCATTGTCGGCAAGGACCCTCGGGTACTGGCCCGCGAGCAAGGGCGCCCTGGCCATTTCCTGGATGCGCTCGAGGCCCAGGAGTTGCGTGACGACATTGCTCAGTCTGGGCTCTCGCCTCAGGCGCTGCACCAGCTCAGTGGCGTGCCGGTCCTCGCCATCCAGCGAATTTGCGAAGGCGGCACTACGGCGCGCAAGCGTGCCGCGAGCTTGTTGGGCGTCCTCCGTCCAAGGCGGGCGGCAACGCAATGACTGTATCAGTGTCCGACCGCTACTGGCGCACCGGACCCAGCGTCCAGCTTCGCGGCGTTCATTGCCAGGAATCGGGGCCTCTCGGCCGCCGAGGTCCGGCGCGCGGTCGTCGGCTTTACCCGAGCGTCTGGCCTCTAGCACAAGCGGGAGACTGTCCCATTCACATCCATCGTCGCTTTCCGCGTGGGGAGGGACGCTCGGGTAACAGCTCCGTCGGGTGCAAGTTCGACCAGCACTCCCGGAGAAGGCCGCACAAGGTCTCCGCAGTGATTTCGCGACGTTGAGGCGTGTGGGAGAAACACCTCGCCGACGTGGGGTGAAAGCCGCACAGGTACGCACAAGCATTTGAAGTCAATCAATGCCATCAGGCTGGTGGTTGTGGGCTGCGTCCCTCGCGTTGTGCGCGTGTTGTGCGTGTCTGTCGTTTGGGCGTCATGAAACGATTCAAGCTTCCTGTTTGTGCGCTGATTGCGTGGTTGGCGGTGACGGGATGCGGTGCTTCCGAGGGTGAGGGGGCGCAGCAGCTGGAAGGCGCGCAGCCGGACGTTTTGGTGGCGCTGCGTGCGAGTACGTCGGTTTCGGTGGATGGGTACTTGCGCGAAGCCACCTGGGCGAGTGCGCCCGTGGTGGTGTTTTCCAATTCGGCGCGCAGCAACAACCGCGTCAGCGTGAAAGCCGTGTGGAACACCAGCTACCTGTACTTGGGCGCCGTCGTCGAAGACGCGCAGCACGAGACCGTGGCGGATGGGGAGTTTTACCTCAATGACGGCGTGGAGTTTTTCCTCGATGCCGGCAATGAGAGAAGCGCCGCGCCGGATGAGAATGACATTCAAATCCTCGCGACACTGCGCAACACGTCGAATGTGAGTGGCGTGCTGGTGCGAAACAAGAAAGTCGCTGGGACAAGCTACACGCTCGAAGTGCGAATTCCTTGGACGCGTGTCGGCACGACGCCGGCCGTGGGCAAAGTGTTGGGCTTGCTGTTGGCCAACAACGACAGAGACAGTGGCAACACGTCTCAATTCGACTGGCTGGGCCTCATTGAGTCAGGCAGCTACTTCCAGCCGAACAGGTGGGGCAGTCTCTTCTTGGCGTCTACCACTCCTCCGGTAGAGCCATCGCCACCGCCTCCGCCCGGAGGGACGCAGCTTCCGGCCGGCACCTTAACGTCTCCTCTGGCCTCCGCCGCTGTCACTGTGGACGGACAGTTGTCCGAGTCGCTTTGGGCGTCCGCGGACTATGCCCAATTCTCGAGCAGTGCCCACAGCGACAACGCTGTCCGGGCGAAGGCTGCGTGGGACGCCACCCACCTGTACTTCGCTTTCGACGTAACGGACGCGCAGTTGGAGTCT
Organism: Myxococcaceae bacterium; assembly: GCA_046155985.1. GTDB lineage: Bacteria > Myxococcota > Myxococcia > Myxococcales > Myxococcaceae > JBJXGM01. Next base: position 3,246 of record JBJXGM010000003.1, on the reverse strand, counting down.
GGCACCGGACAGCTGTGGCTGGATGACGGCATTGAGGTGCACCTGGACAGAGGCAACGAGAAGTCGACGTCCATGGACGCCAATGACTTCTCATTCACGTTCAACATCGCCGGCGCGGTCAGTGACGCCGCCACCCGGGCCGCCGCCGTCACTCGAACGGGGGGCTACATACTCGAAGTCGCCATTCCGTGGACGCGGGTGGGCTTTACCCCTGGAAGCAACGCCGTCTTCGGACTCCTCATCGGCAACAACGACAGGGACAACGGCACTTCTCGCCAATTCGACTGGGTGGGTGCCATCGCTTCTGGCAGCTATTTCAACCCCAGTCTTTGGGGCAGTCTCACTCTCACCGGTGGCTCTGGCGCGCCCCCGCCTCCCCCACCGCCGCCTCCCCCGAGCGGAGACTGCACGATTCACGTCGCTACAAGCGGCAACGACGCGAATGCCGGAACTGCGGCGCTACCCCTGCGTTCTATTCAGCGGGCGGCGGACCGAGCGGTCGCAGGCGACATCATTTGCGTGCACAACGGGACGTACATGGGCGCAGTGAGGCTGAGCCGATCGGGTACATCTGCAGCGCCAATTCATCTCCGCAGCGCGCCAAACGAATGGGCGGCGATTGACGCGTCTGGCGCGTCTGTCGGCCTTCTTCTGCAGTCGGAGAGTGGCTACGTCGCTGAGATTGGTTGGATCATCATTTCAAACCTAGAGGTCCGGAACTCCTCCGACGCGAATATCAAGGGCTACACGGTCCACGATACGGTGATACGAAACTGCGACATCCATCACAGCGGGGTGAACAACATCCTCCTCACAGGTGCGACCCGCATGACTATCGAAGCGAACCTGTTGCGCGACAATGGGTACCTCGGGAGTGACCGCTGGCACGGCCATGGAATCTATGCAACCGGCACCCGCTACATCGTCCGGAACAATCTCTTTCTGCGAACGGGCTGTTATGGCGTTCAAGTCGCCGGCTACAGCCGCTCCGACAGCTCGGCGTTCGCAAACCTGGTCGGCCCCTACGAGTTTGCCGAAGATTGGGACATCGACAACAACACCATCGCGCTCAATCGCGGGTGTGCGGGGGTTGTGACTTGGGGAGGAGACGGATCGGGACACGTCTGGAACGTGCGTATTCGCAACAACATCTTCTACCGCAACGCCGAGGGCGTCGGTTCGCCCAATGGAGTCATGATGTGGAATGGCTCCAACGTTGCGATTGAGCGAAACGTCCACTACCGACCCACGGACACGTATTTCACGGACCAAGCGGGCGGTGTCACAGGCACGCAGAGCGGCAACATCAACGCCGACCCACTCTTTCTCAGCGTCTCGTCCGGTGACTTTCGGCTCCAGGCGGCGAGCCCAGCCGTCGACAGTGGCTTGAGTCTTCCCATCGCGACCGACCGATTGGGTGTGGCGCGGCCACAAGGCGCGGGGCTTGATATTGGTGCGCACGAGCGCTTTTAGGCACTTCGTTCGCTGCGCTCGGGCGCGTTCGCCCGAAGCTCAATCTTCAAACGAGGTGACCTTCCACTGATCGCCGCCGGACGCCCGGGTGAAAAAGAAATCTTAGAGAAACAAGCGGCATTCGGGCCTCTCCGTTTCGTCGACCACCGGGTAGCCAACGGCCTCCAAGAACGCCTCGAAGCGCTCTTCTTGACCTGGCTCCACTTGGATTCCAGTGAGTACGCGGCCCACGTCACCGCCTTGGTTCCGGTAGTGAAACAGACTGATGTCGAATTGGGGCGAGAGCTCTTCCAAGAAGCGCCTCAGAGCGCCGGGACGCTCGGGAAAGCTGAAACTCAGAATGCGCTCGTGCCGAAGGCCCGTGTTTCTTCCACCCACCATGTGCTTGAGGTGATTCTTCGCGATCTCGCTCTCAGAAAGGTCCAACACACCAAAACCCGCCTCGCGCAGGTTGTCGCGCACCGTTTGAGACTCGGTCTTGTTTGAGACGGTAATTCCCACGAACACGTGCGCGCGCTCCGCATCCGACCGGCGGTAGTTGAACTCGGTCACATCCCGCCCGCCGATGGCGCCGCAAAGCTTGAGAAACGTGCCCGGCCGCTCGGGGATGGTGACCGCGAGCTGCGCTTCGCGCTCTTCGCCAATCTCCGCCCGCTCGGCCACGAAACGCAAGCGGTCGAAGTTCATGTTGGCGCCGGATGCGATGGCCACCCATGTCTTCCCCGTGAGATGCTCGCGAGCACCAAAGGCCTTCGCCCCAGCGATGGACAGAGCCCCCGCGGGTTCTAGAATCGAGCGGGTGTCTTCGAAAACATCCTTGATAGCGGCGCATACCGCGTCGTTGTCCACCAGCAGTATTTCATCCAGAAGCTCACGACAGATTCGAAACGTCTCGTCACCGACGCGCTTCACCGCTGCGCCATCGACAAATCTTCCGACATCGGGAAGGTCCACCGGATGACCCACGCGAAGTGCCTCAAACATGCTGGGCGCGTCTTTTGGTTCGACACCCACGACGCGAACTTCCGGATAGAGTCGTTTGAGATAGAGGGCAACACCGCTCGCCAACCCGCCTCCGCCGATGCTGACGAACAGCGCATCGGGCGCGTGACCCAACTGGCGAAGGATTTCCATGCCGATGGTTCCCTGCCCCGCGATGACGTCTGGATCGTCGTAGGGATGGATGAAACTCATCCCCCGTTCTTCGGCGATGGTGGTCGCCTGCGCGTAGGCTTCTTGAAATGTCTCGCCCCAAAGTCGCACTTCCGCGCCCAACGCCTGAACCGCTTCGTGCTTAATTCGCGGTGTGGAAACGGGCATGACGATGATTGCCTGACAACCAAATCGCCCGGCCGCAAGCGCGACACCTTGCGCATGGTTCCCGGCCGATGCGGCGACCACGCCGCGCCCCCGAACCTCCGGGTCAAGATGGGCGATCTTGTTGTATGCACCGCGTATCTTGAATGAGAACACCGGTTGCAGGTCTTCCCGTTTTAGCCAAAGTGCGTTGCCCAGTTTCGCTGAGAGGCGCGGCGCGCGTTCAAGCGGCGTCTCTTTCACAACTTCGTACACGCGAGAACGGAGAATGCGCTCCAGGTAGTCTTCGAATCCCATGACGCGCTCTTAGCCCAAAGCCCGCGCGGCAACCCCAGTCACAGCTTTTGCACCCTAGCAGGCTGCTGAAAAACGTCGCGAGCAGGCCGAGATGCCAGGCGCGGGAGGCCCTTTCGCCGCAGCGTGCTCTCTGTACGTGAGGACGAAAGGAGGGGCCCG
>JBJXGM010000159.1:0-53194 GCA_046155985.1 Myxococcaceae bacterium | reverse complement strand
CGAGCAGCGCTTCGATCTGCTTCATCGCTGCAGTTGTGTCTCCCGACGACGCCAAAGCGCTGGCCAGAGGCGCACGCAGTTCGGGCCGCTTGGGTGAGAGTTCAACAGCACGTTGAAGCGGCGGGAGGGCGCTGGCGTCTTGGTCGCTTTCCAGGAACGACAACCCGAGTCGGTAGTGAAACTCGGCTTCGTCGGGCGCCAAAGAAGATGCTTGGCGAAAAGCATCTTGCGCGGGCTTTCCCGCTGAGGCTGCCTGGCCAGAATACGCCAGTCCGAGCATGTACCAGCGCACCGGTGAAGCTGCGCTTGCGCCGCGTGTTTCGCTCTGCAAGCGCTGCATCAACGCGGTGGCGTCACCGTTGGCCAATGTCGCCTGGACATATCCCTTGGCGAACGCGAGGTCGTTGGGGTGCTCCAGGTGCAAGCGTTCGTATGCGGCGGTGGCTTCGGCGACGTTGCCTTGAGCCAGAAGCACCATGGCTTCGTCCGCCCTGGAAAGTGGCTTAGTCGAGCGGACGGTTGCGCCACAGGCTAGGATGAGACTGCAAGACGCGGCGGCAATGAGGCGATGTCTCAGCATGGGCGAAAAAGTGCGCAGCGCGTGCATTAGCATCAATCTCGCAGTCCAGCCATGCGCCACAGTCAGGTAGAAGGGAAGCCGTGAAGGACGTCTACATCGTGGCGACCGAGAGCGCGAAGCCCGTTCGTTACGCCGACTTCCAAGAAGCACTCGAGGCGGAAGAAGGGGCCTTTCAGCCCGGGATGGGCAAGGAATGGTCATTTCGGTTGACGTCTTCCGATGCCGACATCCACGTGGAGTTTGAATCCCGCGAGGCTTTGGGTTGGTCGCCGGATCTTCTCACCGGCAGCGCTGACGCGCATGCCGTGTTGCGCAAAGCGCGTGGCTTCTATCGCATCGCTTTTGAACCCGGAAAGCCGCAACCGACCGCGGCCGTTTTCGAAGCCCTGTGGTGCGCGCGGGCGTTGTTGGAAAAGTCGACCGGCGTGTTGGTGGATACGATGGCCTACCGGCTTCACGAACTCAGCGACGTGGTCGACATCACCGAGCTTGAGTTCGACATTCGCGACCACATCAACCTGCACGCGGTGGAGGTGATCGAGGGCGAAACACCCCTTTGGGTGCATTCGCACGGCATGGAGAAGTTCGCGACGCGCGATGTGGAGGTCTTTCATCTGAGTGAAGACGACTTGCTTCCTGCGGAAAGCTTTCTTCACGAACTTTGCACCGACATGGCTTTCGGACAGGGGCCGCAAGCACGCACGGTGATGGAAACCAGCAACAGCCAGTCGTTCATGTTGGTGCCGTCCGAAGAGGCACGGCCTACCTTGATGGGCGTCGCGCTCGACAGTTTCGAAGGCCACGAAGGGTTGTTCTTCACGGTGACGTCCGGAGAAGGCCGACACATGGTGTCGGAGCTGCTCAAGCCGTACCGAAGTCGCTTCGAAGAAGAAGAGCCCGAGGAAGCGGCGGCGCACATGGAGCGCGCGCGGCGTTTGATGCCCTCGTTCAAAGCGCGTTTTCAGCGGCGAGGTTGGATGGAGCCAATCACTTTTTTGGTTCGCGCGACGTTTGAAACCAATCCAGGCGAAGCGCCGGTCAACGAAGACCTGTGGCTCGAGGTGTTGTCATGGGAGGAGCAGCAGTTGGTGGGCAAGCTTGTGGATGGTTCCTCCCACACGACCGAATGGCGAAAAGGTGCGGCGGTGGAAGTGTCTGAAGGCGAAATCAACGCGATTTCGCTCGGACGAGACGGTAAAGCTGTCGATGAGGCGGAGCTTCAACGGTTGCTTTCGGCTGAGCGACCGAGCTAGCGATGCTCGCGAATGTCTCGCCAGAGGTGGCGCGGGCGCTTGAGCAAAATCAGCCGGTCGTTGCGTTAGAAACATCGGTGTTGGCGCAGGGGCTCCCGTACCCAGAGAACCTCGAAGCCGCACGGACCTGCGAGGAGGCTATCCGCCGTCATGGCGCGATACCGGCCGCAATTGGCCTCATCGATGGCGAAGTGCGCGTGGGGTTGAGTAGCGGTGAGGTCCGGCGGCTGGCAGGAGGCCAGGGGCTTCTCAAAGTGGCCTCGCGTGACCTCGCCTGGGCGCGGATGAAAAAGGTCTCGGGCGGCACCACGGTCAGCGCAACGTGCGAACTCGCTGCGACCGTGGGAATTCGTGTTTTCGCCACGGGAGGCATCGGTGGCGTCCACCGTGACGCAGCGGAATTGATGGATGTCTCGCAAGACCTCTTGGCGATTTCGAAGTCGCCTGTGGCGGTCGTTTGCGCAGGGGCGAAGTCGATCCTCGACCTGCCCAACACACTGGAGTTGCTCGAAGCGTTGGCTGTCCCGGTCGTTGGCGTTGGAACGAGCGAGTTCCCGGCGTTTTATGTTCGAGGCTCTGGCCTGACGTTGGAGCAGCGGGTTGAGACGCCACAAGAGGCCGCGGGCTTGATGAAGATTCGCTTTCAGGATTTCGGGCAGGGCGGCATGGTCTTCGCCCTGCCGCCGCCAGAGGACACCAGTCTTCCGCGCGACGAGGTAGAGGAGGCCCTCGCAGCCGCCCTGGTGGAAGCGAAGGCCCGCGGTGTTCGCGGGAAAGCGCTCACGCCCTTCTTGCTGCGAGCGTTGTCCAGCAAAACGGGTGGCCGAACGCTGCGCGCCAACGTGGCGTTGCTGACGCACAACGCGGCTTTCGCAGCTGCGGTGGCCAACTGCGCTTAGTCCCAGTGGATGAGATGCGCTCTAATACTCGACGCCTTTGCCTGGCGTCGGAAGGTTCCAAGCGGCAAATGCTGGCTTGTGGCCTTCGTAGAAGAGTCGATACAGGTAGTGATCGGCCAGCACTTGCTTCACGTATAGGCGTGTCTCTTTGTACGGAATGTCTTCGATGAAGAGGTCCAGGGGCTCCGTACCGCGCGCTGAAATCCAGCGAAGCAGTGCCGCTGGGCCAGCGTTGTACGCAGCGGCGACGAATGCGGGATGCGCGAAACGCTTCGTCAGCGCGCCGACGTACGCCGTGGCCAGCTCGATGTTGAGCGCGGGTGCGAAAAGGGCATCGGGATGAGGTGACGGCTTGCCCAATTCTGCGGCGACGCGCCGTGCGGTGTTCGGCATGAGCTGAAGCAGCCCACGCGCGTCCGCTGAAGAAGACACTTCAGGTGCGAAACCGCTTTCGCGTCGCATGAGTGCCCACATCAGATGGGCGTCGACCCCCGCGCGAGTCGAAGCTGAGACCACGGCCCGGGTGTACGCGCGGGGGTACATCAAGGCGAGGGCTTCGGGGCTCGCTTGGGCATACGCCTCGCCCCACAACACCCTCGCAGCGAGCGCGTGCGCTAAACCAAATTCGCCAACGCGCACCAGCGCAGCGCCGAACACGAGGGCCTCTTGGGTGTTGCGGATTCTTCCCGTCACCGACGAAAGGAGGTCGGTGGCATCGCGAAACAAACCGGCTGCCGCGAGGGACTGGGCGAGCCGCCACTCCGGATGTGTCGCGGGAGGTTCTTGCGAGGCAAGAGCTGGCGGTTTGGGAAACAGCGGCCGTTGTTGCGCGCCCGAACTTTCCAGGCGTGCGGCTGCGAAAACGCCGTACAGCGTTCCGGGGAAGAGCCGAACGATGTCATTGTATTCAGACTGCCAGGACATCGCTTCAGCCTGGGTTGACTCAAGGGCGCGTGCGGCCCAGTAGCGGGCTTGGGGGACGATTGGCGAGAGTGGCGACTCCCGCATGAGCTCCAGCCAGGCGGCCCGTGCTTCGGCAGGCTGTGAGGCATGCAAAAGCGCCAAACCTCGAAACCAGAGCGCGTCGGGATTCATGCGCGAATCGGGATACCGTTTCGCGTACGCCGCGAGCGCAACGGCGGCCTCGGGGAAGCGGTCCAGCTGGTACAACAGCCACCCTGCGAGGTAGGCCGCCTCCTCGCCGGCGCCAGTCCGTGGATGCTGACGGGCGATCTCTGCGAACTGCTTTTGCGCAGCGATGCGGTCATCGCCTTTCAAAACGCGACGCGCTTCAAACATGCGGGCTTCAAGGGCCAATGTCTTCGGACCGGCTTTGGCGGCGTTCAGCGCAGCCTTGGCGTCGGTGTCGCGATCAAGCGCGAAGAGAATTTCTGCGCGGAGCAGAGCAAGTCGCGCGCGGTGGGTAGGGTTTTGTGCCTTTTGGCGAGCGGCGTCAGCCTCGCGAAGTGCAGACGCTGCTTGGGAGGCCGCCAAGAGTCGCGCGCCGCGAACCAGCAGTTCTTCGAACGACCAACGCAGGGGCTTCTTGGGGTCACCGCTCAAACGGATGACAACGTCCGGTACCGTCGCGTGCGCAGGGGCGCGGAGCAGAAACGCACGCCAATCCTTGGCCGCCGCTGGTCGGGAACCCAACGCGGTGTAGGCTTCGGCCCGGGCCAAAAGTGTATCGAGGGGCAGGTCACTCGCATCGCTTAGGCCAAAGGTGGCCAAGAAGTGTGCGGGTCGGCCGCCTCGCAGTTCCGCCTCTGCCCAACGGTGTTCCCAACGTCGCTTCAGCGAAGCGGGCGCCAGTGCAAGTGCGTTCTCAAATCCGCGCGCCGCGAGCGAATACTTGCGCTGATAAAAATGAGACTGGGCCAAATAATAAGCGTGGTAGGCAGGCAGGCCTGCAGGAGCCCCGTGGGCGCGCAGGTGTTTTTCTGCGGCGGCGGGTTCGCCCTCGGCCAGTGCGAGCGTGCCGCAAAGCAGAGAGAGCTCCGCTTGCCTCGGGCAGTGCGCCCGTTCGCACGACGCGAGCTCGCGCTGCGCCATCTCCCACGCGCCCGCAGCGTGCTCTCGCACCGCGTCCTGAAGTGCGGGCGACTGTGTGAGGAGAAGTGCGACAAATGGTGTTGCCAGCGTCAATGCAAAACCCCCAGGGACGTTTGACTTCTTTCTCTGACCGCCGTAAACCGCGCGCGCCTCATATGAAAAGTATTTTCGCATGAGCGCAGAGGGGTCATGCGTTTTGCACGCTCCTCGGTTTTGGCCAGGGCTGTCCACCTTCGGAGGTCCGTTGCGCATGAAGCCTTTCCCTGTCGACCTGCCTCAGACCATCAACCCAGAAGCCGGCCCAAAGCGGGCAGGAGTGGAAACGCACCGCAATCTCAATTGTCACCAGTACGACAATTGTTTGGATGAAGCCGTCCGCCGCGGCTGGCAGAGTTTTTCCTGCCTGAAATGTCCGCTGTACGCCCGGATGGCGCCGCCTCAGATGGGGATTGAGGCGTACGCCACGCAGCGTCGCGCAATTTAGCGAAACGACCGATTGTGATTCTCGATCGTGGGATCGCGGTCGAGGCGCCCGGCCAGCGAGGCGGGCGACCGATGCATATCCGTCGATATGCCGCAGGGAGCCCAACGACGCGGGCGGGGATGGATCGGCCGCGAGGGCCGTTCGAGAATCGTTTAGCGCGCGCCGGCGTAGATGAGGACGACCCAGTACTCTTCGCGGCCGGTAGAGGTGTTTTGCGCTCTCACGGCGCCAACGCCGACCCGATCATTTTCGGCGCGGCGAAGGCTGCGTGACTCCGGAAGCAGTTGCGGGCTGGGTGCGACAAAGACGTCGACGGCCGCAGTTTCCGCATCGGAGAGCGCCTGAAACACACGCTGTTCCAGCGTCGCGCTTTCGGGCATGGGGTTGGGTACGTTCGCTGCGATCGCGCGCTCGGCGTGTGCTTTGGCCAGAGCATCGAGTTCTGGGCTTCGGCGCAGGGTTGGGAGTTGGAGCTCGCTGCGGCGCCGCACGACCGACTGAAACACAAGTTGAGAAGGGTCTGCGACGGGTACCGCCGGCGCGGTGAGGACTTCGACGACGATGGCCTGTTTTCTGCCGTTGACCTGCTCGAACGCGACGCCAACGCCCATGCGGTCAAACTCAGCGTCGATCAGGTTCTTTCGATGACCGGGGCTTCGTTCAATGCCGCGGTGTGCCGCGAGTGGACCCTCTGCGAGGCCCAGATTTTCACCGGCGCGTTTGTAGGTGATGACCGCGGCCCCGAGTCTTTCGGAGAGCGTTGCGCCCTGCGGCGAGAGATGCGCGAAGAAGTGTTCTTTGGCCATTTGTTCGCTGTAGGCCTGCGCAAGGGCATTGAGGCGGTCGTCCAGGTGGACAGGGGACAGGCCGTTGGCGCCCCGGAGTGCGTTGACGTGAACGAGAATGACTTCGCGTGACTCCACGAGCGACGTGGGTTCGCCCAATCGCGGATCGTCCGGCATCGAAATCTGGGGTTTCGGTCCCACCTCCACTTCAAAGAGCGCGACGACCTCCGGGCCGCGTGTCTCAGTGGCTACGATTTCAACGTGGTGTTTGCCCGCGTTGGGGAAGGAGAGCAGCGTGCAGAAGCTTGCCCCTTGCGTGCGGGTCAAAGGAATGCGCTCCACCCGTCCGGTGGGTCTGGTGACGAACACATTCGGTGACGCGAACCCTTGCCGAAGCGCACCACAGAGAGGGCGCACATCACCGAGCGCTTCGATGTGTCTCGTGAACGGCTCAAGATTCGCTCGGCGATTCGCCAGAAGCACGACAAAGACGGTGTCATCACCACGCGTGGCGACGGCAACACCCCCGTGGGTGGCGTGTTCTTCATTCAAGTCCCTGCGGGCGGCGAGCGAGGCGAAGGCTTGCGTCGCGGGGGCTCCGCGCAGAAGGAGCGCACGGGGAGAAGGGTCATGACCTTGCGCGTCCGAAACGGCCTGAGCGATCGAGGCGGGGTCTGCCGCCGAGGTGGCGGAGTGGGCGAGTGCGTCCGCGGCCAGCCGCGCAGCAGCACGGTCCAATGCCGGATCCCATATCGGGGCGGTTCGTCCCACGGCGTCGAACTGGCGAAGGACCTCCGCGCGTGCGCGCAGTTCAAACGCGAGCGGGGTGACGCCAGTGCCGGGTGCCGAAAGAAGGCCGGCCAGGAGGAGAGAGAGCGGCATTCAGGAAGTCCTATGTGGCGTGAAACTCCAGAGCGACGTGGTCGGCGCCGGTTCGCGCCGCCAGCTTTTCCGAAAGCGGCTGCTGTTGCTTCTGAAGCACGGAAAGCCATTGCGCATCGTCCACCTGCACCAACCACGTTTGGTCGCGGACTGCCGTCACCCGCGCGTGCTTGGCGATCGATTGTCCTGCAACCTCCCGCCAGATGGCTTGCAGACCCGAAGTTGTCCCTCCGGCCCGCGCAAGTCGAGCAAGGAATTGCGGCAGGAGATCGCTCAGTCGCAAGGGTTCCGCACCAGCCATTTGGGCATTCTGTCTTGGGGGGGCGTGGACCTCAACCGGGCAGCTGGGTAGGGTGCACTCCCCATGGGTGTAAGACTTTCGCTGGACGTTAACCTCGTGATGGCCAGCATGGCCGGGAGCGGGGGACTGTCCCCCGTCGATCTGAAGGACCTTGCTCCGAAAGTTCACAAGGCGATAGAGGCCGTTGGGGCTCAGCACAAGGCCGGAAAGCTTGAGTTTTTGGGTCTTCCGAGCGAGGCCAAAGCCGCAGACGCGGCGGTGTCAGCGGGTCGCGACCTGGCAACGCACTACGAGAACGTAGTTGTGCTCGGGATAGGGGGATCTTCCCTTGGTCCGAAAGCCTTGAATGCTGCGTTGCGTCATCCTTTTCACAATTTGTTGCCGCCGGAACAACGCGAAGGCCAGGCGAGGCTCTTCTTTCCCGACAACTCGGACCCTTCCACCTTTGCGGGTCTGCTCGATGTGCTGGATTTGAAACGAACGGCCTTCGTCGCCATCACCAAGAGTGGGGGGACCGCCGAAACCTGGGCTCAGCTGCTCTACGTTCATCAGTTGTTGACGCAGAAGCTCGGCGAGGCAGCGGCCCGCCAGCAGATTGTTGCCGTCACGGACCCTGTCAAAGGCGCCTTACGGGCCGTGGCTGAGCAGCAGGGCTGGAGAACGTTGTCCGTTCCCCCTGGGGTGGGCGGACGTTTTTCAGTGCTCACGCCGGTGGGTTTGCTTCCCGCGGCGGCCGCAGGCATCGAGGTGTCCCAGGTTTTGCTTGGCGCTCAGGAAATGCAGAAGCGCTGCGAAGCGTCGGATTGGCTTCAGAACCCTGGCGCGCTGCTTGGCGCACTCTTGTACGCGATGGATGTGCGTCTGGGCCGAAAGGTACACGTGTTCATGCCGTACGCCGACGCGTTGCGCGAGACGGCGGATTGGTTTGTCCAACTCTGGGCCGAAAGTTTAGGCAAGACACCGTCGGTGGGCCCCACGCCACTGCGCGCCATCGGTGCGACGGATCAGCACTCGCTCTTGCAGCTCCTGATGGAAGGGCCGCACGACAAGATGACCGTGTTCGTTGGCGTGGACAGTCCGCGCCAAGACTTGGAAATTCCCCGCCAGTTCGTGGACCAGCCCGATGTCGCATACCTCGGAGGCCACCGGTTCCACGCGCTGCTGACGGCAGAACAGCGCGCCACAGCGCTCGCGCTTGCCCAAGCTGAGCGCCCGTCCTGCACGATTCAGTTGCCGTCGCTCACGCCGCGAGCGATGGGCGAACTCATCCTCTTGCTGGAATACGCGACTGCGATTGCGGGCCTACTTTACGGTGTGAATGCCTATGATCAACCCGGCGTTGAGGCGGGCAAGCGGTACGCGTGCGGCCTGCTTGGGCGACCGGGATACGAGGAGGCTCGCAAAGAGATCGAGAGCCGGCCTTTACCCCAAAGTGCTTTGATCCTTTCGTAGTGGGGGCGCATGAGTCGTTCAAAGACAGTTGTGACAACGATTTCGAAGATTGCAGACCGGCCGGTGGATCACGAGGCTGCGCTGGTCGTTATCTGCGGGCATGATCTCGGGCGGAAGTACGATCTCGCCACCTCGCCGCTGGTCATCGGGCGGTCCGCAGCGGCGGACATTCAACTTGAACGAGAGTCTGTCAGCCGCGCGCACGCGCAGCTCGTGTTCGCCAAAGGCGCAGTCTCCATTGAAGACTTGGGCTCCACGAACGGTACGTTGGTCAACGACAAGCGCATCAGCGAGGCCCGGCGCCTGATGCATGGAGACTTGATCAAAGTCGGCAGCACGATTCTCAAGTTCATTGAAGGCGGCAACATCGAGGCGAGCTACCACGAAGAAGTTTATCGCCTGACGACGGTCGATGGCCTGACGCAGGTCGCGAACCGTCGTTTCTTCGAAGAAGCCCTGGAACGCGAGGTTTCGCGCAGTCGCCGCTATGGGCGTGACGTTTCGCTCATCATGCTGGACATCGACCGGTTCAAAGACGTCAACGATCGCTTTGGGCATCTTGCCGGGGATCAGGTTCTCCGCAGCATTGCCCAGCTCATGCGCACGAGCGTTCGCCGGGAAGACACGTTGGCGCGCTATGGAGGCGAAGAGTTTGCGCTCTTGCTGCCCGAGGTCGGAATGGCTGCGGCGCTTCAAGTCGCCGAAAAATTGCGTCAGCGGGTGGTGGCCCAAACTTTCGTGTTTGGTCGCCGGAAGCTGAACGTCACCGTCTCTCTCGGCGTTGCAGCGCTGGGCCAGTCAACCAGCGATGCGTCGTCGCTCTTGCGTTCGGCCGATGAGAAGCTCTACGCGGCGAAGTCGGCGGGACGCAATCAGGTCAGCGCATAGACCTGTTCCAAGATGACCTCGGTTTCGACACTGTTGGAGGCGCCGCCACCGCCGTCGTTGCTCAAACGACTCGAAATTTTCTTGAAACTGCGGCTGTTAGGCTTCGCCAGTGTCCTGCTGTGGCGTCCTTTTCGTGCACGCGAGCGACAGTCGCGTTTGGCCCAAGTGGGCAAAGTGCTGGTCGTTCGCACCGACAATCGGGTGGGAGAAGCACTGCTGACGACGCCCGTCTTTGGCGCGCTCAAGTCGCTCAAGCCGCCACCCGAAGTCCACGTCCTCACACACGCCAAGGCGGTCCGCGTCTTGGAAGCCCATCCCCACACGGACCGCGTGTTTGCGCTCCGTGGGAAGGTGGGTGGATCGTCCTGGATCGCCTCAATCCGTGACATACGCCGCGAGAACTACGATGTCGTTGTCAACGCGGCGAATTGGGCAGCCCCCTCTGTGGGTGCGGTTTTGGTCGCGCGGCTGTGTGGGCCGCGTTCTGCACTCATCGGCCCGGCGCTTCCGCCGCTGATGCGGCTGCAGACCGTCTCAGTATTGCCCGATTCGTCCACGCGCTCGGAGACGGTCCAACGTCTCCACCTCGTTTCGCCATTGGGCGTCGACTTGAAGCAACGGCTGTCATTTCGCGAACGCCCGGCCTCTGAGCGCGTCCATGGGTTTCTCGAATCCGTGCGCGGGAAGGCGGTGGTGACGCTGTACCCAGGAGGACGCTTGGACTGGCGGCGCATTCCACCCGAAGTGTTTGGTGCCGTTGCGCGCGCCCTGGCAGAAGCCGGGGCCGTGCCGATTGTGGCCTGGGGACCCGGTGAGGCGCCTTTGTGCAAAGCCGTGACGGACGCGTGCCCGCAGGCGCTCGTGGCACCCGCGACAGACTTGGACGAACTGGCGGTGCTCTTTCGCGCCTCCAAAATGAGCGTGTGCAACAACACGGGCCCCATGCATCTGTCGGTGGCCGTGCGGACGCCCACGGTTGGGCTTTTCTTCCGAATGGACGTCGAGCGCTGGGGCCACGCCACGCCGCCCCACGCGATGATCGACTTGAGCGAGAGCGGCGACGCGATGCATCAGCGCGCTGTCGGCGCGGCACTGCGCCAGTGGCGCAGCCTGCCAGATGCGCTCTAGCGTGCAGCGCGGAGTTCGTGCGCAAGCGTGTCAATTTGAGACACGGTTTGTTCCAGAAGCGCCCGAACGCGTGTGGGGTCGTCCGCGTCTGAGACAGGCATTTCCGTTGTCGCGAGGGGTTCACCAAAGGCGACTGACCAACGCGCCGGGAAAGGCAGAGGCCCCAGCGGCAGCCAAGGCACGAAGGGTAGGCCCAAGAGGCGCCCCGGCAATGTCGCCATCAGCGGAAAGGCTTCGGCACTTCCCGAAATGGCCACGGGTACGATGGGGACCCGGCACCGAAGAGCCAGTTTGACGAACCCGCCGCTCCCAAAACCGGTCAGCGTGTTCTGTCGAAACGCTTTCTTGGTTAACGCGCGAACGCCTTCAGGGAAAACACTGACGCAGCGGCCTTCCTCAAGCAGTCGCTTCGCATTGTCGCGGTGGGCTCGAACGGCTCCCATGCGGTTGAAGAAGGTGCCCACGAAAGGCAGGGAGAAGATCTCATCCTCCAAAAGCCAGCGCGCCCCGGAGAGGTCGGGTCGCTCGCGCCGCAGTGTTTCGGTGAGAATGAGACCATCTATCGGCAGAATCCCCGCGTGGTTGGCCACGAGCAACGCGGGGCCTTGAGGCGGCCTCTCCACGTGTCGGGGCGTGACGCGAAAGTAGCGCGAGTAGAAGAAGTCCAATGCCGGTGCGAGTTTCGTGCGGAGTGCGGCATCATGGCCGTAGGCATCGACGTCCGGCGCAGCGCCGGAGGAAAGCGCTCCACGCAGTTGGTTGAGCGCGTTGGGGAGGCTCAGGCCGACGCGAAGGGCTTCGCGGAGTTGCGCCCACGGAATCTGGACGCCGCTCGGATTTGCCGCCGTCTGCTTCGCGGAGGTCGTCTCCTTGGGCGTGGCCTGCGGTGCCGAGGGAGACGTTGGCCGAACACGCTTGAACGCGGGCCGGCGTTTCTGCGATGTGCCGCCTGCCGATGGGCCGTCAGTGTCGAAAGACAGCTGCCGCGCGTCGGGCGAGACCCATTGCCAACCTTGTCGGATGTTCGTGGTTTTCGCGCGTGCCATCCCGATTGCTCCCCATGTTGGCCGCGGTGTCGACGACGTGCCAGTGAGGCGCAAACCCTAACAGAGCTTCCGCCCGGCGTCCGTCTGCGACACACCCGTAGCGAAGCGCTGGCAACAGCGTTGAACGCAGCCCAACAGGCCCCTGGCCCCCCGTGAGCCCAAGCGCTCCTTCGGCGAGTGTCGGCGGGAGCGGCAGCCCAACCTTGCCAGCGGCACGAATCAGATGGGAGAGGGGAGATACCCCGCGGCCCACGATGTTGAAAGCGCCGTTAGCATCTGAAGCCAGCGCCGCAGCGACCGCCCGGGCCGCATCGTCCAGGTGAAGCACTTGCCACAGGGGATCAAACCCCATGAGGCGAACAATGAACGGCAGCGCAAAGTAGAGAGACCACGGGCTTTTGAGGCCTAGAGCCAGAATCGGAGCCAATCGGAGGTGGGCTACCGAGAAGGTGCCGGACAGTGCGTCACCGAGCTGCTCGAGCTTCAAGTGGCGGTCAGTCCACGGTGAAGCGCCCATCGTTAACAGCGGGGTCGCCTCAGTCAGCAGCGCCGGGTGTATCGGTTTTGCGCCGTAGAGCGCGGTAGATGACAGCAGGATGCACCGGGCGATGCCCGCCTCGCGCAGTGGCGATAGCGATTTCAACACAGGAAGGGCCTGGTCGCTGTCGCCCAAGACGCACAGGGTTTCGGCCTTCGAGGCCCGTAGTGCAGACACCCACGTTGCGGGATCGCGCGACAGTGGGACAACGTGCAGTGCGCCTGTCTTGAGCCAACGCTCCACAAGCGCTGCACCCAATGGTGTCTGTGCACCCAAGACCGCGAGGGTTGGCGAAGTCACCCGATAACACGTACTGCGAAAGCCCTTCCTTTGTCACCGAAAGCATGTTGTGGGGCGAGCGTGGGCCGCATCGCTATTCTGCAAGAAGCGCTCATCAACCAAATCGCAGCCGGCGAGGTGGTGGAACGGCCAGCGTCTGTTCTCAAAGAGCTGTTGGAGAACGCGCTCGATGCGGGTGCCACCTCGATTCACGTCAGCCACGTGGGGGGTGCATCTGGACGGCTGGTGGTTGTGGATGATGGCCACGGCATGACGCGGGAGGACGCCGCGATGGCGCTGTTGCGTCACGCCACAAGCAAGCTTCGAGACGCCGAGGGGCTCAATGCGATTGAGACGATGGGCTTTCGCGGAGAAGCGCTTGCGGCCATCGCTGCTGTCTCCCGCATGACGCTGAGCACCGCGGCCAAGGGTGCGTCTGTGGGGACCACGGTGGAATGTGTCGGCGGTGGGGCGCTGGAACTTGTCGACGCGCCGCCGCGAACGGGCACCACGGTATGTGTGGAGGATCTTTTCTTTAACGTGCCGGCGCGCCGCAAGTTTCTCAAACAGGAAACGACGGAGAAGCGTCACCTGGAGGAGACGCTTTGGCGCGTGGCGCTGGGTCACTTGGAGACCGCGTTCTCTTTTGAGCGAGACGGTGAACGCATTTTCGACAGTCCCGCTGACGGGGTATTGCTTTCACGCGCAGCACTGGCCCTGGGGGAAGAAGTTCAGCCGCACGCCCTTGCCGTTGAAGAGGCGCGTTTGGGGGTTCACGTCAGCGGATTCGTGTGTGCGCCCGAGCACACGCTGTCGACGGCACGAGGCCTCATGACATTTGTCAACGGCCGCTACGTGAGAGATCGCGCACTCATCAGCGCGATTCAACGGGCGTTTGGCGGGGCGCTTCCACCCGGCCGGCAGCCCGTGGCGGTGATTCAAATTGCGGTCGAACCACGTGAGGTCGACGTCAACGTTCATCCGCAAAAACTGGAGGTGCGGTTCGCAGACAGTCGGGGTGTTGCCGACGCGGTGCATGCCGGTGTGCGCCGGGCCCTGGAGTCTGCGCCCTGGCGGAGCAGGGAAACCCATTCTTCGCTGGCGTGGGGTGTGTCGGAAGCGCCGGCCGACTACGCAGCCGCGGTCGAACGCTTCTTGGAGCGCAGCGGCGGAAATGTGGCCGGTCCGCTTCCGGAGCACGCGGCTTTTGGACTTCTGCGCCCGGACGCGAACGTCGCAGCGCCCAAAGACTATTTCTCGCGCCTGCGCTGGGTGGGGCTTTTGGGCGAGCACTTCTGGATCTGTGAGCGCGAGGACGGTGGTCTTTGTGTTCTGGACGCGCACGGTGTCTACGAGCGAATTCATCTGGAGACCCTCAGGGGTCTTCGCCTTCAGGGCGGGGGAGTGAAGACAGTGTCCTCCTTCGCCGCAGCAAGCGTTGAACTCACCTTGGCCAAGCGAGAAGTCTTGATGGCGCAGCAGGTTGTTCTAGAGGCGTGGGGCGTGGTGCTGGAAACTTTTGGTGGCCAAGCGATTCGCGTGTGCGCGCTTCCGCTTGGTCTGGGCAGTGATGAAGCGGGTGACATCGTTTCGGGACTTGCGGAACGCCTCGCAGGTCCGAACGCTGTACTTGCGGCAGAAGCCTTCATTGCTTGTCGCGCAGCCCCTCGCAGTATGAGGAATCCGGCGCAGAGCGAAGTGCGCCAGCTCCTGTCGGCGCTCGACGCGGCACCCTACGCGAGTCATGCCCAGCATCCCCATGTCATCGCGCTTGAAGTTTCGGGGATTGAGCTTCGTCGCCGGGTGACCGGGCAGTGAAACAGGTGCGTCGTGGCCCAGGTGCGATAGCGTTTGTCGTCGCTTCTTGAACGGGTCTTGAACGGAGGATGTTTGAACACGCTGCGGTGGGTGTGGGTGCTTTTCGCGATGTCGAGCCAAGCCTTCGCGACGCCGAAAGGGGCAGGGAGGATCGCGTTGTTGGCAGGCTGGCGGTTGACGCCGAATGACCACTTCGCAAGAGCTGCGACCGACGCGGGGGCGCCCCTGCTGCGTACTTCACCCGGGGGCCCGAGCCTCGCCGGCTCTTTTTCATACGCCATTCTCGATGAACTGGAGATTTCGCTCGACCTGTTTGGCAGCGGCGAGAGGCTTGCGCTCGCAAACCGACCGTTGCTGACGAATATCAGCTATGGCGGACTTTTCTGGCTTCGCGGAATGCTGCCCTTGATGGAGGGACGGCTCTTGCCCTCCCTTGCAGTGGGGACGGGCGCTGTGTTGGTCCTCGTGTCAGGCGCAGGCCTTGACCGACTGTCGGAAAAACTGGTCCAAGGTTGGGTGGCAGCAGCTGGAATTCTTTGGCAATTCGACGCCAATTGGGGCATGGGATTCGAGTATCGATATCTGCACGCACGCGGCTTCGTCCCTGAAATCGGGAGCATCAACGGGGGCGGCAGCGGCTTTCACCTCTTGGTGAGTTATACGTTTGCGGCCGAGCCCGACAGGCCGCGAATGCTGCAATGAGGCGACAAAAACGATGAGTGAGCACAAGCCTGAACTGGACCGCGAACTGGCCGACATTCGGCGTGAGGTCATTGAGTCCCGCAATCTGGTGATCAAGAACGACAACCTCCTCAAGAATTTGCACGCTGAGCTCAAGGCGGTCGGCAAGCGCCAAGAGGACTTCCAGAAGAAGCAGATCTGGTCCTCGGCTTTCGCGTATGCACTTTTTGCGATTCTGGCGGGTGCTGCCGCTGTGGGCTATTCGACAGCGCGTGTTTCAGGAGCATCCGACGAAGCTTCTCGCCTGCAGAAGGCGGTCACCGACCTGACCGCGCAGCTCGAACAAGCCCGTGATGGTGCGAGCAAGGACCAGCTCTCCCGCAAAGCGGCTTCAGAAGTCTACAAGATGATGACGCAGCTTCCGGGGGAGGAGCGGATCAAGGGCATCGACGCGTTAGCGAAAATTGACGCCGCCAGGCTTTCTCCTTTGGAAAAGCAGGTTCTCGATGAACGCGCAGGCGGGCTTCGGGTCGAGCTCGGACAAGCGTCGTTCGAACGTGGCAAGACGGCCTTTCGACGAAACGAATTCCAGCGCGCAGCGGAAGAGCTCACGCGTTTCATGGCGATGAACCCGTCTACCGCCGATCAACTCGAAGCCGCCTTCTACTTGGGGTCTGCGCTTTCGCAGCTCAGACGACATGACCAAGCGATTCCGCATTTGCAGCGGTTTGTGAAAGAGGACAGGCGTTCCAAGGTGCGCGACTACGGCATGCTGATGCTGGCGACGTCATATGAAGCCACCGGGCAGCTCGACAAGGCTGCCGAGACCGCACGCGATGCGCTGGGGACATACCCTGAAAGCCAGTTCGGGCCGCAGTTTCGGGGTCGCTTGAGTTCTGTGAAGCGACAATTGGCAGCTGCGAGTTCAGCGGCAACGGACGCACCGGCAGCCACGGGCGCGGCGACCCCGCCCGCCGGAGCAGGGCCGCCGTCCCCAGCCGCGCCTCCACAAGCCGTTTCGGGTGCTGCGCCCGCAGCGGTAGTCCCTGCATCGGCGCCCGCGGCGCCGGCCACGGCGCGGTAGATACGCAGCGTGAATCGCGACCCGCATCGACCGTTTCGCGCCGCGGCGTACGCCGTTCACGCAACGGTGGTCGCCGCGTTTTGTGTGGTCGTGATTTGGAGCGTTGTGCGTTCCGTCCGCGCGCAAACCCCCCAACGTCCTGCCGTCGTCGCAGCTTCACGCAGCGTTTCGTCGTGTGTCGAGGTGGCGCTCGTCCTTTTTCAAGATTTGGACGAGCACCGACGCGCGCTCTCCAATGTTCCAGATCGCGCAGTGTCGGCGGATGCATCATGGAACGCATTTCGCGTCGAATGGGTCGCGCGGCTGCGCCGGCTCGAGGCCGAGTGTCGAACAAAAGAACGAACTGAACTCAACGCGGTGCTGAACGATCTCGAGTGGCTTGAAGGGCTTCACACGACGCATGCTGCTCAGTACGCCGGAGAGATTGGCCCGACGCTGGAGAGGTTCGAACGGCGTGCTGCCGCGCTCCGGAATTCGCCGGCCCGCTAGAGCGCATCTCATAAACTCCTCGGTCGCCTGACGGCCGATCCGCTTCGCATGTTTGCGTCGGCCCTGCGCGCCGTACCGCCTGGTACTGCCGCTCCGGGCCTCCTTGATCTGCTTGCGTCTCTGCCGTGATGCTCGGTCGGGGTTTATGAGATGCGCTCTAGACTGATTCGTTCTCAGCGCGTGGGCAGCAGCACAGTGTATTCGCCTGTCGCGTCCGTGTAGCTCTCGGCCACGAGCTCAGCGGAATCGGAGCTCTCGCTTGTGTGCCGAAAAAAACGCACGAGCGCGAACGGGGCCGCTGCGGGCGTGGGGTCCGCGCCATCTTCCAAGGCGATCGGGGCTGTTCGAATGGTGCCAACAATGCGTCGGCCGAGCGACAAGACGACCTCTTCCAGAGGGAGTGAGCTGGCCTGCGTCGTCACGGAGACCACCCGCGACGCGCGCGGAACGTTCGACCCGACAAAGTCCAAACGGTACCGGCCGATATCAAGCGTCAGGTTGAAGACACCCTCCTCGTCGGAGAAGGCGGGCGTGGGTGCCGGGGGCAGGACGTCATCAGGCGACTCGCGCAGTGGTTCAGCAGAAACACGCACAAGTGCGGCCGGCCCGCCTTCGGGAAGGAGCAGCCGCCCCATCGCCACAACGCGATCCGGGCAAGACACCTGCACGGGCGCCACAACGAAACCCGGAGGCAAAATAACCTCTGTCGTCGCAGCCTTCGACGTCGCTGGCGGCAGCACGTGCAACGTCAGCGTGCCACCTGGAAGCGAAGGCAGTGTCTGAAGTTGAAACGCGCCCGCCGCGTCTGTGCGGACCTGGGGGCTCAGGTAGGGGCCGCCACCGCCCGCCGATCCGGCGACAAACACGAGCGCGTCGGGGATGCCAGCGCCGGACGTATCGACCGCAGTGCCATTGACGACTATCGGCAGGCCGAAATTGCCCATGCGGAGCGCATCAGGGAGCGTGGCAATCGTCGGAACATCGAAATCCTTCTTGGGTGCCGGGGCGCCCAACTCTTTGGGCGTTGCTCGAATCCAGAAGCGCCCCCGCGTGATGGCTGCGCTGCTGACCCAGAGTTGAAAATCACCGTTCGCATTGACCGCGACGCGCTGGGAAACAGGAAGCTGGGAGTCCGCATCGAGCCCCTGGACCTCCATCGGGGCTGCGACCGGTGCGCTGACGCCGAGCAGCACACCGGAGACCAGAAGCAAGGCGGGTTCCGGGTCGAAGCGCACGTCCAGGGTGCTGACTTGATTGGGCGAAAGCACAATGTTCTGTGCGGTCCACGGCGGGACGTTGGCGTCGTCGGCGCTGACCACAATCGAGTAAACACCAGTGCCGAGTGGGAAGTTGTAGAGCCCATCGCGGGGCAGCAACGACGTCAAAAAATGACGTGAACGGCCGGGAATGAGTCCACTGCGACCGTTCGCGCGAAAGGACACGCGGGCGTCATACGGCGCCGCCAGGGCGCCGACAGTGGGGGCGCGCAGGATCAGGCCTTTCAACGCGCCTGGGGCACTCAGGGTGAAATCGATTTCGGGGCGCAAAGACTCTAACGAGAAATCTTCGGGATAGGCGCCTGATCGCGCGCTGGGTGTGACTTCGACAACGAGCCCCACCGAGGGATCGCCGCAACCATCGACAAAACACACTTGGTCGACACCACATTCAGAATCGCTCGCGCACGCGCCATAGCCGCCGGGCGAGCAGGCCGCAGCAAGCAGAAAGCCCCCGGCGATGCCCAGGGTGGCGTGCCATCGCCATCGCATCGCTCGGCTCACGGGCACACCGTGCCTTGCGACGTGACCTCAATAAACCAGGCATACGTGACGGCGTAGGTTTCCTGAGCGATCCGCCCGCCGTCTGGCAAGACGCCCACCGGCGCGCGCGGCTGAGGAACACGATTGATGACATCGCCATCTGAAATCAGGACTTCCACAACATGCTCACCCAGCGTGAGGGGCGTCGCCAACGCATCCAACGGAATCGTCAACGCCGCCGGCGCGGCACGCAGGGCACGGCCCGTGTTGGGCAGAGGCGGAAACTCGCGAAAGGGTGTGGGGTTGTTGTCGCGGTCGTAGTCGACGTACCAGCGCGCGGTCAGGCTGTCGTCGACGTCGGGGTCTTCTGCCGGAACCGAGAAGTTGACGGCACAGCCCGGAAGTTGCGGCACGGTGATGCGACGATCTGGAAAAGCGCCTTCTTCCACGATGCGGGGTGGGCGGTTCGCGAGTGTCTCAAGGTAGACGGCGTCCTGCAGCACAAAGCACCCTGGAGAAACAACCAAGCTGGACAAGACAAGCAATGCGCTTGCCAGGCGACGGGTTGTCGAGGCGAAGGAAATCCAATACTTGCGCCGTATCCGCGAGACATCGCGGTTGGAATCCGCCGGCGATCGCGACATTCTCGTCACGGGTCGCCTGTCCCTTCCGGCGTCTGCGAACTTTCAGCGCCATCGTCGTCTGCATCGCGTCGTTCGAGATGTCGAAAGATGGTCCTTGGGTCGACGCCAAGGTCTCGCGCGGTTTTCGTTCGATTTCCGCCGTTTCGTTCGAGCACTTCGTTGATGTAGCGCTGCTGAAACGCCTCTTTGGCTTGGGCGAGGGGAACTGTGGGGCCTAGCGCGGCGGGTGACAGGTCGAGGTCTTCGGGCGAAAGCAGCGGCTGCTCCGCAAGTACCACCGCCTTCTTGATGCGATTCTCCAGTTCACGGACGTTGCCGGGCCAAGCGTGGCGCGTGATGGCGCGCACCGCCGCGGGGCCAAAGCCTTTGACCTCTGACGCGTAAGTCTCGGCGTGTCGGTGCAAGAAGAAAGTCGCCATCAGCAGGACGTCTTCGCCGCGCTCGCGCAAGGGCGGTAGGGTGACCGAAACCACGTTGAGCCGGTAGTACAGGTCCTCGCGGAAACGGCCGGACCGCACTTCTTCATCCAGCTTGCGATTCGTCGCTGCCAGGACACGAATGTCCACGGGCTCCGGCCGCGTGTCGCCGACGCGATAAACCACGCGCTCTTCCAACGCCCGGAGCAGTTTGACTTGCAGGACCATGGGGAGCTCGCCGATTTCGTCTAAGAACAGTGTTCCGCCGTTGGCCGCTTGAAAGCGACCGATCCGATGAGACACGGCACCGGTGAAGGCGCCTCGGACGTGGCCGAACAACTCGCTTTCCAACAGGTTTTCGGGAATCGCACCGCAGTTGATGCTCACGAAAGGGGCTTTGGCCCGTGGACTTCGGCGGTGAAGTTCTCTGGCGATAAGTTCTTTCCCGGTACCCGTTTCGCCACTGATGAGGACCGACAGGTCGGTGCCGGCCAACTTGTCGATGCGTCGATACACCTCGCGCATGCTCGTGGAGGCGCCGATGAGGTCGCCGTAGCGTTCGGCCTCGAGGCGTTGACGCAGCCGAGAGCTTTCAAGTTTCAGCTCATTCAACAGCCGTGCGTTTTGCACCAGCAGAGAAGCTTGGGCGGCGAAAATGGTGAGAAGTTCGAGGTCAACGTCACCGAAGCGATGAGTCAGTGAGCGATTGCCGAGCCAAAGTGCGCCGAATGATTCGCTTCGGTAGGTCAACGGGACGCACAGGACAGAGAGCAGCTTCAAATTGACGACGGATTCTGCGGCCCGAAACTCGGGGTCCTCCATCGCGTCGCCAATACGAACGGGCTTTCGCGAGGCCACGACCTTTTCCACAATGGAGTCGGAGTGCGCACTGCCTGTACCGCGCGACACGTGAACGCGCGGCACACCGTTGTCGAGAAGAAGCAAGGACCCATGGTCGGCTTGCGTCAACGCGAGCGCTTCGTCCAGCAGGCGTTCAAGCACAAGGTCCAGCGTCGGCGACTGCAGCGCGAACTCGGCGAGCGCTGTGAGCCGGTGCAGCGCTTCGCGGGCGTCTTGGGCACTCTCGCCGGTACCGGTTTGCGGTGTGTCGGTCGATGTCACGTAGGTCAGGGTACAAGCGCCCAATGTGATGACGTCGCCTTCTTCGAGAAGACGTCGCGAGAGGGTGCGATCCGCGACGCGAAATTTGCCAACGTGCGAAACGGCCTGATAGCCGGCACCGGTGGCCTCCAGATGTAACACTGTGGCCGGCAAAGAAGTGTCTTCAAGGACGATGTCGTTGTCGGGAGCAGACCCCACACTGTGGAGCGCGCGGGTGAGCTCGATGCGTGTCGAGGCACCGCTGGGCTGACGAACTTCGAGGCGTGACACGACGTACTCCTAAAATGCGACCGACAGTGTCGCTGGATTATTGCCGGCCGCCACGGGGACTTCGACTTCGCCCCTGTGGTGAAGCAACGCTTCAGTCGTGCCGATGGCCCAGGTGCCATAGAGCGCCGTGGTGGTGCCCAGGTTCGCAGCGCGCAGTCGCTCAGCGAACGCACGTCGTTCGACGGGAATCCCCGACAACGTCACCACGCCACTTCCACCCAGACCGGTGTTGTCGGCAGGGAATTGGCGCGTCTCGTGGAGCCCTTGGTACACGAAAAAAGTCGTCAGACTCGCGACGGCGAGCAGACCTTGGACCACCGCAAAAGCGGTTCCCGAGGCGACGCGCCCTTGATGAAACTGGGCCACACCAAATGGGACGAAGTTGACCCAAAGGCTCCGCTTTTCAATTCGCCTGGCACTGGCGCGTGCCAGGTTTTCGAGGCGCTCCTTTTCGGAAGCTTGGACGGCATTGCGCGCACGCTCGGATTCGCGATCTCGGTCGGCCTGGGCTTGGGCAAGGTCCTTTCGGCGCTGTGCCAAAGCGTCAGAAAGTGAGGCCCGGACAGACTCAAACAGGCGAAGTGCTGGTGGAGGCGCGAGAAAGGGATCCAACGCGTGGTCCGGCGCCAGTCGCAGGAGTGTGGCGAAAATGCGTTCAGCATCTCCTGTCGCGCCACGGTTGAAAGCGGCGAGGGCGGCATAGGTGAGAACTTCGGTTTGCTCGGCATCGGTGAGTGCCGCGTCGCTCAAGAGGGGTTCCGCCTTTTCGCTGACTTCGTCATAGCGGCCAAAGTCATACGCGGCGCGCAAAGCGGCCAAGTCCGCCGGGATGGCAGCGAGCGTCAACATGAGCCCTGCGAAGAAAGCGGTCATCGAACACGTTCTCGAAGCGCTCCCGTTAGCACGGTGACTTTCCCAGGCTCAATCTGCACGTCGCGTTCCTCGGGCTCGAAGCCAGGCGCCGACACGCGGTAGTGCACGCGGTGCATCAGACGCGTGGGGCCCTTTGGCGAGGTCACTTCGAAGGGGCGCGTCTCCGTTTCCAAAGCGGTCTTCGTGTCGCCGCCGACGGAGATGCGCGCATCCGGGGGGGTATAGCGAAAGGCCAACTGGGCGGCTCTCAACTGCGTGCGGAGTCGAAACATGTTGTCGCCTTGGCGCTTCACCACAATGACCTCGGTGACGTCCTCGCAGAGAGTACAACTCACGGTGACCCGATGAGAGCCCGGTGAAAGCGCAAGCTGATGCCGCGCCAAGGCGTCGTCGCTGGTTGGCTGTCCATCGACGCTAAGTGTGCCAAAGGGTCTGACCAAGATTTGAACCTGCACAGATGCCGGAACGCTGGAGGGTGCCAGATCGCGTTTGGGCTCCGCCTGAGGTTCTGCCGGTAGAGAGTCAGCGATGGTGCGAGCGATGTAACGCGGGGCAGGCGCCTCGGTGGTGACCGGAGAAGTCGAAGGAAGCGCGTTCACCGCGTGCTGGGCGAGTGGCAAGCGTTGAGTCAGAAAAACGAGTCCGAGGCCGATGGATGCAATCGCCGCCAACGCGATCGCGCCTTGTTTCCACCGCTGCCGCTGCTGCATTCGGGCCAGCAACGCGCGTCCAGAAGGGTCGTCTGGAGCCAGCCCGAAAAGAAGGTCCAACTCGCGAAGGGCTTGCGCGCTTCGCCCTGCCTTGTGCGCCGTTTGCGCGCGTTCTCGTCGCAGCGCGACGAGGCGCTCGCGCAGGGCGCGGCCACAGCTTTCAGGGTCTGCCAGACAACCGGCCAGCTCGCTTGAAGGGTCTGAGACACCACTTGCAGCGAGTGCCGCGTCGAGGTCACGCAGCAAATCTGCGCCAGTTGCGAAGCGCTGCGAGGCATCCTTCTGAAGCGCCTTGGCGATAACGGCTTCGAGTTCGGCAGAAAGTGCCTGGGCCCGTTTGCGCGGACTCGCGTACTGACCCGTGACAATGCTTTGGAGAATGGCTGGCGTGTTTGCGCCTCGAAAAGGCAGTTCGCCCGTCGTCAGCCAGTAGAGGACTGTACCGGCCGAGAAAACATCGGCGGCAGCGCCAGCGGGTTGTCCTGCGATGATTTCTGGCGCCATGTGCGCTGGAGAACCCACCAGCGTTCCGGTTTGGGTGAGGTGCTCGCCCGTGTCGAGTGCTTTGGCGATGCCAAAGTCCATGAGCTTGATGTCACCGGACTGAGACACCATGACGTTCTCGGGCTTGATGTCGCGATGAATCACCCCGGCGTCGTGGGCGGCGGCCAAAGCCAGCGCGATGGGCCGGAAAACAATGGCGGCGAGCTCGGGGAGGGCGAGAGTTGTTTCGTGTACCCATTCGCGCAGCGTCTGGCCCCGAATGACTTCGGTGACCAAGAAAGCTTCGCCGTCCGTGTCGTCCGAAAAATCGTGAACTTCGAGAATGTGCGGGTGCCGCAGGCGGGCGACGGCACGGGCTTCGTTGACGAAACGTCGTCGGGCGTCCGGGTTGTGTGCCAGGTGCGGGTGCAGCACCTTGATGGCCACAGTGCGGTTGAGCGACGGGTCATGGGCTTCGTAGACCACACTCATCCCGCCGGTGCCCAGGACGTGCGCCAGTCGATAGCGCCCCAGGGTTTCGCGTTTGGTCGAGTCAGCGGGCGCGAGCACGGCTAAGCGCCTTTCCGAATTCGCCGCCGGGAGGCGATGCGGTCGAGAACGGCCTTGAGTCTTGCTTCTGGGTCTGCCGGCAGCGCACCTCGCGCAACCCCGACTCGAGGTGCGACCAGGGCGAGTCGATAGAGCTCTTCCAGGCGCTCCCGGACGAGTTGGTTGCCAGGCTGATCGTGGAGCGCGCGGCGATAGGCCGCGGCTGCACCGGCGAAGTCACCCATGGTGAAAAGCCGTTCGCCTTCCTGTTGAGGCGTCTCGGAACGAAAACTCTCCACGGGCCTCATCGCCGTTCGCGGACTCTGGAGTTCGAAAGGTTGCAGATTCTCCGACAGCAGAGCGACCTTCTCCGAATATCGGGCTTCCCCGGGAAAAGCTTCGGCGAGTTGTCGGTACAGCATGAGCGCCTCGGAAACTTCTCCCCGGCGACGAGCGCGATCCGCCCGCGCCTCGAGTTCCTCTGGGTTCATCAGGGCTCGACACTACCAGGGTAGGGGAGAACCTGTGCTGAAGAAGCCGCGAGCGAGGGGCCTCGTTGGGTCATCGCCACACCGGTCACAATGAGCACCGCCCCCACGACGTGGCTGAGATCGGATCGAGCCGGTCGCGATGCTTCTGCTGCCGACGGCTTGAATGCGGGCAAGAAATTCGCGAACATAGCCCCAGAATGAAGAGCGTGTTCTTCGCACTCCTGATGCTGGTTGTCCCGTTGTCGACGGCGAGGGCATTCTTATTCGCCGATGGCAACGATCGGCCGATCTCATCGATGCCGATGTCTGACAGCGATCGAGAGTCCATGGCGGATGCATCTGGGGAAGGCGAAGAGGAGGACGTTGTCCACGGCCTTCTGCCGAAGCACTTGCGCTGGGTTGCAACCGGCGACGCTCAGTGCGGGCATGGCGATGTCTTGGGACCGCCACAGGCGCCCGCCCGCGACGTTCACGTCCCTCCGCCGAACCCGGGCTAGCGTTCCCGACATCCGTTGAAGCCGTCAATCGCGGGCCGCAGTCGTGACTGTGGCTGGCGAAACTCCCGTGACGAGTTACCCCTTTGCAGCAACCTCGAGGTCCATCTTGCAAAAGTTAGTAGAAGGCGTTCACAAGTTTCAGAATGAGATTTTCGGAAAGCATCGCGAGTTGTTCGAGCGACTGGCCGAAGTGCAGAATCCGGACACGTTGTTCATCACGTGCGCGGACTCGCGCATCAACCCGGCGCTCATCACCCAGACCGAACCAGGCGACATTTTCATTCTCCGGAATGCAGGGAACATCGTGCCACCTGCGGGGCATCGGGGTGGCGAAGCGGCCACCATCGAGTACGCGATTCACGTCTTGGATGTGAAAGACATCATTGTTTGTGGGCACTCCAACTGTGGCGCAATGAAAGCGCTGTTGGGGCCACCGCTCACAAGCCTGCCAGCCGTGGCGCAGTGGCTCGAGTATGCCGAAATCACGAAGCGCATTGTTGAGGAAAAGTACCCGCACGCGACCTCCGAGCAGAAGACGAACATCGTCGTTCAAGAGAATGTCTTGGCGCAGATCGAAAACCTGAGGACGCATCCCTCTGTCGCGGCCCGCCTCGCCCGCGGCAAACTGCGCCTGCATGGTTGGGTTTACAAAATCGAGACCGGCGAGGTCTTCGGATACGATCCGACCGAAGCACAGTTCCGACCGCTCATCGAAGTGGGCACGCCTTTGAAACCAGAAGATCGGGACGCCTTTATTCGCAGCGCCTAAGCGCCGGGTTCTTCATCCGCGGGGAGGCCTTTGGCCTTTTGGTAAAGCGCGATGATCTCTCTCGCGACAGTGTCTGTGCACGGAAGGTCGAGCGCGCGACGAGTTTTGTCGTTCGAGGCGCGCACGAGCAGGTCCACATTTGGGGAATCGAGTGTGACGTCGGCCCAATCGGGCAATGCACCTTCATGCACGCCGATGACTCGGACGCCGCACGCCCGGGCTTGCACCGCGGCGCGGGCGGCGAAATCGTTGCCGAGTCCCAAAATCCAAACTTCATCGAGCGCCTGCAGCCAACGGACGAAGCGTTCGCCGGTTTGATAGCCGGCAAACGTCACGTGGGATGAAAGACCCGTCGCGTCGACCTGGCGGCGCAATGTTGCGGCGAGTGCACCGTCACCCACCAGGACGAAACGCGCGTCAGGATGGCGCGCGGAAAGCTGTGCAAATGCGGCAAGTCCCAGCGCATGCCGCCTTGAGGGTTGGAACGTGGACACCATGCCAATGACGGGCTTGCCGACAATCCCCAGGTCTTGCCGCTGCGCGCTGCGGTCTGTCGGTGGTTGAAAGGCTGCGGACACCAGGGGCGGCAGCACAATGCTCGGGACTTTCCGAGGCAGGTGGGACCGTGCGTCGGCGGCGTAGACGGTGAAGGCCGCAGCCTTGGGCAGCCAACCCTGCAGCGCACGGCGCGAATGAATCGAGCGAACCACGGCTGCGCCTGCCGGCTTGGCCAACGAAGCAAGCCATGCGTCGTGGGAGAAATGCGCGTGGACGATGTCGACGTTCAGGCGTGCGAGCCGCCGAGCGTCGCGCCACCAGGCCAGCGGCCAGGACTTTACCGACAGGACAAGCCCTGACGGGCTGAGCAGGCCTCGCCGCTCCAACTGGGGATGGATGTCCTCCTCCGCTGGGGCATCGCGACGGTGCGTGTCCACGGCGATAGAGACCTCACAGCCGAGTTGACGCTGGGCGAGTGCGAGTTCAGCAATCGACTCTGCTGGGCCCGACCAAAAGGGGCTGGCGATGAGGTGCAGGACGCGCATCAATGCACCGACCCGACCGTATTGACACTGCTGCGGCGGCCGATCCTCTCGCTGCGACGCGCACCCTCGTCGCTTGCGCTGCTCGACGTGCCGACGGGCACGCCTGCGCTGCACGCTCCTGGTCTGCGCCGTCTCGCTTCGGTCTCTGCCGCCTCGCTCGGATCACTGCGTTCCGATCGGAGCATTAGGCAGAAATCACTTTCCGGTAAACCTGCGCCAAGGCGGTGGCTTCGGTCGCAACGCCAAAGCGCGCTCTTGCCGCGGCGGCAGCAGCGCGACCCACCTTGTCGACCTCGTCAGGATTGTCCAGGAGTCGCGCAAGCAGTTTGCGCAGCCCCATCACATCGCCAGGCGGAAAGAGAAACCCAGTGTCGCCGTTTGCGATAACCGCACGCATGTTGGGAAGGTCTGAAGCAACGAGACATGCACCAGAGGCCATCGCTTCCAGCAGCACCATGGAATAGGCCTCGTCGTGAGACGGGTGAACGACAATCGAAAGCCCCGCGAGCCAGCGTTCTGGTGATTCTGTTTCACCGACAAACTGCAAGCGGGGCAGCTGGAGGCGCAGGGTGTTCCGAAACGCTTCGTCCCTTGGGCGGACGCCCCCGACAAGCACGGGCGTCCAGTCTGGGTGTGACTTTTGGAGGGGGGCAATGGCTTCTGCGAAGTCGCCTTGCCCCTTGTCCGGCCGAATGCGTCCAACGACGCCGATGCCGAAGCGCCCCCCAAGTCCGAGCGCTCTCCACGCTTGGGCACGGTCCACCAGTGGCCGAAAGGCGTCCAAGTCGACGCCATGCGGAACGATTTCGGCGGAAAGACCAAGGCCTGTCCGCACCTGCTCAGTCAACGCAATGCGGGCATCAGCACGCTGCGCCAAGAAACGGGTGTAGCGGCTGGCCGGTTTGGCGGAGTGCCGGGAGAAGACCACGCGCAGCCGCCGGGTGAGGGCGCGCACCAACAGCCCCATCAACAGTTCAAGGTTGCGATGCGCGTGCCAAACGACTGTACCCGCGCGCAGCTGTCCCCAGAACTCCGTCCAGGTTAACCGAGGTGTTTGCCGCGACAATGCCCAGCCCAAGGCTCGCGCGGTGAAGTGCGCGCCCAACGCTCGAACAACCGATTCCACGTGTCGTGTCACGCCTGTGCGGCGCGCGTGAAAGTGAGGATGGACAACCATGAACACCCGCCCCAACTACTACAACGGGGCAGGTGAAGCTTCTGGGTTGGTCTAGGCTCTGATTTCGGGCGCGACCTCGGGAGCCTTGGCACCTTCACCACCGGTTCCCGCGGAGGAAGGCGACTTGAAAGGATCGCTTTCGAGGGCGGCCTTCAAGACTTCATCCATGTGCGTGACGAAGATGAACTCAAGTTCCTTCTTGGCCTGGTCTGGAACGTCGACCAAGTCCTTCTTCACACGCTCAGGAAGAATGACCCGCTTGATGCCGGCGCGGTGCGCCGCCAGCACCTTCTCTTTGATGCCGCCAACGGGGAGCACCAAGCCACGCAGGGTGGCCTCACCGGTCATCGCCGTGTCGCTGCGCACGCGTATGCCTGTGAGCAACGATGTGAGCGCGGTGAGAATGGTGACGCCCGCCGAAGGCCCATCCTTGGGGATAGAGCCCGCCGGGAAGTGGATATGAATGTCCGTCTTCTCGAGGAAGTTGGCGGGCACACCCAGCGCGTCGGCCTTGCTGCGCAGATATGACAGTGCCGCTTGCGCTGACTCTTTCATCACGTCGCCAAGCTGGCCGGTGAGCGTCAAGCCGCCTTTGCCGGACATTTTGGTGGCTTCGATGAAGAGCAAGTCACCACCGACCGCCGTCCAGGCCAAGCCTGTAGCCACGCCGGGCACTTCGGTCCGTTCAGCGATTTCAGAGTAGTACTGCTCTGGCCCCAAAATTTCCTTCACACGTTCGGGGGTGATGACCTGCTTGTCGGTTTTGCCACCGGCGACGTCGACCGCGACTGCGCGGCAAACGTCTGCGATGCGACGCTCCAAGTTACGCACACCCGCTTCGCGCGTGTACGTTTGAACGATGGTGAGCAAGCCTTGGTCTTCGATGGAAAGGAGCTCGCCCGAAATGCCGTGTTCCCGCAGCTGCTTGGGAATCAGATGGATGCGTGCGATCTCCTGCTTCTCTTCAAACGTATAGCCAGAGAGTTCGATGATTTCCATGCGGTCACGCAGTGGCCCAGGAATCGGGTCAAGCTGGTTCGCCGTGGCAATGAACAAAACCTTCGACAGGTCGAATGCGACGTCGATGTAGTGGTCAGAGAACGTGCTGTTCTGTTCTGGGTCAAGCACTTCGAGCAGCGCCGCCGAGGGGTCACCCCGGAAGTCGGCCCCAAGCTTGTCAATCTCATCCAGCATCATGACGGGGTTACGCATCCCCGCCTTCTTCATGTTCTGGATGAAACGACCGGGGAGGGCGCCCACATAGGTGCGCCGGTGACCACGGATTTCAGCTTCGTCACGCACGCCACCCAAAGACAGGCGCACGAACTTTCGCCCCAGGGCCTTTGCGACGGACTGCCCCAGCGATGTTTTGCCGACGCCTGGAGGACCCACGAGGCAAAGGATGGGACCGCGCATGTCGTTCTTGAGTTTTCGAACGGCGAGATATTCGAGAATGCGCTTCTTGACCTTCTTGATGCCGTAGTGGTCGGCGTCGAGGATGTTGCGGGCGTTCTCAATGTCGAGGTTATCCTCGCTCTGTTTGCTCCACGGCAGGTCGGCGATCCAATCGAGGTACGTCCGCGCGACGGTGTACTCGCTGGAGGCCGAAGGAATCGTCTTGAGGCGGTTGAGCTCCTTCGTCGCGACCTTTTCGACTTCGGGCGGCAGGCCCGCCTTCTTCAGGCGCTCTTGGAGTTCGTCGAGCTCTTCTTCCTCTTCACCCATCTCGCCAAGCTCTTCCTTGATCGCCTTGAGCTGCTGGCGCAGGTAGTACTCGCGCTGGGTTTTGGACATCTCGCCTTTGACTGCTGAATCGATCTTGTTCGACAGCTTGAGAATCTCGCGCTTGCGGTTGAGCAGTTCCAGCACCAACTTCATGCGTGCCTTGAGGTCGACCGTTTCGAGGACCGCCTGCTTTTCCTCGATGGGAACATCGACGTTGGCCGCAATCAGGTCAGCCAAATGGCCTGGGTGCGTGATGCTTTCGACCAGCTCGGTCGCGGCGGCCGGCAATTCCGGCATGAGCTCAATGACTTCGCGTGCGAGCTTCTTGAGGTTGATGCCCAGCGCTTCGACTTCGACGTTCTCCGCGGAGGTCTTGTCTTCCACCGCGTCGACGCGCGCTTTGAGGTAGGGCGCCTCTTGCACGAGTTCGGACACACGAAAGCGCGCAAGCCCTTGGACGACGAGCGAATAATTGTCTTCGCCCATCTTGAGCAACTTCACGATGCGGGCGACGGTGCCCATGGCGTAGAGATCTGCAGCGCCTGGATCTTCCTCTTCGGCCTTGCGCTGGGTGACGACGCCAATGACCTGGTCGTCGCGCACGGCGTCCTTGATAAGCGCAATGGTCTTCTGACGCCCCACCGCCAGTGGCAGAACACCGCCCGGAAAGAACACCGAATTGCGCAAAGGAAGAATCGGGAGAACTTGAGGAATGTCCTCCTTGTTCACGGCGCTGGGGGGAGCCATGGCTGCGGCCATCGCTGTGGCGCCTTGGCCTGACTTTTTCTTTTCGTCCGACATTCCGTGGCGACTCCGATCTTGACTGCTTTGCTTCTTAACTGCACTTGGGGCTTGTTCTGCTTCCAGTTCTGTAGCGACCCTGCTCTAAGCTAGCAATCCAAACGGTTTTGCGGAAAGAAAGCGCGCATTGTTCTCAGTTAAGACAGAAACGGGCTTCGTCAAGGCTATGCCAGGCGAAGCTGACGGGGAATCGCAACCGGAGCAGATATGACACGCACAGTGAGCGGGTGGATGGGTCTATTGGGGGCTGTCGCCTTAGTGCATTGCGACTGTGGATCGCCCGTATCCGCGCAGGATTCCACGCTGCCAGAGTCATGTGCGCAAGTGGCGCCGGTGTCGGCGAAGCAGAAGACGGACATCCTGTTCGTCATCGATAACTCCGGCTCGATGGAGGAGGAGCAGGCCGCCGTCGCCAGCGAACTCAGCTCTTTCGTCAGTGCGCTGCGTCAGGGAAGCGGCTTGGAGCAAGACTTTCAGTTTGGCGTGATCACCACGAGCGCGTACCGGCATCCCATTGGCGGTGGCTTCTTTGAGAACGACTACGCCTCGCAGGCCGGAAGGCTTCAGGCTGTTCCGCTCAGCGGCGAACGGATTCTCAGCGGCAGCGATCCAGACGTCGTGACCAAGTTTAGCGCGCTGGTTCAGCAAGGCACGAGCGGAAGCACCCAGGAAACGCCGTTCGAAGTTGTTCGGCGGGCACTGACGGCGCCGCTCATCGACACGCCGCCGGCGCAGGATGGCAACCAGGGTTTCTTGCGCGACGGCGCGCGGCTTTTGGTCGTGGTCGTTTCAGACGAAGACGATTGCAGCGAAATGCCGCCTTACCCATCGGACGTTCGGGTGGGTGTTGATCCGAACGTTTCCACCTGCACGCAGGGCGCTGCTCAACTCACGCCTGTCAGCGAATATGCCAACGTGTTTCGCAATCTCGTGGATGGCAACGGCGCCGCGCGCGAGGTGCTCTGGGCGGCGATTGCCCCCGTGGCGGTCAGTGACAAGCGCGCCGAGGAGGTCGTCATCAGTGGGCGCGTGCAAAACGCGGATTGCATCACTTCGCTACAAGGCGGCTACAGGCACCGTGCAATGGCGGCGCTGTTCGACCCCGAACTGGAAAACCTGGATTCGATTTGCAGCGCCTCGTACCGAGACAGCCTCTTGCGCATCGCGATCTTGGCAACGTTGGGACAGAGCGTTGAAATCATGTCGGCCCCTGACCCGCGCCTCTTGCGCGTCGCTATCGAACGTGGGGGCGGCAGCGTCGACTTGTGCACACTCACCAACGGTGGCATTCGCTACGAGCCCAAATTCGGAGGCCGCCCCGCAAGGATTCAGTTCCAGAACCAGTGCGCGCGCCGGGCCGCCGACGTCAACGTGACGATTGATTTGATTTGCGCGGGGTAGTGAAACCGCCTGGCCAAGCTCAAGAACTCGACCGATCGCGGCGAAGCAAGCGCAGCGCCGACTCAACGGCCACAGGGTCTACCGATCAAACCTGACCCGAAACGCAACCCGAATCCGCGATGACCGATAATTTGGGCCTACTTCTTGTGGAGGCAGTGCGCGATGGATTCAGTGAAGGTCCGTAGAAATCCAGCAGTGGAGCTCGCCGCGGAGGCGATCGGCCACACCCCGGACACGCTCGAGGCCTACCTGCGCGAGCAGGTTAGCGCCCTTCCCGAAGGTGCTTCGAGAAACGCAGCCCAGGGTGTGGTCGCGGGCATCTTTGGACGAATGCATTCGCTGCTGGCGCACCAAAATGCACCTGAACAGGGTGTTGTCGCGCTGAAGACCCTCGCAAGCAAAACGACGGCGGCGGCCGTTGAGATCGCCCGGGATCACGATGCCTTCTCCACGGAGTTGGCGTGTATCGCTGCGGCTCTCGACAGGGCTGTCCTGCCCCTTCCGTCGCCGCTCCGCCAGTGGATTTCAGCTTGCGTCGCCGAGGCCGTTCAGGCATCGCCGCTTTCTAACCGGGGGGAGTTTACTCACGTCATGACCGAAGCCGCTCGAATCTATGCATCGATCGGCGACGTCAACACCGCCAAAGCGACGCTACAAGACGCAGCCACCGGCGCACGAAACCTCAGACGTGGGTGGCGACGCGCGGGCGCCATGATTCCCATCGCCGAAGTTTTCGCCACCCTCAAGGATGGCCCCGCAGCGAGAGCTGCGCTTGAAGTGGTAAAGGTCACTCTCACCGAAAGACCGACCTCTCTCGGCAATCGTGCGGAATTCTCGACCAAGATGGCGGATGTTCACGCCCTGCTGGGCGACAACAGCGACGCCAAAGCTGCTCTCGAGGAAGCCGCCCAACACCTACCAGAAGAGGCAGGCAAGCGCCTATGGGAGATTGTCAAGATCGCCCGGGTGTACGCTCGTCTCGGAGACGCCGGTTC
Source organism: Myxococcaceae bacterium (assembly GCA_046155985.1). Lineage (GTDB taxonomy): Bacteria > Myxococcota > Myxococcia > Myxococcales > Myxococcaceae > JBJXGM01. The sequence goes on along the minus strand of JBJXGM010000159.1, from coordinate 20,829 downwards.
AGCGCGAGCGGCTCTACAGGAAGCCAAGACCGCCCTTCAACGAATGAAAGGAGTGCTGCAAACACGGTCTTCGTTGTGGTGCGCGATCGCGCAAAGCCATGTCATGCTGAAAGAGGCTGACTTCGCCAGAAGCGCTCTTCGCGAGGCGGCGAGGGTTGCTGAGCGGACGGGGTGGGAACGCCCGCGCCTCCTCGTAGAGATCGCTCGAGTGCAGCTTGCGCTCGGAGACGTCAGCGACGCAGGCGCGACACTTCAAGCGGCTTCCCATGCTGTTGAGCGGCCTGGGTACTATCGTGAACCACGACTGAGGGAGATCGGCCAGCTCTACGCCTCGCTAGGAGACGTCTCTCGCGCTAACGACACCGTCGCCAAACTGGACGAGTCCGATTCCGACAATTTGACTGCCATCGTGCAGATTCGAGCGACCCTCGGAGACGTAGCGGAGGCCAGAGTCATTCTTGAGAAAGCCGCCGCTCTTACTCCGGAGCAAGAGCAGATAGTGCCAGAGCTCCGCGCGCGCCGGTTGATCAATATTGCCTCCGCCGGTGCTGAGGTTCTGAAGTCGAGCGCACCGCCGATTGAGATCTATCGGTAACGATGCGCCTCGCTCCTTCTCCAGTCCTGTTCAAAGGTCTTCCCCCAGCGGCTCTTCGGCCGGCGGCAGAGTACGCGGTTGCACATCCTGCTCCCGGGTTTTCGCCGGTGTCGGCGAGCGCGGTTGCGCAGTGGCGGAGGAATGCGAAGGCGCTGCCTTTTGATGCCCGCGTAGGCGACCTGTCTCCACGCCAGATAGGAGACGCGATTGCCGAAATCGCGTCGCTTCTCGAGATGGACACGCTTTGGCCGATTCGAGCGTGTCAGCCGTCAGCGCTTTTCTCGCAAATTGATGAAGTCGAGGCGATCTCCAGGCGAGAGCTTGCGACGCATCTGAATTGCGACCCAAGCCGGTTGGCTTCTCACCACGATTCGTTGGCGATGACGATGAGCGTCGCCGGCGCTGCAATGCTCTTTCCAGGGATCGACAAGATTGTCGTCATCAACGACTTCGCCCGTGAGCTCAAAGCGGATCAAGTTCGCAGGGAAGAAGTTGTCACTCCAGGATATGATTTTTGTTTCGCAGAAGCTCCAGCATGGAGAAGGCCTCTACGTTTTTGGACAGCTCGTCGAGCGTCCACACTTGATTGATTTCATGTTCAGGCAAGAGCACGCACGACTCACCGTGTTCGGCCGAGATGCGTCCGTCCGAAAAAGGGTTGCTCACCAATTCGTGAAGGCGAACTTGTTGACCCAGGGAGACTCGGAGTTTCTCCTTGGGGTGAAGAGGCTTCCTTTGAGCGCGCGCCAGTCAGTTGCCGCGCGAATCGAAGCCGACCCAGGACTTCAAACGGAGTACGCCGCAGCAGCCCTCGGATTCGAGCTGTCTGACGAAGAATGACTTGGGAGTGCCGCAAGCAATGCTCCCCGGTGGGTTTCTCTGCCTAGGCTGATGCGGCTCACGGCACCAAAGGAAGCGGGGTTGACACATGGGCACCACCGGTGACAGAGCGCCAATGTGCCCGACGAAAACTACGCGGTGACGGTGGCGGTAAGACGCAGTGACGGCAGTACCGAGCAGGTGCGCGTGGGAACGGCAACCCGCACCGACGATGGCTTCAGTTTGCAACTGGGTGAGCTGAGCATCGGCTCTCAGCCCGAGCGGCGGCCGGCTGCCGGTGGCGCGTACTACACCCCTGGTGAGCCGCCGTCTGTTTTTCCTCCTTACGGTCGTAGCAAGGGCGCGCAGATAGCGGGCGCAAGCATTCAAGACCTTGAGTTCTACGCCAACGGTGCACGACGCTCGCTGGGCGACCCTTCGAAGGCGCGCTTTCACGAGAAAGAAAGAGCGCTGCTTGCGGTCATCGAAGCCGAGATGGCGCGGCAGGGTGGCGGCGGCCCCATGTCCGGCGATGGCGGCAACGACGGGGACGACGAAGTCCCGTTCTAGTCAAATGCGCAGCGAGGCCCTGCGTCCCGAGACTTCGCCGCTCGAGCCCGAGTCGGGGCGTCGACTGCCGCTGTTCGCGTTCGACTTGCTTCGCACCGGTGATGCGTTCGAAGTCTTCGAACGTCGACCGCCGGCAAATGGTCGCGCCCGGGCGACGGAATACGCGAACGACAAGCTGCTGCTCGATGCGCATGGGGTTTCTGCTGCGCTGGAGAGCAAAGTTCGCGACGAAGTTGTGCAGCAGCTGGAGGGAAATCCTCAGCTGGTCGACCGTTTGGCCATCGCACGCCCCATTCGGGTCGACATTGTGCCTTCAGGGCGGCAGATGGCGAGTCTCGGATTTCCCAAGCATGCGTCGGCAGGCGCATCAGGCCTGTTTTGGGACCACCCCACCTGGCCTCACGCACGGATAGGACTGCTCGCACAGGCGCTTGAGAATGAGCGCGCACTGATGATTCATGAAATGGCACATGCCATTGCACGCCTTGCGTTCACCCAAAAGGAGCAAGACGACGTCTATCAACTGATGTTGCCGACGTATGGCACGCGCGGCCGCGTCGATGAAGTGTTCGCCATCTACAGCGAGCGCGAGTTCTTGGATGCGTTCACCGAGCGTGAGGCGCACGCCCCGGGCGTTTATGGTTTGGCCCGTCAGCGCTGGGACGAACGGCACGTCTTCACGCGCTTTGTGCGTGCGCTGTACTTCCCTTACAAACCGCTCGCGGGTGGGACGGCGCCGTCGGCGCACAAGGGCAGGCGGATGCCGAAGCTCTCCTAAAGCCGACTCGGTCGCGTGAACCTGGCGCGCTGGCGTACGTGCTTTTTTTGAGTGAAGCGTGCTCTGCGGCGAAGCGAGCCTAGATATTCCGAGCGAGGGCGAGTTCAAGCGCTTGAACTCCTGTGGCATGCGACTTGCCCAGGCGGCCATAGCGTCCCATCGTGACGTCTCCATCTCAGCGCGCTCTGGCCAGTAATACGGTGGAGCAGTTGTTCGAGCTGCTGGGTGCAGCGGGAAATGCGGTAGGGTGACGCGGGCCCTGGCGTGAACATCCTGGTCGTGGACGATGACGTTGAGCTGTGCGCGCTTCTCTCGCGGTATTTGGAGAAGAACGGCATGCGCGTTTTTTCGGCTGCGGACGCGCTGCAAGCTCAAGACGTGTTGGAACGCGAAAAAGTGAATCTCGTCATCGCCGACTATCGAATGCCGCACATGAATGGGATTCAACTCACGCAAATGCTCAAGTCAGATCCACGTCACGCCGCCATCCCAGTCATCTTGATGTCGGCCGACATGACCGACGCCATCAGTGAAGAGGCGCTCCGCAAGGGAGTCGCGATGGTGCTTCAGAAGCCGCTTTCTTTCGACAGCCTGCTAACACTGGTGCGCTTCGCTCAGTGAGGTGCGCCAGACGCTCGGCTGCCGGCTTCCCATTGACTTCCTGAGCGCGACGGTTAGGTTGGCGCTCGCAGGGGCTGAGTGCTAACGCCTCAAATTTTGTAAAACCAAGTTATTTCTGGAGGTTGCAATGGCTGCGAAAGAGATTTTTTTCCATCAGGATGCGCGCGAAGCGATTTTGCGCGGAGTTCGAATCCTTGCCGACGCAGTTGCCGTCACGCTTGGGCCCAAGGGCCGCAACGTGGTCATCGAGAAATCGTTTGGCTCGCCGACCGTCACCAAAGACGGCGTGACGGTCGCCAAAGAAATCGACCTGGCCAACCGGTTCGAAAACATGGGTGCACAGATGGTGAAGGAAGTCGCCAGCAAGACTTCCGACAAGGCGGGCGATGGAACGACAACGGCCACCGTGTTGGCGCGTGCCATCTACGAAGAAGGCCTCAAGCTGGTGGCTGCCGGTCACAGCCCGATGGAGCTCAAGCGAGGCATCGACAAGGCAGTCGAAGTGGTCGTCGCCGAGCTCAAGAAGTTGTCCAAGCCCACCAAAGACCACAAAGAGATTGCGCAGGTCGGCATCATTTCGGCGAACGGAGACGAGACGATCGGCAACATCTTGGCCGAGGCGATGGAAAAGGTCGGCAAAGAGGGCGTCATCACCGTCGAAGAGGCCAAGGGCCTGGAGACGACGCTCGAAGTGGTGGAAGGCATGCAGTTCGACCGCGGCTATGCCTCCCCGTACTTCGTCACCAACCGCGAACGGATGACGACGGAACTTCAAGACGCCTACTTGCTCATCAGCGAGCGAAAAGTCAGCGCCATGCAAGACATGGTTCCGGTTCTCGAGCAGGTTGCCCGCGCTGGAAAACCGTTGCTCATCATCGCCGAAGACATCGAAGGCGAGGCGCTCGCGACGCTGGTCGTGAACAAAATCCGCGGCGTGTTGAACGTGTGCGCGGTCAAAGCGCCGGGATTCGGTGACCGCCGAAAAGAGATGCTCAAGGACATTGCCGTTTTGACGGGCGCTCAGGTCGTTTCAGAGGACTTGGGCATTAAGTTCGAGAACCTCACGTTGTCGGACTTGGGCCGTGCGAAGCGCATTTCCATCGACAAAGACAACACGACCATCATCGATGGCGCCGGCAAGAAGGACGACATCCAGGGCCGCATCAAGTTGATGCGTCGCCAAATCGATGAAACCACCAGCGACTACGACCGCGAGAAGTTGCAAGAACGTCTGGCGAAACTCGTGGGTGGCGTTGCCGTGGTGAATGTCGGCGCGGCGACCGAAACGGAAATGAAGGAAAAGAAGGCGCGCGTGGAAGACGCATTGCATGCGACGCGGGCGGCGGCGGAAGAGGGCATCGTGCCAGGCGGTGGCGTTGCGTACTTGCGCACCTTGCCGGCTCTGGAGAAGCTCAAGCTGCAAAACGACGAAGCGTTCGGCGTCGACATCATCAAACGTGCGCTTCAAGAACCGATTCGCAAAATCGTCTTCAACGCGGGCCTTGAGGGTGCTGTCGTCACCAACAAAGTGCTCGAGGGCAAAGGCGCGTTTGGTTTCAACGCACGCACAGAAGTCTTCGAAGACTTGGAAAAGGCCGGCGTCATCGACCCGACCAAAGTGACCCGGATGGCGCTGCAGAACGCGGCGTCGGTGGCATCTCTGCTGCTGACCACCGAGGCGATTATCGCCGAGAAGCCCAAGAAGAAGTCCAAGGGCGGTTCAGCGGGCGGTGGCGGTATGCCCGACTACGGCGGCGAGGACATGGATTACTAAGCGGCGTTGTTCGCCGACAGGGAGTTCGCTGCAACGTTCCGACGGCCTGGGTGCTCACGCGCTCAGGCCGTTTTTGTTTGACCCCCTATGCCGATCGGGGCGTGCTTTGCGACGACGTCGCACTTCGCCGGAGCTCATTCCGGCGATATGCTGCGGCACGTGATCGACGTCAACGTTCCCAAGGACAACGTCCGGCTGGAGCTGAAGCTCACGTCCGGTCAGTGGCAAGCGGTAGAGCTCTTTCTCGCCAAGAACGCGGCTGGCCATCACGGCAGCGAGCGGGTCGAGGATGTGCTGAATGGACCAGACGACTTCTTCCCAGTGCGGGTGCCAGGCCAGGCCAGCATCCGGTTGATAAGCCGGGAGAAGGTCACGCGTGTCAGGCTGCCGCATGAGCCCGAAGTTTCCGCGGGGGACCCAGACATCGAGCTCGTCAGTCGGCACGAGGTCGACCTGCTTCTCGAAGATGGGGAAAGCCTGCGCGGGGTGGTCGAGTTCATCCGTCCGGCCGGTCACGCACGGCTCTTGGACTTCCTGAACGAAGGCCCGCTGTTCTTCCGGTTCGTTGGGGAATCGCACAGCTTTCTCATCAACAAGTATCACGTGAGCCAGGTCGACTTCCTCGCCTTCCCATGATGACTGCCGCACAACTTCTGCAGTTGCTCCTCAAGAGCGACGTGACCGAGCTGGGCCTTGCGGGTGGACGCGTCCCTGCGATCAAGATCGGCGCTGCCTTTCGTCCGGCGAGCGCGCAGACGCTTGAGGCGGCGGATGTCCTTCGCCTGCTCACCGAGTGCGGGATGGACATCGGTACGCTGGGGGAAACCCCCACGCGGTGGTCCGGAGCCTTCGCAGGAATCGGGACCCTCAACGTGGTCGCGGCTCGGCAGGGCGACAAGGTGCAGGCGCGAATCACTCTCGCGGCCGCGATTGCGCCCGCGGCTGCACCTCCCCCGACACTCATGCCCGGATCGCCGCCCAGGGCGGTCGCGGCGCCCGCTCCCGCGGCGCCCGCGGCTCCCGTATCCTCACCGGCCCAGGTCCCGACGCGAGCCCCTGTACACCGAATTCGTCAGGGATCTTTGGAGGAGCTCCTGGCCGACCGGCCCGACGGGCTCCGGCAAGTCCACGACGCTCGCCGGGATGATCAACCACATCAACGATACCCGCCCCGTGCACGTCCTGACCATCGAGGACCCGGTCGAGTTCGTTCACACCCCCAAGAAGGCCCAGATTACCCACCGGGAGATTGGCCCCGATGCGAGCAGTTTCGCGGCAGCGATGAAGAGCGCCGGCCGGGAGGACCCGAACGTGATTCTGGTCGGCGAGCTGCGCACCAACGAGACGATGAAGCTCGCGCTCCAACTCTCCAGCTTCGGCGTGCTCGTCTTCGGCACGGTGCACACCAACAGCGCACCGGCCACGATCGACCGAATGATCAACTCCTTCCCCGCCGATGAGCAGCAGCAGGTGCGTGGCATGCTCGCCGAATCGCTCGTGGGGATCGTCGCGCAGCAGTTGGTCCGTACCGCAGACGGCAAGGGACGCATTGCCGCGCTAGAGATCCTCGTCGGATCACCCGGAATCGCCTCGATGATCCGCGACGGGAAGACGTATCAAATCCCAAGCAAGCTCCAGTCGGGCCAGGCCCAAGGGATGCAGACGATGGACATGGCGCTGGAGCGTCTCCTGGCTCAGGGCCTCATCACCGCGGACGCGGCGATGGAGAAGGCGAGCGGCAAGGAGAACTTCCAGAAGGTCATCGAGCAGGTACAGCAAAAGGCGCTCAACGCGCCTGCGTGAGCCGCCGAACCGTGAGAAGTCACGGCAATTGGGGCGGACCACTCGGCGCCGGGGCGCGTAGGCGCCTCAGAAGCGGCCATTGAAATCCTTCAGCGCATCTCGCAGCGTGGGTCCGCCTGGCCGCAGATTCGCCAGAGTTTCGAAAAGGCGTTGGGCCGTCTCTGGGTCAGCGGTGAGTATGTCGAACGGGCGCGGTCCGCCTCTGGGGAGGGGATACGCCCTTTGAACAAAGAGCATCCCATAGGACAACAAGAACACGTCCTCGGCGGGCCGGTTCCGGAACTTGAGGAAGAGCCTCTCGGCGCGAAAGCTTGAAGCTCGGCGGGTCGTTTGGAGGACCTCTCTCGCCGTGAAACCTCCGACCAAGATTTTATCGAGCTCGGCCGCGTTGAGCGTGCGGGCCGGAGATGCCGCGGTACCACTGGGGATTCCCGCGGGTGGAACAGCAACAGTCCCCTCGGGTCTCCGACTTCGAGGGCTGTCTTCGCGCGCCGCTTCGCGTTCTTTTGCCTCGCGCGCCTCTCGCTGTTGCTCGGCCTCGTGTCGGTCACGCTCGCGCTCAGCTGCTTGCCGCTGCTGCTCACGACGGCGCTGCTCACGCCGCGTCTCCTCACGACGCTTCTGCCAGGTGTCTTGTGCCACGACCTGAGTCGCCGAGTTCCCGACCACGACGCCGAGCCCTGCCAGGACCGCGACCCCTTTGGGTCGGCGCACAGCAAGCCACCCGCTCATCAAGAGATAGCGCGCAGCCTGCACCGCAAGCCCTGCGAGCGATGATGGCAGGTGGACCGCAGCTTCAGCGCCGTCATGGGGCGGAACGGCTTCTCGACGCGTGAGGTTCGAACTGGGTGCGGTGGCGGGCATGCGGAGGTTCTTCAGAAAATAGCGTGCGGCGAACGTGGAGATCCATGGGCGCCTGACCGCTGCCGGGCGCGAAGACCGAGACGAAGCAGGTATGGCTGGTGACCGAGAGCGCGCAGCCGCTCGTGCGCGATGACCAGCAGCAGCGCGTAGAACCCGATCGACACCAGCACGTGACAACACGCGTGGAGCTGCAGATACGGGCTCAGATGCGCACAGAAACGGAGATCCACGAACCAGCCCAGGATCGCGATGGCGTAGGCGCCCATTCCGACTGAGTACAGGCGCCGGACCGCCGCGCTCTCGGCCTTGCGTTGAACCCAATAGACGTTCACCAGAGAGAAGAACTCCAACGAACCGAAACCCACTTGAAAGATCCAAAACTGAAGGGGTCCGCGCGTGAAGGCGCAGAGGTAGGTGGCGATGATGGCGTAGACAGCGAGCCCCGCCGGAAAGATTAGCCCCAACCTTCGCTGCGGCCCACGTTCCACGAGGATGTAGACCATGAGGATGACCAGGTAGAGCATCGGGAGCTCATCCAGCATCTGAAGCTCGAACCGCAATGTGCCGTGGAAGGCCACGCTCCCCACCCCAACCAGCGCAAGGCCAACAAACGCGAACAGGAAACGGCGCTCCAAAATCTTCCAGTGACGGGCGACGCCCAAGAGCCCCGCGACCAGGATGGCCACGCTCGAAAGCGTGTTGAACAGTTCAGCCACGTACGGGGTGAGCGCATAGTTGGCCTCGCACCAGTCCACGGTGGAGGTGGGTGCGCCCCAGGTTCCGGCTGCCGAAAACATGAAAGTCCATTTAAGGCCTCATCAAGCCCCTGTCATCGGCCTGGGTGCCAAGGCGCTCACGCCGTTGTCGTTGGTGGGGGCTTTGGATCTGGTCCTTGGGGAAGTCGATAAATCAGCCGCGAGCTTCGTCGGAATGTCACGTACGAATAGGCCCAGTTGAGCAACACGGCCAGACGGTTGCGAAAGCCAATCAAGAACAGCAGGTGGATGCCCAGCCAAGCGAACCATGCCAACCCGCCGCGAAAAGCGCGCCCAAAAGCGACTCCGACAGCGGCGCCGCGCCCGATGACCGCGAATGTGCCGCGGTCCCGGTATTTGAAGGGAACGAGGGGCTCGCCCTGGACCAAGTGCAGAATGTTTTTCGCTGCGTGTTTGCCCTGCTGAATCGCCGCCGGCGCGACGCCGGGCACGAAGCCTGCCTCACCCTGCACAGCGGCCATGTCACCAATCACGAAAACGCGTTCGTCATGGGGCAGGGTGAGAAACGGCGTCACCAGGACGCGGCCTGCGCGATCGAGTGGCGCGCCGAGTAAAGCACCGAGAGGTGATCCACGAACGCCTGCCGCCCACACAACGGTTTTCGCGGCCAGGCGTTCGGGGCCAAGTTGCACACCTTCCGCGTCGATGTCCGTCACGCGAACGCCCGTTTTCATCTCGACGCCAAGCCGTTGCAGAAACGCTTGCGCGGCGGCGGAAAGCGGTTCGCTGAAACTTGGCAACACGCGCGCCATTCCTTCAACGAGCACGATGCGCGTCTGGGCGGAGTCAATGTGCCGGAAGTCTTTCACCAAAACATGGCGTGCGATTTCAGCCAGCGCACCTGCCAGCTCAACGCCTGTGGGCCCTGCGCCAATGATGACAAACGTCATCCACGCGCGGCGTGCAGTGTCGTCCTTTTCTCGCTCAGCATTCTCATACGCCGTGAAGATTCGTCGGCGCAGCTCCAAGGCATCCTCGAGCGACTTGAGCCCCGGAGCGAACTTGGCCCAATGCGCGTTGCCGAAATAGGCGTCTTGCGCACCGGCAGCGACAACAAGGTAGTCATAGGGAACTTTCTCTCCGTCGGTCAGCCGAACTTGGCGCGAAGCAAGATCGAAGCCCTGAACCTCCGCCATGAAGACGCGGGCGTTGGGTTGTGCGAGCAGCGCGCGGATGGGTGCGGCGATGTCTCCGGGCGATAGCGCCGCCGTTGCGACCTGATACAGCAGCGGCTGAAAAAGGTGATGGTTGCTTCGGTCGATGAGCGTGACGTCAACAGCGGGGTGCTGAAGCGCTCTGGCGACATAGAGGCCCCCGAACCCACCGCCGATGATGACAACCCGTTGACGCGCCAAGGCGACTGCCTCCTCGGTGCGCACTTGTGACCCACCAGCGTTGAAAGTCAATCAGCAGGCGCACAACGGCTGCTCGGCCGAGCCGACCGTTGGGGCAAGTTTCGTGCCGCTGTGGTTCAAACGCTTGAACCAGCATCGACGGGGCCGTGCAACGACGCGACGTGGGCCTTCATTGCGAGGATGAGCCCGATCGTGAACTCGAAGTGAGCGACGTCGAAATCGTCGCCGCGAGACTTCAGCTCATCGGATGTGAAATGGCTGCCGGCGAATTCGACACGTACATTCGCGAATATGGGCGAGCTCTCAAAGCGTACGGTCAACCGGTCTTCTTTCGCCTCATCTCTCGTCACACGGTCGACCTTCTTCGGGAGGAAGGCACATCGAATGCCGTATTCGTTTGGACGACCATAACTTTCCCCTCTGCGCCCGCAAACGCTGCCAATTGGGGCATCGATCCCGACATCAACTCGTACTACCCAGGCGACGACTACGTCGACTGGATCAGCGCCGATCACTACGATTACGGAGACCCAAACAACCCGGTTATCGATCCGCTGAACGTTGCGCAGTGGCTCAATCCGAGCCACGACTTTGCCGCCCTGCACGGCAAGCCATTCCTATTGGCCGAGTGGGGCGTGCGTTCAGGCCTTCTCACTCCACCACAAATGCAGACCTGGATCGGCCTTATGTTCGACTATTTCGCGAGCCATCCGCGGATTAAGGCGATCAACTACTTCAATTTGAATTTTGCGAGACCAGTCTCGACTGCGGGGCACGTATTTCTCTGCAACAATCAGGTGAACTACGCGCCGAACGTGAACGACGGCGATGGTCGACTTCTGGCCGAGAGCGAAGCGAATTTCAGAAGCACATACGCCGCACGTATCACGACCCCGCGATACGTTTCCGCCCTCAGTCCGTGACGGAGGGAGCTTCCCTCTCTGCCAACGTGACTCCCCTGACCGCCTCACGTCGTAAGCCTCCGCAATGCCAAAAAGCCCCTGCGATGATTTTGGTGGAAGCGGTCATATTCTGGTTATCGCCGGCTCAGGCACGACGGTTGCCGGATCACCGAGATTCTTGTCGTCTTCGGTAGGGCGCGGGCGACGACAGAGTTTCCCGTACGGTTAGGGATAGCGATAGCTTGGCCGGGCACTGGAGCGCTTCGGAGCTGCCGAGCCCAGGTCAGCGATTCAAAGATATCGCCGCACGCTGGCCATGTACTGGCGATATGGCTCGCCAAACTTCCCCCGTGAGGTACGCCTCTTCCGGACGGACTGCGATGAAATGCACCAACGTCAGGGATGCGGCCGCGAGCGTCAGCACCCAAACGTTGTCGAACAGAAGCCCAAGAGATGACTGGGTGAACGTCATGCCGAGGTACATCGGATTGCGGGTGAAGCGATAAGGACCTTCCACAATCCGCAATGGGGAAGGCAGCCAGGGCCTCGGGTCTTGTCCGGTCGCGCGAAACAATCGAAGCGCTGGCACGAAACACAGAAGCAATGCGGCTGTGAGCGCGGCAATGCCGGCACCGAGCGTGACGGGTCTTGGCAAGGCGAACCGCAATGGCAATCCCGCCAGCGGTAGCGCAAAGCCCATGGCGGTGAAACCCAAGAACACCAAAGGGGGAGGGAAACGAACGCGCGCGCCCCCTTGCCGACTTTCGAGCGCTCCACCCATTCCGACTACCGCCACTTCGTCAAACGAATCTTCCGCAGCTTTCCGCCAAACAAGTACCAAGTCAGGACGGCGCCGAACAAAGAGGCTGGAATCGCGATGCCGATGACGCCCAGCACCGGAATGCCCCAAATGGTCCAGGGCTTCTGCACGAACGCCATGAAGCCGCCCACGATGAACCCGCAGGCACAGAGTCCCAAAAATGCAACGAAGGCTGCAGAGCGAAGCGAGTCGTTCAGTCGCCCGATTTGATCTGCGCGAACCGTGACGGCGAACTTGCCCATCTGCATGTCGAGGAGAATTTGAGACAACTGCGTGGGCAAGTCGTTCGCGAGCCCCTGAAAACGCAACAGCGTGCGCATGAGGCCGCCGCGAAGCAGCGTTGGGTCCCAGCGCTCTGCCAAGAGTTCTTTCACGTACGGCATCGCGACTTCGAGAATCGGCAAGTCCGGTGCGAGTGTGCGCAGCAGCCCCTCTGTGGAGATCGCAGCGCGAGAGAGAATGGCGTATTCCTTGGGGACGCGAATGCCGTACTTCACGGCCAGGTCCATGAGGTCGGTCGTCAGCGCCCGGGCGTTCAACTCACTCAGCGAACCCGGCAAATAACGGTTGAGAATTTGTTCAATGTCCCGTCGAAACCCCATCAAATCGGCGCGCGTATCGGGAACGCCCACTTTGTAGAGCAAACGCGCGACAGACTCAGCGTCGCGCAAGGCCACCGACATGACCAGCATGACCAACGTTTGCTTCATCTCGGGGCTGATGCGGCCCACGAGGCCAAAGTCGAGCAGCGCGACCACGCCCGGCGCATGCACCAGCATGTTTCCCGGATGCGGGTCGCCATGAAAAAGACCGTCGACGAAAATTTGCCGAAACGCACCGTCGACAATGTTGCGCGCGATGGTCTGTTTGGCTTCGTCGTCGAGGTCGGCGTCGCGCAAGCGCGTGCCCGACATGAACTCCATCGTCAGCACCGTGTCGCACGACAGAGAGTCATAGACGCGCGGAATTCGCACGTAGTCGCGGTCGCGATGCGTTTCGTAAAACGCTCGAATGTTGTCGGCTTCGTGCTTGAAGTTCAGCTCTTCGGTGATGGCACGCTCAAACTCATCGACGATGCCGCTGGGCCGAGAGACACCGGTTTCCTCGATGACGGCTTCTAGAAAGCGCGCCAGCGTGCGGAGCAGCGCCATGTCGGTGTGAATCTGCGCCGCGATGCCGGGGCGCTGGACTTTGACGACAACTTCGTCGCCGGTCAGCGTCACGGCGCGATGCACCTGAGCGATGGAGGCGGCGCCGAGCGGCGTTTCATCCAGGGAACGAAACAGCTCTTCCGGAGGCTTGCCGAGCCCGGCCTGAATCTGCTTCCGAATGTCCGCGAGTGAAATGACGGGCGCCCGGTCTTGAAGCTCCGTCAGTTCGGCAATGACTTCGGCCGGCAACAAGTCGCTGCGGGTCGAAAGGATTTGGCCAAGCTTCACAAACGTTGGGCCCAAGTCCGAAAGGAACAGCCGAAAGCGTCGGGCAGCGGACTGTCGGGCGATTTCTTTCGGGACTTCGACGGCTTCCTTGCGTCCCAGCGCGCGCCCCAAACCGCCGCGTTCCAGATAGCTGCCAAAGCCGTGCCGGGCGGCGATCAGTGCGATCTGCCGCACACGATTGAGATCTGCAATGGCTTCCTTCAGCACGGCGGATAAACCTTCTCATGGCCTGTGAGGGGGCGCCAGCTGTCAGGCTGTCCCGGGTGGTTGAGTTCGTGCAGATTGTAGGAGCGAACGTCGATGTGCTTGAGTCGATGCCCGGGGCACGGATGGCCATCCCGCCGAGCACGGCGAAGTCAATTCCTTCGAGGACGGAGTGCATCGGCTGGTTGCTTGCGACCCCTGACAGCCGTTCCATCCGGGCGCTGTATTCGATTGCCTTCCGGTAGTGGCGGGCATAACCGGGACTGGTTCGACCGATCCAATACGTTTGAGCTTCCGACGAGCGCCCGAGTACCCGCTGGATTCATTCCGAGTGAGGACGAGCGAAAGCGACACAAACAAACGTAGCTCAAGCGCAACTTCTCTGGGTGGAAAACACGATTCAGGTGTCCCAATACTATCGGTTACTCACGAGACCTTGCTGAAGTGCATCGCCATCCTTGCTCAAGACTGGCGATTCTTCGGGGTGGCTACTTTGTCCCTCCGGCGGCAGGTGAACGCCGCTCGACGTTCGCACCAAGATTCGCGAGACAAACCCGAGCGAGCGCGAGGCTCAGCTTGGTGAAGTCGACAGGTTTGGTGATGACTTCAGAGCCGCCTTGCGAAAGCAAGTATTTGTCGGTGTACTGCGCTCCCGCGGCAGTCACGAAAAGAATGGGAATATTCGGCGCAAGCTGGTGCACCACTTTCGGTGCTTCCTTCTGGATGGCTTTGCCGCGCAACCAGCGGGTGAGCTGAATGCCGCTGAGCTCTGAGTCTCGAAGCTGGATGTCCATCAAAATGACGCGAATTCGTGGGCCATGTGCGTGAATCAAGCTGAAGAATTCCAGATCGTTCTTCGCCCATAGAACATTGTAACGGGCCCCTAGACGGAGCTTCGTCGTCTCCCAGTTCTCTTCGTCGTCCTCGACGTAAAGCACCGTCGGCCGTTCTGTCGCGGTTTGAGAAGCTGTCTTGTCGAGGGGCTTCACGCCATTTGCACTCTAAGTGGGAATCGCACGATACGAAACAACGCTCCTGCGTTCTCCTCCCATGAAACTTTCATCCCCCCACAGCCACCCTGAGGGAAACGGTTCGCATCGCGAGCGGATGCGTCAGTAACCAAAGCGTCGGCGCGTAGGTGTCAGGACGTGGGAGTAGGTGTGGAAGTGGAGCTCGTGCGCTCGTATCGAGCCGTGTCTCGGCGTGTAAAAGTAAAGGTTGTGAAGCGAATCTCCCGGGCCGGCCCACGCGCGGTGCTCGCCGTGGACCCACGGCCCACCGTGCTTTACGTCGAGGACGACCCCGACAACTGGGCAATTGCCGAGCTTCGACTGAGTCGCCGTTACAATCTGCTCTGGGCGCGCTCCGACGTTGAAGCCTGTGCGCTGCTGAAACATTCACCTTCGATTAGCGCGCTGCTGATGGATATCGAGCTCAAAGGGTCGACGCTAAGTGGTCTGGAGCTCTCACGCATTCTGAAGGGGCAGCGGGGCTCCGCACAGCTCCCCACGTTTGCAAAAGGCATTTCAAATGTCGACGTCCCGATTATCTTTGTCACAGCTCACGTCTCACGCTATCCACAAGAAGAGCTGCTCGCCGCGGGTGCGGCACAGGTCATTCGGAAGCCGGTGAACTTTTCGGACCTCGCCCTTGCCCTCGATGAGGTCCAATCACATGCGCCGCGTGGTGACCCATCGGTCGCTTTAGTGGAGCTACCGCCGGTCCTGCGTGAACTGCTGATTCCCCCAGCAGAGGCGGCGCTTTCAACGACAACCGCACTCACCGCGCGAGCAGCGCGGCTGTTGGGCGAGATGCAAGCGGTCGCGTCTTCCCTGCCCGAAGTCTCGCTTCTCATGCTTCGGCGGGCGCTCGCTGGATCGCGGCTCGCAGCTCATTTCCAAGAATCTCAGTTACGGGGCTTTGTTCTGGGCGCTCTTTTGGATGTGGGACTGGCGGCGAGCGGCAAGCACGATGTCGCTGCGACGCGACAGGTGGCACGCATGCCCAGCGCCTGGCGCGTGCTGATCGAGAAAGCCGTTGGAGACGTTGACCATGCGGAGCGAAGCGCACGACATCCATGGGTTCACGCAGATGAGCGCACTGCTGTTGGGTGCCACCATCACAAGGATCCGCCGGCGGATGGGTTGTCTCGGCTGGGTTGGCTCACTGAACGGGTTGCTGGGTGTTTCGACACTGGGGAGAAAGAGGCCCAGCGCGCTTCGGCACAAGCGGGCGGAGCTGTTGTAGGCCTCGCAGCACGCGACATCCATGAAGTCATCACGTGGGTGGGGGACCAACTGCCGAGCGTCTTGGCAGGCATCGGCATAGCGCCGCCAAAGCCCGTTGAAGCCGTCGTTGCACTCCAGCAGAGCTACGATGAGCTTGCGAGCGACCTTGTTTCGCTATCGCAGGAAAAAGACCTGCTCGTCGAAAGGCTCGCCGATGCCAATCGAAACTTGGCCCGCGCGGTGGGCACAGATGCACTGACGACCTTGCTCAATCAGGGGGCCTGGATTGATGGGCTCAAGCGTTATTGCGCTCAGGCGGCACGGAGCCTCACGCCCGTGAGCCTTCTGATGATTGACATCGATCACTTCAAGCGAATCAACGACGCATACGGCCACCAGGCGGGGAACACGGTGTTGCACGAGATCGCGAGAGCGCTCGCGGGTTGTGTTCGAACATCGGACCTCCTGGGGCGTTACGGCGGCGAAGAGTTCGCTGTTGTGTTGCCGAACACCGTACGAGCGAGCGCGGCTCTGCTCGCCGAGCGAATTCGGGCGTCCATCGAGCAACTGCGCTTCGAAGGACCGCTCCACGACTTGTGCGTGACCGTGAGCGTCGGCGTCGGTTGTTCCGACGGGCGAGGCCTGGGACCCGATCAACTCATCGAGTCGGCGGACGTTGCGCTGTACCAAGCCAAGGAGAAGGGTCGTAATCGAACGGAAGGTTCCATCGCGCCAGGTTGACGCCCGTCGTCGGAGCTTCCCAAACGAGAAACAGGGCTTCCCGCGACCTTGAGAAGCGACGAGTTCACGCCGGCGGCCTGACCATCGTCCACATGCGAGGCCCACCTTGGGAGAGGTCGAAGGTATTGGTGACGCGGAACCCGAGCCGTTCGTAAAACGCGATGGCCCGGGCATTGGCCGTTTCCAAAAAAACGCCGACCCCTTCACGCTCGCATGAGGACAGATTCAGCTTCATGAGCGCCGACCCGAGCCCTTTACCCTGATGGTCGGGGAGGACACCCAGGCAGGCCAAGTAGCGGAAGCCATTTCCGGGAGGGTGTGCCTGAGAGAGACGGTTTAGCGCTCGCATCACCTCCAGAACCCGGCCCCAACCAAACAGAGGCGCCACTTGCGGCGCCATTGACATCTGAGTGAAGAGCGAGAGCTCAGCATGTCCTGGCGTCTTCCAAAGTGCGGCGAACCGGCCGCCGGCATCGCATTCCAGCACCGCGTGTTCACGCCCGACCGCGAAGAGGTGCGCCCTGACTAGACTGTAAATTCTCGCTTCTCGACCGGGCCGCGGACCAGCCATCCACTGCCAGAAACCGTCGTTCTGGAACGCTTCTCCGAGAATCTGTGCGACCTGCTCGAAGTCGCGCTCCGATTTGACGGGTTTCAGTGGCAATGGCTCTACCGTAGGGTCGCCTGCGCGTGGCGCGGCGCTGACTCGCGATGGCTTCTTCGGGAGTCGAATCGTGAGGCGAGTGCCCTTTCCAAGCGCGCTTTGCAGGCTGATCCCGCCGCCGTGGAGCTCGATCACATGTTTCGCGAGAGTCAAGCCAAGGCCATTCCCTCCGTACTTTCGAGTGTCGCTCCCGTCTACCTGGCGGAAGCTCTCAAAAATCAGCCCGTGATTCTCTGGCGCGATGCCGATTCCGTCATCCGCCACCTCCCAAAAGAAGTCATCGCCGTCTTCCCAGCCCTGGACTCGCACTTCTCCTCCTTCTGAGGAGAACTTGACGGCGTTGTCCACGAGCGCCGCCAGCGCTTGAGGCAAGTGAGCTGGGTCAGCATCGACTACGCCTTCGGTCGGGTGTGGCCATTGGATTCGAACGCGGCGTCCTCCCGCTCTTGTACGCAGGAGCTCGCGGGCGCGATCGAGCAGTGCTGTCACTCGCACAGACTCAATGCGGGGCTCAACGCCACCATTCTGGAACCGCGATATGTCCAGGACCTGGTCTACGATCGCGAGCAGCTTTTCACCCGACTGTTTCACTCTGGTGAGATGCCGCACAGCGGCTTCGCCTTCGCCTTGGTGCCGCGTCTGTGCCTCCAGAGACAGAGACCCCGTAACACCGCATGCGCCACAGGGGAGGGTCGGATGCAGCGTCTCGCCCGGCTCGAGCTCGAACTGGGTTCCGCACTGGCGGCATTGCACAACCTGCACTGTGGAAAACTCAGCGAGCAACGCGTCTGGCACGTTGATGATGGTATTGAGGGGTGTCCGGAGTTCGTGCGACACGTTCGCGAGAAACTCACCCTTGACCCGAGTGGCTTCCTGAGCGGCGAGGAGCGCTCGGCCGAGGTGCGTGTTGGTCGCCTCGAGCCTCGCGTTGGTTTTCGTCAAGGAAAGCGAGAGCTCTCGATTCACACCGTACACCTTGAGGAAGTCGCCGATCACCACCAAGGACATGACGATTGGGATAATTGCCAAGGCGCTGTCGAACAGCGGTGGCGCATGCGTGACGCCGAGGTCAGTGAGGAAATCGATGGTCGCGCAGGTGGCGACGGTCAGAATGGCGCCTCCCATCAGCACATGGAGGCCACTGAACTGGCGGTGAAGATCTCGCGCGGTGAGGTAGGCCTGGTAGGCCACGCCACCGAGCAGCCAAGGAGCCGCGAGCGCGTAGACGGTGCCCGAATCGCCAGACGGGATGGCGAGCAGTCCACCGACGGTGAAGACAGTCCACAATGCCCAGTTAAAAGGTCGATATCGGCTCGGCTTCCCTAGGTAGTACGCCTCACTGAAACCCAAGAACGAAAGGCTCAGCGATGTGATCGCTACGTATTGGGCATCCACGCGCGCCCACGGCGGAAACGAGGCGGTCGTCAGGCCGGTGCAGAGGTCCAAGTACATCGTGGAGTTGACGATCATCGCGATCACCCTGAGATAGCGACCGGCCTTCCCGCTATCTTTCTCTACCCAGGCGAGCGCAACCATCAGCAGCGCGGAGATCGCGAACACAGCGAGGGGACCGTACCGAAACGCGCTCTCGAAGGAGCGCATTCGGACGAGTGCGGGTTGAATCTCCTCCGCCGGACCGATGAACTGGCGCGAGTCCAAAAAGCCCGCGGCCTGCCAATCTTTGTCTACGACCAGCCAGTGGTGCTGGATGGCCACGACGTTTCGCCCTGAACTGAGCAGGGAGCGCGGGACGAGCCAACCTTCTGAGGTCGCCCAGTCGCTCTTCCAACGGGCCGCGAATGCGCCTTTCTCACCGATGAAATTCCCGTTGACGAAGACGCGAGATACGCCCGTCGATGTGTTCCCGAGTGCCAAGAAGAAGTCACTGCTCGGGGCGCTGGGTAGGGTGAACTCACGACGAAGCCAGCAGTCCGTTGCCCGGAATCCTTGGGGGAGGTAGCGCCCGGGAATCTCCATCACCTTCCAGTGGGTGTCGTCGAAGTCCGGCATCGCCGCGACCGTGACGGGTAGCTGTCCCTCGTGAACTTTCCACAAGCCGTTCAAGTCGATGGCGGCCGCGCGCGCCCGCGCGGGCAGGTGATGAGCCGCCGTGAGGCCGACCACCACCAGGACACCGGGAATGAGCGCGAGGAGCCAAAGAGCTGACCGGCGGAACGTCACAGGACGACTATATTGCATGCGCTTGCGCTGCTCGGGCGGTTTTGCGGCGCACCTTGGCAAGGAGACGCGCCGGAGCGCACAGCCAGGATTGAGACGATTCCTCACTGGATGGCACCGGGGCTCGAAACGGCTGCATGCGAGGTAGGTGCTCACCTCTTCTGTAAGGTGGCACGGCACATCGACGGCGTTAGCGTGACCCGTGCCGTAGCGTCGTCGACCAGTCAGCACTGTTCCCTTCACTTCCTGCGACGGTTCGCTCGGCCTATTATTTGGGAACCACTTTCTGATGAAGCCTATGCAGAGCCGGTCGACAGCGAAAAGTGCCGCCAAGAGGCCGTGTGTCCTTTACGTCGAGGATGATGATCAGAATTGGGAGCAAGGCGGCTCACAGGTCATCACCAAGCCGGTCGATTTCACCAAGCTCAGCCTCGCGCTGGCGCGCGCGTGTCTGACGGAGCTCGACATGATCGTGACTCGAGGCGGCCACTCCGACCGATGAGTTCTGGGAGCTGGCCATGGGCGTCCGTATTCGCAGTGCTGTTGCCAGCGCTCGGACTCGTGCCGACCGGGGCGCTTCGTAGGGGGTTGGGGAGCGCCGCCGCCGTTCTTGTTGCCTTAGGCCTGAGCTGGCTTGCGCATCAGCCCGATGCGCCGCGTCAGGCGCTGCCCGCGGTTGCGGTCTGTTGCGCGGTCGGAGCCCTGGTGGCGACCATCGTGGCTCGACTGCACGAGGGCACCGCGACCCTTCGGGAACGGCTGCGAGAAGCTCAAGAGACGGCGAGGGAGAGGAGCCAGTTCGTCGCGAGCATTTCGCACGAGCTTCGCACACCGCTCAACGCGATCGTCAACATCCCCGGAGGCTTAATCCCTCTCTTCCACGAGAGCAGGGTAGCGACGTGTCCATCGTGCACGACAGATTTCCTGCTCGAACCGCACGATGAGGTGAACCCGCTAACGGAGTGTTCAGCGTGCGGCAAGCCTGGACTCGAGCGAAGCACGCGCTTGACCCTGCCCGAGGGTGCCGACACAGTTGCGAGGTACCTGCGCCTAATCGAGAAGTCTGCCAAGCACCTCTTGAATGTCGTAAACGACGTGCTGGACTTCAGCCGGCTGGGCGCTGGCCGAATGTCCCTCAACGTCGAGTCAGTTGATGCGCGAAATCTCTGCAAAGAGGTCCTGGAGACGCTTGCTCCCATGGCAGAGAAGAAGGGTATTCAGCTGGAGCTTGCCGAGATGCCTGAGGAGCTGCGCGCCTTTCTAGATCCCATCAAGTGCGCACAGGTGCTCGTCAACCTCGTGGGCAATGCCATCAAGTTCAGCCCGCCTGGGCGGCGTGTGCTGCTCGCCGCAAGGAACGACGGTGATGTCCTCCGCATCAGTGTCGTCGACGAAGGGCCAGGAATGGTGCGAGAGGATCACGAGCGCATCTTCGAAGCTTTTTTTCAAACTGCAGGGCAGGACGCGCGCCTGGGTGGGACGGGCCTGGGACTTTCCATCGCGAAGCAGTTGGTCGAGCTGCACGGCGGCACGCTGTCCGTGGAGAGCGCGGTCAATAAGGGAAGCACATTTAACGTTGTGTTGCCGTTGCACGCCTCGGGCGTTGGCGCAGCTGCGTCGCAAGCGAAGTCCGCGCGCAGGGCGGATGAGCTCTAGCAGGCTGCTGAAAAACTGCTGCGCGTCCCATCTGCGGCGTTG
>JBJXGM010000148.1:0-5716 GCA_046155985.1 Myxococcaceae bacterium | reverse complement strand
GAGGGCTCACTGATGATGAGGTCGTACGTCCCCGCCAGTTGTAAAAAGTTCTTGGCGTCTTCCAAATGAACGTGGAGCCGCTTGTCATCGAGCGCTTGGGCGTTGTCCTTGGCGAAAAACCGCGCGCCCTCGATGACTGCCGGCGAAATTTCGACAACGTCCACGTGTTCGACGGGATGCGCGAGCACCGCCCCCGCCGTCACGCCTGAACCCATGCCGACAATCAACACGCGTTTGACATCGCGCGGGTGAAGCAAGACCCCCAAGTGGCCCGACAGCACCTGGGTCTCCATGTCGATGTCATTGGAGGCATCCGCTTTGCCGTTGATGCGCATCGAACGAACACCACTGCTCGCAGAGTCCGAGACAAGTACTGTCGCGACAGACTCGTCACGATGAAGCAGAGACTTTGTGTCTCGCGCCACCCATTCCCGAAACGCTGCGTAGGACGCCGGGGCCTTGTCGACGAGCCGGTACGTCCCTGCGACAGCCAACTGCATCCCCCAGCCGCGTTCGGAGACCATGAACGCAGAAAGACTGGCCAGCCCCAACGCCAGGGGTGCCCATCGACGCCCATGTGTGAGGCCTTCGCCGGGCTGCAACAGCGCAAACGCTGCCGCAGCCAAATGCGCCAGGAGCGCCAAGAGAAAGAGACCCTCCAGCCCCAGGCGCGGCATCAGCCACAACCCCCCAAGCGCAGAACCCAACACAGTGCCGATGGTGTTCCACAAATACGCGCCACCCAGCTGACGACCCAACTGCGACGCCTGCGCCGTCGCGACGCGAGCGCCGCATGGAAACGACGCCCCCATCCAAAACGTGGGCAACAGCAGAACCAGCGCGCACATCGCGAACGTCATCAATTGATACAGCGGCCACGTACTCACCGAGCGCTGAAGCACCTCACCCCATCGCCAGAACCAATACGGCAGTCGTGCATAAAGGGGCAGCGCCACGCACACTGAAACAACGAGCGCAATCTGCAGTTTTCCAAACAGGCGCAGTGAATTCCCATCGCTTTTGCGTCGCGAAAGCCAATAGCTCCCAAGGCCAATTCCCAAAACGAACGTGCTGAGAATCAAGGTGAACGCGTAGGTCGAGCCGCCCAAAACCAGCGTGAGAACACGAATCCACGCGACCTCGGCCACCATTGTCCCAAATCCAGTCAGCGCAAGTCCCACCTGCGCGGCGCGAATGGCACGGGCCGGGTACACCGGCTCATGGCCCGCGCTCCGAACGACTTCGCCCACCTGAGTGTCCGGCGGAGTGGCCGGCTGCCGCGCGGGCGCGCGTCGCGCCAGCACCATGGCGACGGCTCCCAAAAGCACGTTGACGATGGCAGCGCCACGCATGCTGCTCAAAAGCCCGAACGCCGGCAGGAGCACCGTCCCTGCCACGAAGCACCCCAGCGCTGCGCCCAAGCTGTTCACCGCGTACAGGCGCGCCAACTCGCCCCGCATGTCGGCGAGGCCTTCACTGAAGTAGCGCACCAGTGCCGGCACCGTGCCCCCCATCGCCAGGGTCGGGGGCAGAAGGGTCAGTGAGGCCAACAGCAGTTTCGCGAAAAGGCGCCATTCGGGAGGCAAGCTGGGGACCGCCGAGGTGTACAGGCGTCCGGCCAACCCCAAGAAAACGGGGAACACCAGGGCATACAGGCCGATGGCGAGTTCCAGGCCGCCATAGAGCGCCAGGGGGCGTGGTGCGACGTCTGCGCGACGGCCGAGGAGGTACGCCCCAAGCGCCAGGCCGCCCATGAAAGTGGCGACAACGATGACGTTCGCCTGCCCGGTACTGCCAACGAGGTTGGCCAACTGCTTCGACCAAACGACCTCGTAGACGAGCCCTGTCGCTCCCGACAAAAACAACAGAAACGAAGCCCAGAAACGGGGTTGCGCCACGGCGAGGGGCATGCGCGCGGGACTATATGTCGAGTGCTCCGTCCGCGGCGGGCTGACCATCCCCGGGAACCAGGGGACGGGTGGACAAGGTGCGACAATTCTACAAACTTCTCCCTGAAGGCAATTCGGGCTTCCAACCCGAGGTGGTCTGGAACGCCGAGGCTCGTGCGAATGCCTAAAGCATATAAAAATGATGTTTCATATGCTTAGACCCGCTTCGACCACGAAGATCCTCCAGTCGTTGTGGTTATTCGATTGGGCCGAATAAGTTTGGATTCGTTCAAGCGTTCAGGTGCG
Organism: Myxococcaceae bacterium; assembly: GCA_046155985.1. Taxonomy (GTDB): domain Bacteria; phylum Myxococcota; class Myxococcia; order Myxococcales; family Myxococcaceae; genus JBJXGM01. Next base: position 3,521 of record JBJXGM010000148.1, on the reverse strand, counting down.
TGCAAGGGGTTGATTTCAGGGTCCGTATTTCTGATCCGCGCGCAAATCCAACCTGCACCCATAAACATCCCTCGAGACAACATCGCTCGGACGCGGGCGACAATGGGCGTAGAGAATCTGATGTTCGCGCCGCCGCCGACACCCCGCTTCACTCCTCCCGAGGGTAACCCTACCGAAGAGGAGTTATCGGCAACAAAGGCCGCGCTCGCGGGCTCGGCCTCCGTGCCCGCAGTGGGTGTGCTCCCGGAACCGGGGAGGCGGCCGGTTTCCCCTTTGGCGGAGACCTCTCCACCGGATCGTTTCCAGTCGGTGTACGCCCGCTCGAATACGGCAGCTTTGACATCGGCGAAGTCACTGAGCCCGTTGCGCCAACTCTTCCTTCGAGCCCTCGCGGAAGGTCCTTTGGTGAGATCCGCCGAGGGAAAAGCCCTGGTCGAGAAACTCGCCGAGGCTGCGAGAGCCGCTCCGCAAGAGCTGGTGGCCGTATGGCGACAGGTCATCGCAATCGGCCTCGACAGCGACACCGCGTCGGCCGCATGGTTGTTGATCGAGGCCACCCGAGAGACTCGGCAGCCTGAGGCAGTGCCGGAGATTTGCTCGCTGGTGTCCGCCGCCAAGAACCACTCCTGGGACTATCTTTCTGGCGGCTTCGCGGAGCTGCTTGGGGATCTGGGCGACTCCCAAGCCGTTCCGACGTTGATCGGTCTTCTGCACCCGAGCGTCTGTCGAAACATCCGAGGCGCGGCTTCTCGTGCGTTGGCTGAGATCGGCGCGGCGGCCGTTCCCCTCCTGCACAAGCATTTCTGGGATGCCGATATCCACCTGGAAGTGATCGAGGCGCTGGGAAGGATCGGGGACCCGGCATCGTTCGGCCTGCTGGCTCAGGCCTATGACCGCGCGTCCAGTGACGGCGACCTTCCCCTGATAGTGCTTGAATCCATCGGCCAGACTCCGCATCCGCAGAGCTTCGATTTCTTGCATCGGGTCGTGCAGGGCAAAGCACCCGAAAGCCACCAGGAGGTTGCACTGCAGGGAATGGCGCTGGTGGCCAGCCAGCGGCAGGCTGAAGAGCTCCGCCCCCTCCTGCGGGCTCGGCTGGCGGATGCGCGCTCGTCCCTCTCGCATCGCCTGTCCGTGCTCTTTGCTGCGCTGTCCTTTCGAAGTCGGTTCGGTCCGGATTCCACGTCGTCTCTCCGCCAAGCGGTTCACGACTTCTTCACGGAAGCTCGGGCGGCGAAACCGCGGCCTCCAGGCAAGGCTCACGAATGGACCGTTCATCGACCGTTCGCCACGGCGCAGGAAGTGCGGGAATACATCAATCTGCGTGACGAGGTCAGCTTCGTGTACGTGCCGCCACCTGAGAAGTGGGACGCGCCGAGTCACTCGTACGAATACCATGTGCAGCCGGACGGGAGCGGCATCTCGCTGAATCGCTACGCCATCGAGCCGATTGCCGACACTGCCGCAGCGGAGACGCTTCTGAGCGAAGTGGGGCTCATCCGTGACGAAGGAATGCTGGTGGTCATCCGCGGCGAGCCGGGCCACTCTTGGATCGACCCTGTGATGTTGAAGCTGGGTCAAGTAGGGCATTCCCATCCAGCTCCGGGCGAGGAGAGCGACGCCGATCGTGAAAGCTACCGGGACAACGAAGTGCGGCTGCACCCAGTGAAACGCGCTCTGACTTAGATCAGGACCCGCCAGCGCCGATGCAATCAAGGCGGTGTCTCGGCATAACTACCAGCTGGTTCTGGCAGCCAGTGGCATCAACATACGAGAACCAAAGCGACGCATCCCCAAAATCCCCAAACGGATGGCATCTGCGACCGGTCTCACAAAACGCAGTTGTACGAGTTTTACCAGGTGGTGTTTCGCAAGAAGCTGTACCCCTCGCTGGAGCCGCTCCAAGCGGACTTGGACACTTGGATGGCGGAGTACAACCAGCGGCGCACGCACCAAGGGTATTCCGACGATTCCGAGCACGCGTTCCGGCGCAAGCTGAGCAGTGGGGTTAAGGGCAAGGGAACAGGGCATCCACAGCGCGCGCAGCGGCGCTCACCTGCACCTGTTGGGGAGTGTCGACATCGACGGCCACTCGCAGTGCCTCTGCGGCGCTTGGGGCATTTGCTTCCGCACCGCGCGCGAGCAGCGGCGCCAGCACTTTGAGAAACGCGAACCGGGCGTCACCAACACCCTTGTCGGTGCACGAGATTTCGGTCAGGCGCTGACGAAACAAGAGAACAACCCCGCGCAGCAGCGCCACGTCCACTTGATCTCGCGCCTGGTTCCGCAGCCCAAGGCCTCCTGCGGGCGTTTCGGGGTGCAAGTCGCGCCAACAGCGGGCCGCCAGGATGCCGTCGAAGACGCGGTCGTGTGTTTCGGCCCCAAGCGCTTGAATGTATCGCCCAAGACCACGGGGCGATTCGCGAACGGTACCGCCGGTGTAATAGGCCCACGCGCTGTCGCAATCGGGTGCGTTCGTCGCGCACGACGTCACTTCAGACAATGTGGACACGTAGAGAAACCAAACCAGCGCCGCTTCAATCCGCGCGGCTTGAACGAGCGGCTCATCGCCAGCGATGCCCTTGGCGAACGCGTCGTTCAAAATGGGGAGCAACTTTGCTGGCCCGACACAGCGGTCGGGGTACTGGTCTGGCACCCCGGGGTCGCGACAGCGCAAGCCGCCAGGCGCTTCAGGGTAGTGAATGTCTTCGCGCCGTTGCATGCGCGAGTCCAAGCCCTCGTTCTGCGCGTAGAGAACACGCGCCGCCACGAAGTCATCTGGCGAGGGAACCTCGCGACGCTCCCACAGAAGAGGCGCCATCTGCTCGAAAGCGTCAATCCGCGCGATGGTCGAAGTGCTGTTGTTGACGCGAACATAGGTATTGCCGTCAGACACACACGCCGGCCAAGAGTCGCTGCCGGAGTTGCCGTCGCGCGGGCGGTAGTCGGTGTTGAGCGCCACGCACGCCGAAACCTCTTCTGTGAAGACGGGGGGGCCCGGAGAGCAGAAACCCTCAGCGTCGGTATCGAGCGACGCGCCAGGGTCGTACGGATCGGGGTCGGGCCGAGGGCAGGCGGCCAACACAACAAGCAAGAGTGGGAAAAAACGCCTCACCATGGTGCGGTTTCAATGGATACCACAACACTTCGCCCCGGTCCGTTGACGCTGGACCCATGCGCTCGATACGGCGCATCCAACAGATTTTCGAGAACCGCTGACAGCGCAAGGCGGCGTCCCCAGCGGTAGGAGGCTCTCAAGTCCGCAACGGCGTAGCCTGGCGTCCCGCCAGCGGGAATCCTGGCGTCACTGAAATCCGACAAGGCCAATCGATTCTGCAAACCGGCCCAACGCAACGCGCCTCCCAACGAAAAACCGGCACGCGACCAGTCGAGCTCCACCGTTCCGTTCAGAGGCGGGACGCGCGAAAGCGGCACCCACCCCAACGAGGCGTCGACTGGGTTTGGGCCTCGGCCGTACGTCCACGCCAGCGTCGTGCGCGCACGAAACCCCAAGGGCAATT
>JBJXGM010000144.1:0-19935 GCA_046155985.1 Myxococcaceae bacterium | reverse complement strand
ATGGCTCGCGCCGGCTCTGCCGAGGCTGGCTGGAAGGGAACCAATCGATGTTCCCATCCGTCGGGTAGCTTCGCCGTCGTCAAGTCCACGCCCTGAGCGTAGTAGTCATTGGTTTGGTGAAATTGGGACAGCTCTCCGATGGCTCCATCGACATCGTCCGACTTTTGCGAACCAGCAACTTCATTCAGAAAGGCGATGTCCGCTTCGGCGGAAAGCCACGTCACTTTTGGAAGCTCGGTCTCACTATAGGATCCCAAAATCGCCTGGCTCCCGATGACGAGGATTGCTGGGTCTCCAGTGATTCTGGCCGCGGCACGGAGGACGTGGGCCAATTGTTCCCGCGTCACGGTACCGGCTCCTCATGATGCGCCAGGGCGAAGCCACGCAGCACAGCTCTTCGCTGGTCCTCACTCAGCACACCGGCAAATGGGGTGTTCTGGCGCAGCTCCCGAAAACGTGGAGAGCGGGAGGTCAACGCCGCGAGTACGGCTTCGACGGGGCCATCGAGAAGAGCCTCCCATTGCTGCAGCCACACCCGCGCGGATCCGCGGGCGGAGCCGTCCAACATGCGTTTCACATTGGTGCGTGCCACTGCCAGTACGCCGACTGGGTCTTCCACGAGTCGGGCCGCCACGGCGTGAGCGAGCCACAGACTTCGGAGCTGGTCCTTGGTGAGTCGTGATGTCCCAGTGCGCAGCGCCTCGATGTCTCTCCGCGTAACTCGGCGATGTCGCCCTACCGTGACGTAGGGCAGGCTGCCTGAGTTACAGAGGTCGACCACATGCTGTCGTGACGTGCCCAACAGGCGGGAAGCCTCCCCAGTCGTGAGCAGGTCGCCACCCTCTGTCTCGGTCAAGAGCGCTGTGAACTGGGTCCGCATCGATCTTTGAGTCTATTTTACAAACACAACAAACACAATATCACGCATATCTTATTGTGTTTATTTGCTTTATAATCGGAGCCTTTCACAACCCACTCTGCAATTGAAGCGAACCCGAGAAACTTCGGCCCAATCAGGTAGGACAATGTAGGCATGCCCGTTGGTTCTCCGCCTCCGCTTCCACCGCGACCGCCGCCTTCACGCGCAGGCGGGCCTGACGCGGCACCGTCTCCGCAACGCCGACGTTTGGCACACCCCGACAGGAAAATCGACTTGGCTCGCGCGGTGTACATCGATGAAAATGGGACTGAAACTAAATTGTCGAAACTCCGCCAAGCCTATCGCGATGAAATTGGCGGTGAGCCACCGCAGTGGCTTTTGCGGACCGGTTTCACCAATCTCTTTTTCGTACCCGAGAGCAAAGCCTTCGTTACCATCGACAACGGCGAACTGACGTTCTTCGCGAACGGTGAGGGAATCTTCCGTAACCCGACGCTAAAAAAGATGACGGTACCGTCGCGGCAACACCTCTCCCACGAGGACACCACCCCGATAACCCGCGGCGAACTGTCGAACCTTGGATACCGCGAGGCGCTGCTCAGGCCATCGGTGTCGGTGTTTGGGCCAAAGAAGCTCCACGCATACGTCCGTGCTCAGCTTGAGCGGGTGCTGGGCGGTTCGTTCAAACTTTTGGCCGCGCGAGACGAAGTGCCGCATCCGCTCAGCATCGTTCTTCTTCCAACAGGAAAGAACTGGCGGTCAATGCCGCAAGTTGCTGAGCACAACCTTGCCAAGGGCAATGAAGAGCCCAAAGGCGACCTCGGTCGATACATCCCAACGCGGAAGGGCGATTGGGTTTTCGCGCCGGCGGACGACATCGAAGCGTTTGGAACCGTACTGGCGCATGAACTCGACCACTATGACCACCGGCGAATGCGCGACCAGGCAACGAATGCCGAAGTTGCAGCGCGCCACGCCAAGGGATTGCGCGAGGGCCTCTCCTCACGCGGTACATGGGAAGAAACCCGTTAGAACGAACTGCCGTTGCCCAAGAAGTGTATCGGGGCGCGTGGGGCGACCAAGGCCTTTCTTTCGTGCTCCAGCACTACCCATTCGAGGCGGAGCTCGTGAGAAAGTCCGGCGGTGGCCGTGTGCTGCAATACATTGAAGAACCTGCCGGCCGATTCACGCCGCCTGAAGAATGAGGGAACAGCTCCGAACCCGTTCTTTTGATTCGGAAAACCTCGCGGTCACCTGGCAGGCAAGACTCGTCTCTAAGTCAAGGGAACGCCCCGACCTTCGTCCGAGGACAAAGTCCTAGAAGCTCCCGCTGGAACCGCCGCCACCGGATGAACCGCCGCCCCCGCCTCCAAAGCCACCGCCTCCGAATCCTCCACCTCGGCCGGTCCCCCAATGCGAGCCCCAGCTTCCATGGCCGCGCTTTCGCGGCAGGGGGAGGGACCTGCCTGCAAGGGTCATGAGCAATGCTCCCAGCAGTCCACGGCCACTCCCGGTTTGAAGGAGGACCGCGACGAGAAAAATGAGAAAGAAAATTGTACGGAATCGAAGTCGCGGAACCGGTTGGGTGAGCTCGGGTTGGCCGTTTGTGGTGGAGGTCCGAACGCCCGTCAGCGCTTCCGAAATGGCATCGACCCCGCTGAGAATGCCTTCGTAGGTGCGACCTTCTCGCAGCAGTGGCCCCACAATATTGCGAAGGATGCGTGCGCTTTGAATGTCGGTCAGTCGGTCGCCGACGCCTTGGCCTGTTTCAATGCGCGTTCGCCGTTCGGCCATCGCGACAACAAACAAGACACCATTGTCCGCCTCCGCTTGACCCAGCTTCCAGGTGTTGACGGTGGTGTAGGCGACGTCCTCAACCGCTTCGTCTTCAAGACTCTTGGGCAAAAAAACGACGACTTCGAAACGGTATGTTTGCCGGAGTTGCGCCAGGCGTTCTTCGAGCTGACGTCTTTCCGTCGGCGTGAGTGCCCCGTACGCATCGGTGACGTGTCCCTCGATGCGCGGCGGCGTGTAAGCGAGCGCGCTGGCCGAAAAAACGAACAGCGCCGCCAGGGCGCGGTTCAGCGTGCGCGTCACTTAGAATTCCACGCGAGGCGCTTTCTGTGCGTCCGAGGTTGCTGAAAAATACACGCGCGGCTTGAAGGTTCCGCCTGTGGCGCGTTTCACAATCGCGCCGCCAATTTTACCGAGCGTGGCGTTGTAGTCGCTGACGGCCTCGTTGTAGCGCTCACGGGAGCGCAACAGGCGGTTCTCGGTGCCTTCCAGTTGGACTTGAAGGTCGCGGAAGGCTTCGCTGGAACGCAGTTGGGGGTATTGCTCTTGGACGACCAACAGCCGTGACAGTGCGCCGCGCAGGCTGTCTTGTGCCGCTTGGAACGCCGCCATTTTCTGAGGGTCCTGTAAATCTTCCGCAGACATCTGAATCGACGTCGCTTTGGAGCGGGCCTCGATGACTTTGGTGAGTGTGTCTTGCTCTTGCGCTGCAGCGGCCTTCACCGTGGCGACAAGGTTGGGAACCAGGTCCGCGCGGCGCTGCAGGGCGGCTTCGATGTCGGCCCAGCGCTGCTGAGCGACTTGGTCCTTCTCGATGAGCTCGTCATATTTCGCGCAACCGGGTAACCCGCCGACGAACAAAGCCGCGAGGGCTCCCCAAGACGCTAAAGAACGACGCATGAACACCACTCCTTTGTGCGCAGGGCGCATTGACCCGCAAACCTGACGATTTCGACCTCGGCGCGCAAGGAAAACGGACATGGCGCTCTCGCCCACTGGGCATCCCAGGGGTCGCCTTGCATCCCGAGAAAAGCAGTGCCGACGTCAGGCGCCAGCCAAAGGGCAACCCACCACTCGATGAGTTTCCAAAACGCACCGACGGCGAGCATGACGCTCAGCACCAAGAAGTTCAGCCAGCGACCGTGGCCGCTGCTCAGCCAAGTCATCGATATCAGGGCGTCAATCGAAATTAAGATGCGATCGCCCGGCCGCCTGCGGGCGATGGCACAACCGAAAACGCATCATGCGGATAATCAGGCTACGCAGATCATTCCCCATTCTTTGTGGAGCAGGCCATGGGAACAACCGTCGGAACACGAAACGTTATTGATAGCACTTCGACCTCAAGCCCGGCCCTGGGCGAACAACGTCTTGGAGGAGAGGGGACAGTGCCCCCTACAACGTCGCATGTCGTTGCGGACGGGTTGGCCCAGAATCCGCCCGTGGCGGCGGTGCCTGGAGCGACAGGCCCCTATGCACAGCCACTTCAGGCAGCGTCGTTGCCGGACAAGTTGGGAGTTTCGTTGGACCGCGTGCGTGGATTGTTCGACTACGGAGACAATAAGCAGGTCGCCATTTTTCTCGGGGACGATGGGCGGTATGCCGCGAAGCTCAGCACTGATGGAGGCAACAGCTTCAACTCAGCCGACCCCTCAACGCTGCGAGATCTTGCAAGAATGGGCAGACCAAAAGAAATGACGCAAGACTTCGTCACGCCCGCGGAGAAGATGAAGCTGTCCTCCTCAATCGGGAAAACTCTCGCGACGGTCCCAAAGGACAGGCCGGTGGTCAGCGCCTACGCCTCCGATACGGCGGTCGTGGTCTTCGCAGGGGAGGCTGGCAGCACAACCGCATACTACGCGCCCCGCCCCGGGGAACCGCTCGAAGCCCTCGAAGGGCAAGTGGCAACCGCTGTTGGTACCCCCTACATCGTGGACGGACGCCTTGCCGCTCAAGGAATCAGTGTCACTCTTGAGAACGCGATAGAACTCGCGTCGGTCGCGACCACGCTGGGACTCCGGAGACTGACTGGTCCGGCGGCGATTGTTAAGGATGAAGGGAGCCCGCTGGGGCGTACAGAGCCCCTGGTTGTGCTTCCAGGGTTCGGCGTTAACCTGGACCCCACTGGTGACACTTCTCAATTTTCCGCGACGCATCGGGACGGCGTTCGAAACGATGTGATGAGGGGGAACCAGCCAGTGGCCCCCGAAGAAGTTGAGCTCCTGAGTCGTCTTCGTAGGTTCTCAGCACTCACTGCTCCGTAGGACCTTTTTCGCATTCTGAAGACCGCGTGGTTAGTCCCCCTGCTGACGACGCCGAAGGCGCCGCTTTGGTGCGCAGGGCGCATTGACCCGCAAACCTGACGATTTCGACCTCGGCGCGCAAGGAAAACGGACATGGCGCTCTCGCCTCTAGCCCGGATGCGTTGACTCGTGCTGCTCGCGCCGGCCACTGCGGTGGGCCAAGGAACGCATCGAGCGGTCGTGGAGCGGGGAGAAAAGTGCCAGTGCGGCAATCGCCCCGACCAGCGCCAGAAACATGTCCCATTGGGCGTCCCAGACATCACCCTGCATTCCAAGAAAAGCAGTGCCGACGTTGGGCGCCAGCAGGAGGGCAGCCCACCACTCGATGAGCTCCCAAAACGCGCCGACGGAAAGCATGACGCTCAGCACCAAGAAATTCAGCCAGCGACCCCGCTGCAGAAGCGTGTTTCGCAGCAAGACTTCGCGGGCGAGGAACGCCGGGAAGAAGCCCAAGGCGAAATGGCCCACCCGGTCGTAGGGGTTTCGGGACAGGCCAAACGCGTCGCGCGCCCAGTTGCCCAGAGGCGTCTGCGCATAGGTATAGACGCCGCCGTAAATCAGCACGAGGACGTGTAGGAAAACGCAGATGTAAACCCAACGCGACAGGGGCTCCTGGGGAAACCAGGCTGCAAGCACAGCCACCAACAAGAGGCCTGGCGTGACTTCCAAGAGCCAGCTGGTGCGCCCGGCGGGTGGCGCGATGAAGGTGGCGACACACACCAAGAGCAAGAGTCCAAGCAACGCGAGTGCAAAGCGTGCCTCGCGAAAAGTTCCTCGAACTCCCAGAAGGCGTGGTTCCACGGTTAGGGCCCTTAGCTCGAGACGGCGCGAATGCGGGGTGCTTCCTCACGCGCGCCAGTGCGTGCACGGCGGATGGGCAAGAACTCGGGGTGCCACATGTTGGCTTCGATGAACGCGTGGAGGTCGTCGGGCAACGTGCGCGTGGCCACGCCGTCCGTGACAGCCTGGCGCATGACCGCTGCGGCGACTTGGCGGCTGGCCGCGCGAATGCGCTCGATGCGTGGGTACACGCCGCCTTGGGTGACGCGGGCGGGGTCATTGTAGCGCGCCAAAGCCAACGAAGCCTGGAGCAGCATGTTGTCCGTCACGCGTGTGGCGCCGGACAGCAGCGTGCCGAGCCCGACGCCAGGGAAAATGAAGGCGTTGTTGCCTTGGCCTACGGGGTAGCGAACACCGCCCCATTCGACATCTGGAAATGGGCTACCGGTAGCGACGATGGCTCGTCCTTCGGTCCAGCGGTAAATGTCGGCTGGCTCAGCCTCGCAGTTCGCGGTGGGATTGGAGAGGGCGAACACAATCGGCGTGGGCGTATTGGCCGCCACCGCGCGCACGGTGCGTTCGTCAAATGCCCCGCGTTGGCCCGAAAGCCCCAGAAGGACGGTGATGCCGGCCTGACGAACCGTCTCTTCCAGCGAGGGAATCGCCCCAGCGATTTTCCAGGTGGCGATACTTGCTGCGGGCTTCGCGAATCGACGCTTGTACGGCTCAAGCCCCTTTCGGTCCTCAAGAATGAGACCTTTGGAGTCGATGAGAAAAATCCGGTCGTTCGCTTCTTTTTCCGACAAGCCTTCGTACTGAAGCCCCCGGGCGATTTGCATGGCCACGCCCACGCCGCCCGCGCCTGCACCATGAATCAGAATGTTTTGGCGCGACAGCGGTCGCTGTGTGCGCTTGCACGCAGGCCAGAGGCCGGCGAGCACCACCGCGCCCGTGCCTTGGATGTCGTCGTTGAAAGATGGAATTTCGCCCGCGTAGCGGTCGAGGACGTCGAACGCCTTTTGTTTGCTGAAGTCTTCCCACTGCAAAAGGACTTTTGGAAAGCGCCGCTTCAACGCCTGAACGAAGCGGTCGATGAAGTCGGCATACGCCTGGCCTTCGAGTCGCCGGTGCCGCACGCCGAGGTAGAGCGGGTCGTCGAGCAAGTCTTGGCGGTTGGTGCCGACATCGAGCTCGACGGGCAGCGTGAGGGCGGGGTCGATGCCCGCGGCCGCTGTGTAGAGCGACAACTTGCCGATGCAGATGGCAAGGCCGCCGAAGCCTTGGTCTCCGATGCCTAAAATGCCCTCGGAGTCGGTCGCGACGATGAGCTGCACGTCGTGGAATGGGGTGCTTTCCAACAGGCTGTCGATCTGGTCGATGTTGCGCGTGCTGACGACCAGCCCGCGTGGAAACCGATACAGCCGGCTGAACTGTTCGACGGCCTGAGCCACGGTGGGCGTGTAGATGATGGGCATCATCTGCTCGAGGTGCCGGTCCAAGAGCGCGTAGAAAACGACTTCCATGCGGTCTTGCAGCATGCGCAAGAAGACGTGACGGTCGATGTCCGTCGTGAACATGTTGAAGTTGTCGTAGGCGCGCTGCACTTCTTCGTCGAGCGACGACACGTGCGGCGCCAAGAGCCCCGACAAACCGAACTCGCGACGTTCCTCTTCGGTGAATGCGGTCCCCTTGTTGAGAAGTGGGAGTCGCGTGAGCATCAGCCCCGGCAGCGACGTTTCGATGTAGGGCTTGCCCTGGCTATCGACTTTGCGCTCGTACTGCTTCATCCGCTGGCGCCTCCCCGAGAGGTGAAGACGCGGTCTATGGCACGAAGGGCGTGTTCGCCAAGACCGCAGTCGAACGCTGCAATGCGTCATTCCAGCGCCCAGGGAAATCAGGGTGCTACACCGGCAACGACAATTCTCGCGCTGCCGCGATGAGCGACTCATCCGTGCTCACAAAGCGGGTCAGGGGCTCGCGAGCATGAAACGCCAGCGCCGTGCGCAAGTGAACCAGGTCTATCGCATGTGGCGTTGCGACCAAGGGCATTGTGCGAAGTCGACACAGGTCAAGCGTGACGTCGTGCAGTGCGAAAAGTGCGAGGTCCGCCTCGAGTCGCTCCAGTGCGCGGCCCAATTCATCGGAACTCAGTCGGCCATCGCGCGCCAGCGAGACGAGAATGCGATGACATTCCAGCGGCAGCACTGCGCTCGAAAACAACGCACCGTCCTCGAGAACATCGAGCAGCGCTTCGTGGCCGTTCTCTCCCAGAAGCACACAAAGGTAAGCGGACGTGTCCAGATAGAACCGGCCAGACTTCATGACGTCGGCTCGTTGCGTCGCCCACGGTCTTCGTGGAGCGCCGCAAGGTAAGCGCCCCCCGTTTTTCGAAGGAAAAGCGGCAGGAGTCGACCCTTGAGGTGGTTCGCGCCAACCCTGACCGAATCGGGCTCCACGCGCGAAAGTCTTGCGATGGGCTTCTCCCGTCGCGTGACGACGACAGCCTTCCCCGACGCCGCGGCGTCGAGCCATTTCGAGAGCTCTCTTCGTAGTACTTGATAAGGTACGTTAGGCACTGAATAAGAGTACGTCTAAAAGTACCGTTGCCAAAAATTCCATCCGGATGGGGGCGGAGCCACAGGCTCGGTGGCTTGGCGCAGCTTGCCCGGTGCCGTCGGGTTGGAACGTCTTGGGTTGCCTGCTGCCAAACGTATTCAACGAATGGGTTTTCTGCTCTAGGGTGACTCATCGTGAGCTCACCCAAGACCCGCATCGAAAAAGACACCTTCGGCCCGATTGAAGTTCCGGCTGACCGCCTCTGGGGTGCGCAAACCCAACGGTCTCTTCAGAACTTCGCCATTTCGAACGAGCGCATGCCACTGCCACTGATTCACGCCCTGGTGTTGGTCAAGAAGGCTTGCGCCAAGCTCAATGGCAAGCAGGGGACTCTGGCGCCCGAAAAAGTAGACGCGATTGTGCGCGCGGCGGATGAGGTGCTTGACGGAAAACACGACGCCGAGTTTCCGCTGATTGTGTGGCAGACGGGCAGCGGGACGCAGTCGAACATGAACGTCAACGAAGTTTTGGCGAATCGCGCCAGCGAACTTCTGGGCGGGGCGCGGGGGGAAGCGCGAAAAGTCCATCCGAACGACGACGTCAACCGCGGCCAAAGCAGCAACGACGTTTTCCCTACCGCGATGAGCATCGCCGCCGTGACCGCCGTGACAGACGGGGTGCTCCCCAGCCTCAGGGCGTTGCGCGACGTGCTCGCGAGCAAGGCAGAGACGTTCGCCAAAGTGGTGAAAGTCGGCCGAACCCACCTGCAGGACGCCACACCGATTACCTTGGGGCAGGAGATTTCTGGGTGGGTCGCGCAGCTGGACCAGGCGGCGCGCCATGTTCAGGCCGCCCTTCCACACCTGCACGAACTTGCGCTTGGGGGCACCGCCGTAGGGACCGGACTCAATGCGCCCAAGGGGTGGGGTGAAAAGGCCGCGCAAGAAATTGCAGCCCTGACCGGTAAACCGTTCGTCACGGCCGGCAACAAGTTTGAGGCCCTTGCCGCCAACGACGCGCTTGTTCATGCCCACGGTGCCCTCAAGGGGTTGGCGGCGGCGTTGTTCAAAATCGCAAACGACGTTCGCTGGCTGGCGTCAGGGCCGCGGTCGGGTCTTTCGGAAATTACAATTCCTGAAAACGAGCCTGGAAGCAGCATCATGCCCGGCAAGGTGAACCCGACCCAGTCCGAAGCCCTCACCATGTTGAGTGCACAGGTGATGGGCAACGATGTCGCGATGTCGGTGGGCGGTGCGTCCGGCAACTTTGAACTCAACGTGTTCAAGCCGCTGATGGCGTACAACTTCTTGCAGTCGGCTCGCCTGCTGACGGATGGGATGAAAAGCTTTCAAACGCAATGCGCGGTGGGCATTGAGCCCAACACGGCGCGTATTCGCGAGAACCTTGACCGCTCGCTCATGTTGGTGACAGCACTCAACCCGCACATCGGCTACGACAAGGCGGCGCAAATCGCCAAGAAGGCGCACAAAGAAAACACGACCCTCAAGGAGGCCGCGCTCGCCCTGGGGCACCTCACGGCCGAGCAATTTGACGCATGGGTGAAGCCCGAAGACATGGTCTAAGCGGAGAGGGCGTGCAGTTTCCAGGGCCCTCAGAATTGCTGGAGGCCATTCAGACCTGGCGGCCTGAAGCGCGCGCAGAACTCAAAAAGCACCTGGCAGACCACGGGCTCTCGGTCACGTCGGATGCGGAAGCGAAACTCCGCGAAGCAGAGGCCCTGGCCGCACACCGCATCGACCCGCGGGTCACCTTGCAGCAAGCGGAACACTTTGGTGTCCTGGCGCGCGCGGCTTTGGCGCTGGTTCCCGCGCGACAAACCATGGGCACAGGATTCACGCGCTTGGTGGACGCCAAGTTTCGCTTGGATGCCCACACCGTTCGCGGCCTCTCCACTGCTGTGTCGAATCCGACAGAGCTTCTGTCGGCCATCGAGGACGGTCCGCCCACAGGCGAAACGGCATGGCTGCGACCCGCAACTCCGCTTGAGCTCGTTGCGTCGCTGGTGAGGCACCTTGCGCTCGACGCTGGAACATCGCTCAAGCTGACCCTGGACGCGGCGTTGTCGCAGTGGCTTGAAGAGAGACTCCGCGACACGTCGGTTCCACTCCTGCGCGCGGCGGGCGGCGCGGGGCTTTTCATCGCCAACGTGGCCAGTGCCTTTCGCGAAGTCGATGCGCTCTTCCTTTCAGCGAACGACGTCCCCAAAGAAATCGCGGAGCGCTTTTCCGAACGCGTGAAGCTGTTGCGCCGAGACGGTCAGTCGGCGACGCCAGCATCGAGCATCGATGCATCGGCTGGGCCGTCCACAAACTACTGCGCCGAATATGCGCGATGCGAATTCGACATCGGCGGGGAACGTCACTTTGCGCTGCGATGGCCGGCGCGCCTCGGCGAACAAACGAGTGCCCGCGCTTTGGGCGCGCGTCGCGGTGGCCGTGTCATCTTGAGCACGCCAAGCGAGTTCGAGCCCGGTTTCGCCGACCTTTCTCCGGACACGCTTCGACAATGGGGTGCGCGGCTCGACGTTCTCTATTGGGCGGGCTGCCACTACTACACGGTGGATTCTCCCGGGGTGGCCAAGCAGAAGACTGAACGTTTGGTTCAAGGGTTTCAGCACATGCGCGAAGGCAATCCCGCGCTGTGGAATCATTTCGAGTACGTGTCGCCCAGAAATCCTGCGAACGAGCGCGTTGTTCTGGAGGCGCTCGTGGGTGTCTGCGATTCGGTGGACATCAACAGCACCGAGGCCGAGGCCATTCTCAAGCGGTTGGACGCGAATGCCCCCTTGGGACACCCCACGGGTACACCGTGGGTCAGAGAATGGAATCTTGCAGAGAACCCCGCCACGATGTTGTCGTTAGCGCTGGCGCTGAAGTCTGCGCTGGGTGTCCGGCAAATCCAGCTGCACGGCCTTTTGGGCGATGTCGTTGTCAGCGACTTCGACGCGCTGCCTTCGCCGGAGCGGGCCGTCTTGGCGTTGTTTCGGGCGCGACAAATGGCGTCGAACAAGGCCGCCAACAAGACAGGTGAAATCAAGACCCCAGAAGATTTTTGGCCTGTCTGGCCCGGGGCAGGGCACCGCGGACTCGTCGGTGCGCAGCTTTTCGCGGACGCCGTGGCAGCGCGCTTTGGCCTTTCGGAGGCGCTTCGCGGCGAGGTTCTGTCGAAGTGTTTCTTTCGTGACGCGCGCGCCGCGCTCATCCTCATGTTCGTGCCCAACCGCGGCATGCATTTCATTGAGGGGGGCACCACAGGAGCCGGCGATACGATAGGTGCCGGATTTCAGCTGTTTTGGCCCAGCGACCGCGTGCGTCCAATGCGCACAAGGTAGTCCGCGCCCCTACGGCGACAATGTCGTCATTCGCCCTACTGTCGGACCGTTCTGCTCCAGTCCCGCGCCCACGAACGACGGCATCGTGCCGTTTTCAAGGAGCATCTGCACATGCGGGTTTGGGACTGGTTGGTGGCAAGGATGCGCAAGCTGGCGAGAGAGCATGTCGAAGTCACCGACGACAAGGTGGTTCGACATCTGGCGAGCGGTCGGTGCGAAGTCTTGCATTGGCATGCGCTGCGCCGTGTGGAAGTTCGCACCACCGCGCGTGGTCCTTGGGGCGAAGACTTCTTCTTCATTCTTTATGGGGAAAACAATGCACGTTGCGTCGTGCCCAACAGCCAAAGCGGCCGCCTCTTTGACAAGCTGCAGGGCCTGCCGAATTTCGATTTTCAAACGTTTATTCGCGCGACTGCCAGCAGCGGCCACGCGCGGTTTCTGTGTTGGGAGAACAAGACGGCGGCGCCGCGGGCCGTTGTCTTGTGAGGGTTCGGCTCGGGCCTACGGACGAGAGGCGAAGGTGGTTTCCTTTGCGGCCGCGAGGCCTTGCATCATCTCGACGCGATCATCACCCGTTGCATTCGGGGGCAGAAACGCTTCGAAAACTTTCCAACCGCCTTGCCGCACAAGGCCCTTCAAAGACTCGGGCACATCGTCTGCAAACGCACCAACAAACGCATCGACGATGCCCACGTATCGGGCGGGATGTTCGAGGAGAAGCTTCTCTGGCACCGCATGCACGCGTTCAAGGGTTGCTTCGAAGGCTCCATCCAAGGGGAAGAACAACCCCTCCCGAATTAGGACATCAGACACGCGTCGGGCGAGTTCAAGAACGCGCGTCCGTTGGAGCGGGTCGGCAATCAAGGGCGTTGCCGAACCGGCCAGTATCGCAGCGACCACGACGGCAGTCGCATACGCCTCGCCCACGATATCTCGGGGTCCTGCCCGCTCTACTTCGTCAGAACCCACGAGTGTTTTGCCCGCTGCAGAAAGCGGTCGCACGAATTGTCCAGCGGTTTCTCCTAACTCCAATGCCGCGGGATACATGGCACGCAGTACGCCAATTCCTCTGTCGCCCAAGTCCCGCAGGGATTGAGGAGGGGAGTCCCTAAACGTTTTATCCAGCGCATCGAGGACACGCTTCGCATGCGGGGCCTCGTCGAGATGGTAGGGCAACTGGAGGTTGTGCGGCGAGTGAGAGATAGCCCGAATGGCCGCTGCGTCTTGGTGTGGTGAGAGCAAACTGAGGATTTGAAAAGCGATGTCTTGGATTCGTGCCACAGTTGCCGGATCGCTGATGAACTCGCCGGCGTGACCGCCAATCGATGCCGCCGCCACGACTCCTGCGCGCTTTGCGTGGTGAAGAGAAGGTGGTGGCGCGCTTGCTGATGCTGGTGCGGTTGGGCTGCCGACAGATCTGGACATTGGGCCTCTCGAGTTTGGGTCTCGTATTCTCTGTCGAGAGGGAGCCGTTGTTGCCGGTTGGGCGACCGCCCTGATGTTCAGGGCGACACAACAACGAAGCAGCGCTTTGGGCTCTAGAAGCACGGCCTTGCGTCAGCGTACGGTCAGAGTTGTCTATCAACGTCCATCGATGTACAGTGATGGACAATGTTGAAGACCACTGCTTCAAAGCTGAAGGCCAAATTGGGCCAGTACATGAGAGCCGTCCGTTCTGGAAAAGAAGTCTTGGTGACGGACCGCGACCAGCCTGTGGCCAAGTTGATTCCGTTTCGGAAAGGCGAGACCCAGGAGGTTCTTGTGCTGAGTCACCCGAAGGACCCCACAGCACTTCCTCTGGGGAAGGTTCGCCTTCGTCCCATTCCGTATCAGGGCACGCAAAGCCTAGAACTTTTGCTTGAAGACCGACGCAGGTGAACGTCTATCTCGATTCGAGCGTTGTGCTCCGAAAGCTACTGAATGAGCCGAATCCGATCGCAGAATGGGAACACATTGAGGAAGCCTATTCGTCTCGACTTCTTTTCGCTGAAGTCGGTCGAGTGATTGATCGACTTCGCCTCCTCGGTCGAATCACCGATGAGCAGGTTGCGCGGCTGTTTGAGCAAGTCAGGGAGTTGTTGAGCGCAATCGATGTGTTCTCCGTCACCGATGCCATCCTCGAACGTGTCGCCGGACCCATGGCAACCGTTGTGGGGACCCTCGATGCTGTTCATCTGGTGACCGCCCAGGAACTGTGGCGCGAGAAGCGCGCTTTGGTGTTCGCAACTCACGACGAACGGCTGTCGCGCGCCGCCCGGGCTGGGGGAATGAAGGTTATCGGCGTGAATCTGGAGTCATGAATTAGCGCCGCACCCACCGCGCGACGAAAGGCGTCAGCAGCAGCGTGGCCGCGATGCGCAACGGCTGAGTGAGTTTCGTCGCCACCCAGGCGGCGCCGAGCAAGCCGGCGTGTTGGCCAACGCCCGAAACCGGCAAGCCCGCTTTCAGGGCGATGGAAAACCCCAACATCGCGAGAACAAAAATCCCCAAGTACACGCCCATGGCGATAGGCCCATATTCACGCAGCGCGTTCTCCAGCTTTTCGCGGACGCTCGCCACTAAGGTTGCTCTGCGGCCAGCGTGCGGATGGCTGCGACGACGTTGGGCAACTGTGGAACTGTCGCCATTTCGAGCGCATCGGCGAGGCCAATGCCCGGCACGTGTTTGGCGGCCAGCAACTTCGGCGCGGCCACAAGCTGAAAAAACAATTCGTCGACCGTACGGCGCACCAAGTGTTCGCCGAAATTCGTCAGGTCGCTGTCTTCATTCACAAACAACACACGACCCGTTTTGGCAATCGAAGCCTTGACGCATTCCCAGTCGTAGGGAATCAGCGTGCGCAAGTCGATGACCTCAGCAGAAATGCCTTCGGCCGCAACTTGCTCAGCGGCCTTGAGACATAAGGGCGCCATCCGGCCGTAGCAGACCACCGTGAGGTCGGTCCCTTCGCGCGTGCATTTCGCCTGACCGATGGGGACAACAAAGGGTTCAAGTTTGGGCCAGTTCGGTTTCCAGGCAGAGCGGTCACCCAACGGCGCATCAATCATCTTGGACAACTTGCGGTCGTCATCGGGTTCGCCAGGAATGCGCTCGCCACCGCGCAGGCGAAGCAGTGCTTTGGGTTCCAGGTAAAGCACCGGGTTCTCTTCTTGAACCGCCGCCAGCAGGAGTCCGTAAGCATCCAACGGCGTGGAAGGCATGACCACCTTCCAACCGGGCAGGTGCGTCGCCATCGTGTCGAAAGAATGAGAATGGTACATGGAGCCGCGAATGCCGGAGCCCGCCGGCGTGCGGACGACCATCGGCAGATTCCAGTCACCATGGGAGGCCCAGTGGAGACTGCCCGCCACCTTGAGCAAATCGATGGTGTTGAAGATGTAATCCACGAACTGGATTTCAGCGACCGGACGCTGCCCCGCCATCGCCAGACCCATGGCACAACCGATGATGCCGCGCTCGTCGAGAGGAGAATTCCAGGCCGTCTTTAATCCCTGAGAGCAGGTGAAAACGCCACCCAGGGGTGGCCCGACGTCCTCGCCGAAAACGTCAGTGACGCCCAAATTCTCTTCGGCGTAGTGCAGGGCCAGCCGAATGGCCTGTGCCATGGTGGCCATGCGTTAGCTCCGCTTGGGTGCGTAGATGTGGTTCCAAATGGACTCAGCCGTAGGCTGCGGTTCATCGCGCACGGTTCGCGCTGCGTCGGCGATTTCGCGGACAATGCGCTCGCGGGCCGCGTCCATGTCGGCGCGCTTCAGCACACCGCGTTCCTCGAGCGTCGCCTCGAATGCTTTGATGCAGTCGGTTTCTTGGCCGACGAAGTTGGCGCCCGACGCCGAAGAATGGCCATAGAGACGAGACACTTTGGCCTCCAGCAAGTACGGCCGGCGCTCCTTGCGCACGTAGGCCATCGCTTCTTGCAGGGCCAGATAGGACTCGACGGGGTCGTTGCCCTGGATGGTGCGCGTCTTCATGCCGAACGCCTTGCCGCGGTCGGCAATGGCCTTCGTGGCGTGTTGCGTTTTTGAGGCAGTGGAAATGCCCCAATCATTGTGCGTGACGATAATGAGAATCGGCAGCTCGTTGCCCGGCCGCGTGCTCCACACCAGGCAGCTGGCGAAGTCGCCTTCCGCGGTGCCTGAGTCGCCTCCGGTCACAATCGTGATGCCATCGCCGCCGTGGCGCTTTTGCGCGAGCGCGGTGCCCACGGCCATGACGTATTGGACTTCGATGGGGCTCGATACCGGCACCACGTTCCATTTGCGAATGGAGTAGTGCCCCACAAAATTGCGTCCGCCCGAGTACGGATCCCCCGCGACATTTCGCATTTGCCGAAGACTTCCGATGGGGTCTTCGCCCATGGCCATCAAGGTCGCGGATTGCCGGTAGTGTGCATGCAAGTAGTCAAAATCGAGCCCCTGGCCCTTTTTGATAAGGAGGCCCAAGGGAACGTTGAATGCCTCTTCGCCGGGCCCGCCAATCCAAAAGAAGCCGTGACCCTGTTTGTACATTTGGATAAGGCGCTCTTCGAGCGCTCGTCCTTTGACCATGAGCTCGTGCATCCGGACGAGCAGCGAATGCTCAAGCGGAAGCTGGGCGGGTCCTTTGGAAGCGGCGGCCGGCATCAACGCCCCCATAACACAGGCTCAGGTCGTGGAAAGAGGGGTGCAAAACCCCAGGCAGCCTCTAGGGTTGCTCTGCGGCTCGCCGAACCAGTGAGACCAGACCGGCCACACTCTCGGAAGGAATGGTGTGGCCGCCGGAAAACTTGAAGAACTCCACCGCAAGGCCGGCGTCGCTGAGCAGTTCGCGCAAGGCTTCGGCGTTGAGGAACGGGAGCACCACATCGTCGGTTCCGTGACTTTGAAAAACGCGGAGCCCCTTGTGGAGGGCAGCGTGCTGTCTCCAAGCGGTCTCGCAAATGAGTGTGCCTGACAAGATGGCCAGCCCCGCAGGGCTTTGCGGTGCGCGCAAGGTGACGTCGGTCGCAAGCATCGACCCCTGACTGAAACCACCGACAACAGTGCGCGACCAGGGGAGACCTTCAGACGCGAGAACGCTCAGCACGGACTCCAGCGCGCCGCGTGCGACGGACAGACCGTTGGGCTCTTCTGAACGCAAGCGTTTCAAAGCATCGAGTCCGCCGCTTCGGTGGGCTTGAATGCGCGCGATGTCAATCATCCACCAGGCTCGAGCGCTGGGGGCCATGGCGCCGAGGTCGATGGGGGCTTCGGGAAAAACCATCAAGACGTCTTTGAGGTCAGGCGCGCGGTATAGAAGTTCCTGCGCCAGCGGCACCAAGTCATCGCCGGGTGCGCCGAAACCGTGCATCAGGACAAGTCCCGCTTTTGCCTGTCTTGGCGAAGGACCCACCAAGCGACAACCCAGACCACCGACCCGTTCGGTGCGAACCCTCATCGCCGGGCTGCATCCTTGGGGGTGACATCGACGAGCGGGCCCAGCGCCAACGGTGGCACTTGTTCTCGAACAACGGCGGGGTCGCCCACGATGCCCAGTTGCATGGTCGCAGGGTCAAAAAAATCTCGAGCGGCTGCTTGGACGTCCGCCAGACTTGTGCGCTCGATGGCGTCCGCCATTTTTGCAAAGGCATCCATCGGACGCCCTTCCCAAAAGAGGGAGGCCAACGCCGCCGTCGTCGACGAAAGCGTATCAAACGAACCCGGTAGCGACTGCACCAGCGCGCCGCGCGCGGCCAAGAGCTCATCTTCTGTGAGGGGCCGCTCAGACATCAAACCGATTTCAGCAAAGAACTCCTTCAGCGCCGCACCAGTCGCGTCGGCGCGCACCTGCGTCAGAGCGAACAAAGGACCGGTGCTGTAGCGCGGGTCGATGACGGCGTTTGCGCCATAGGTGTAGCCATGGGCCTCTCGCAGATTGAGATTGAGTCGACTGCCAAACACGCCGCCGAAAGCCGCTGTCGCCAACTCCAGCGCGGGTTCGCGCGCGTCTCCCGCAGCGATGGCCGTGCGCCCGACCCAGAGCAACGTTTGGTCGAGGCCCGGCCTCGACACGAAAAACATCCGTGCACGCTTCTTCGCCGTGACGGCCTTGGGCCGGGGCGCGCGTTCGCCAGGTCCTCGCCATTGGCCAAAGTGATGCAGTGCCCATGCGCGTGCTTGTTCCAAATTGGCATCGCCGCTGACGACCAAGGCCGCGTTCTTGGGCCCCAAGTGGCGTTTGAGAAAGCGCTGGACGTCTCGAAGCTCAAGGCGCTGGATGCTTGCCGCTGACCCGGAAGTGGGGTGGCCGTAAGGGTGCGCGCCGCCAAACACCGAACTCAGAAACGCGGGAGCGATGGCAAATCGCGGCTCAGCCAGCCGGGCCGAGAGTTCCGCTGCGCGCTCGGTGCGTCTGCGGCGAAAGTCAGACGGCGCAAGGCGCGGCTTGGTCACGACGTCGGCCAGAAGGACAAGCGCGGCGTCGGCGTGCCTCGACAGCACCTGAGTTTCAACAAGGGCACCATCTACTTCCGTCGAAACCGTGGGGGTTGCGCCCAGGTCTGCGAAGGCCGCGGCCAGTTCGACCGTGGAGCGAGTTCGCGTGCCCTCCAGCAGCATGCCGTAAGCGAATTCCGCCAAGCCCCCTTGGTGCGCGGGCTCAGCGGCGCTTCCCGCGGCAACCGCAATCGCGAAGGACACGAGCGGCAAATCCCGTCGCTCGGCCAAAAGCACTGTGAGTCCATTGGGAAGAACGGTGCGTTGAAACACCGGCAGTTTCAGGTCGGGTGATGGCCCGGGTCTTGGGCGCGTGGCGCGCCACGACGAATCTGTTTCTGCAGTGGCGTCTTGCGTCGGTGATGCCGCTGGCAGCGAGCGGCATGCGACCATTCCCAGAAGCACTGCGAAAAAGGCATGTCTCATTTTTTCCTCGCAGTAGCGGCTTCTGGAATCGCGTGAACCACGACACGACGGTCGCTGCGGAAGGCTTCTTGAAGCAGTTTTTGGATTTCGGTGGCCGAGACGGTGTCGTACCGGGCGAGGTCGCGCGCCAGTGAAGCGGGTTCGCCCAAGTAGTGGTTGTAGCGCTGCAGCGTGTCGGCCAGGCCGCCCATGTCACCATGGCCCTGCAGCGAGGACATCATCGCCGCCTGAAGCTGGTTTTTCGCGCGTTGCAGTTCCTGAGTCGACACCCCTCCTCGGCGAATGTCGTCGAGCTCCGCGTCGATGTGACGCAGAAGCGTTTCGGTCGTCACACCGGGGTGCGCCACCGCGTCGATTTGAAACACCGACTGGGCTTGTTGGGACTGATTGTGAACGCTGACGCTCGCCGCCAGGGTGCGGTCGAGCCGAAGCCTTCGCTCAAGCCGGCTCGAACGTCCTTGCGCCAAAATGGCCGACAGCACATCGGCCGCCGCATCGCCAGGCTGGAAATAGGCGGGCGCGTGCCAAGCGACCATCAACTTGGGAAGTCTGGCGATTTTTTCGGCGTGTCGAATCACCACTTCCTTGTCCAACTTCACGGGAGCCACTTCGGGCAGGTCGGGCTTGGGGCCGCCGGGAAGCCCGGCGAAGTACTTCTTCACAAGGGCCTTGGTGTTTTCGGGGTCAAAGTCACCGGCGATGACCAGCGTGGCGTTGGATGGGGCGTACCAGCGTCGAAAGAAAGCCTTCACGTCGTCGAGCGTGGCCGCTTCCAGGTCCTTCATCGAGCCGATGATGGAACCGAAATAGGGGTGGGGCAGGGGAAAAAGCGCTTGCGTGAGCTTTTCTTCCGCGAGTCCGTAAGGCGCGACTTCGTAGCTTTGCCGTCGCTCGTTCTTCACGACCTCTTGTTGGTTGGTGAGTTTTTCGGGCGTGACCGCGGGCAGCAAAAAGCCCATCCGGTCACTCTCCAACCAAAGTGCGGTTTCCAAGTGGTTGGAGGGGACCGTCTGAAAATAGTTGGTTCGGTCAAAGCCGGTTGACCCGTTCAATCCGGTGGCGCCGATGCGTTCGAGCAATGGAATGTGGACATCGTCGCCGACATGTTTGCTGCCTTGAAACATCATGTGTTCGAACAAATGGGCGAAACCGGTGCGTCCCGGAAGCTCATGGTACGCGCCAACGTGGTACCAAACGTTGACAGTGACTGTCGGCAGTCGGCGGTCCACGTGCAAGATGATTTGGAGTCCGTTGGGCAGGGTGTACGTGTCGAGCTTGAGCTCCGGAACGTCTGTGCCCTGCGCAAGCGCCAGGCTTGAGCCCAGCAAGGCAAGCGCGAGAATCGTTTTCATGCCGTCTCAATAACACGCAGGCGCGCACCGGGGATGCTCT
>JBJXGM010000142.1:0-6013 GCA_046155985.1 Myxococcaceae bacterium | reverse complement strand
GGCGGCAACAGATAGAGCACGTCGGCGAGCACCACCCCGTCAAAGCCCTTGGCAAAGCCGTTCGCGAAGCCGTTGCCAAACTCGGGCAACAGCGAAGCGGCGTCTCCCGTGCGGACATCCACGTTGGAGAGTCCCTGCAGCGCCATGGCCGCCCAGTGTGTCTTGCGGGCGTCAGGGTCGATGGCGACCACGCGCACGTCGGGGCGTGACACTGCGACCCAGGCGGACAACACGCCATGGCCACAACCCAAGTCGAGGAAACGACCTTGGGGAACCGCGTCGACAATCGGCTGAAGCGGCGCAGAAAGCAGCCGTGCCCAAACATGAAACCGCTCCGCCAGCGGCAACCCGGAGAAACGCCGCCGCACTTCTCTGGGCGAAATTTGCGTCATGAGATGTATCCGGTCGCCCCAAACCCAACGACCAGCGCTGCCCAAATCAGCGCGCCGCCCATCAGCCAGGCGCGGTAGTACTCCGGCCGTCGAAGCAGCAAAAGCGAAAGCGCCAAAAACGCCGGAAACCCCGCCAACGCGTAGCGACCCATCCCCATGAAGTCTTTGCTGCTCAGCGCGGGCAAACCCATCGCCACCGCCACGTAAGCAGCGTAGCCCCAGGACAGGCGCCTTCCGATGGGAACGACAAGGGCCAGCATGACCAGCGTGACAACGGCATGCCCCACGAGTCGAATCGCCACCAACGGCGCAGCGCGAGGAAACAGCGCGCGGAACCAGGTCACCTTCAGCCACGTCCGCCAGCCCGGAGATTGGTCCCAACCGGGCGCGCTCTGAACATGTGCAAAAGCCAGCGGATCGCCAAACGCCTGGCCCAGGTACACAGCGTAGGCAAGAAGCCCCGCACCCGCGAAAAGCAACACACCATCCGAAAGCTTGAGCGATTCGCCTTGTGACCGACGCTGCTCCCAACGCCTCGCCAAGAGTCCCACGACGATTGCCGGCGCAATCGGGCGTGCGCCGCTCGCCAACGCGCCCAAGAACGCCGCCCACCCCAGCCGCTGGCGTTCAAGCGCCAAGAACGCACCCAGCGCCAGAGACAGAAAAACCGAGTCCGCGTACATCGGCCCAAAAATAAAAAAGGAGAACGGGTACAGGGCAAAAACGGCCGTGGCCTTGCGCGCCACGTCTTCGGACACAAACGTCTGTGCCCAACGTGCGAAGAGCGCGAGCGACAGCACACCGAAAGCGGCACTGACGAATATCCCGGCGAGCCAAACATCCGCCCCCAGCCAAACCAGACCGCGCACGAGCAACGGATAAACGGGGAAGAACGCCACCGGACTCTGGACACCGGGTGTGTAGTGGTACCCCTCCTTGGCGATGTAGCCGTACCAACCGGCGTCCCACCGAATAACGCCCTGAATCCAAAAGTGGCCGGGCCAATCGGGCGCGGCCACGCCGACGTTTGGCGCAAAAAGCGATGCCGAAGCACCGGCAAGCCCAATGCACGCCAGCACGCCGAAAGCGCCCAACACCCCACCGAACGCCAGCGGTCGTGACAGCGCCGTCGCCCTCATGCTGTCCTCCGACGCCATGCCACCCCACGGGCCGTGATCCCAATTCCGATGACAAGGGTCAGCAGGCGCACGACCAAAAACCCAGGCCGCGCTGCCCAGGGCTCGAGGCCAGAAATGCCAAAATCGAGGGCCACGAGAAAGGCTTCTCCTGTCAGCGCGGCACCCAGCGCCGTCATCCAAGGATGAACCGGAATCCAGCGCGCCACGGCCAACGCAAGCAGTGGCAAGACGCCCCACACCCAAATCCGGCTCAAGCCGCCATAGAGAAGAATTTCCGCCATTGGCCTGTGCGACGACACGCGTTGCGCCCACGGCAGAAGCTTCGCCGCGAGCAGTGAGCCTAGGACCACCGAAAGGAAGCCAAGTCCAACGGTCAATTGAAACCGAGCAATCGCCGCGCGCAGGGCCAAGAACAAGGGACGCAAAGCCGACACGCGCGGCACACTACCAGGGCCGGGTGTAGAAAACGTTCTCCAGAACAAGCCCTTGCGGCGGCGCTGTCGGACCCGCCTGAGTCCGGTCGCGTGAGGCGAGAACATCCGCGACCCAGTCCACAGGTCGTCGCTGCCGACCCACTTCAACCAGCGTCCCCACGATGTTTCGAACCATGTGTTTGAGAAACGCACGCCCTTCCACCACCACCGTCACGGTGTCTGAAGACGGCGGCTCAGCGAGAACGTCCAACCGAACAACTTCGCGCCGCGTCCGTTCCGCTTCGCAATCCGCCGCACGGAAAGCCGAAAAATCGTGTTCACCGAGAAGACATCGCGAGGCGGTTTGCATCGCGCCGACATCCAGGGGTGCGAAAAGCTCCCAGTGCGTCCGGCGGCGCAGCGGAGAACGCTGGCGAAAGTTGCTGATGGCGTAGATGTACCGTTTGCCACACGCATCACGCCGAACATCAAACGTCGTGGGCACTTCGTCCGCATGGCGAACCGCCACGTCGGGCGGCAAAAGACCATTCAGGCCTCGCGTGTAGGCGCTCAACGGAAGTTTGCGTTCGGTGTCGAACGTCACCACCTGTCCCCGCGCGTGAACCCCCGCATCCGTTCGCCCTGCGGCTCCCACTCGCGTCGGTACACCGAGGAGCAGCTCGAGCGCACGCTCCAGCACGCCCTGCACCGAACGTCCGTTGGGCTGAAGTTGCAATCCGACAAAGTCGGTGCCGTCGTATTCAAGAAGCAGGCGAATGCGTGTCACAGCGTCTCGCTTGGCCTCATTTGTAACGAAGCCACTGCGCCAGGATGTCTTTGGCCAAAACGTCTCTCGAGAGTCCGTTCCGACCCGCCGCCTCGCCCAGAGCGTCCATCTCGCGCTCTGACAGGACGATATTCAAGCCGAGCGGCGTTGGGAGCCCTGCCAAAGTGGTCTCCCCGTCGATGACGCCCTCATTTTCGTCTGCAAGCTTGGTCGTTTGAACGTCTGCGACAACCGATGCGAGTCGTTTGCGTTCCGCCTCAAGTTCATCGGCAAAAAGCTGTTTGAGAAAATTCGACAGGTGAATATTGGACGGCGTGAATTCGTAGCCGCCCAGAAACTGGTCGAGGTCGTACTGCATCTCCCAAGCCGTCTGATACCGCGCCGCGGGGTCCTTTTGCAGGGCACGCATGAGGATGCGCTCGACGCCCTCAGGGATGTCGGCCTTGAAGTAGGAAGGCGCGTAGATTTTTCCTTCGGTGATGCTCCGCAAAATCGCCACTTCGGAATCGCCCGTGAACAGCTTGAAGCCGGTGAGCCACTCGTACAGCACCACACCCAGGCTAAAGACGTCACTCCGACGGTCGAGCGGACGCCCCATCGCCTGCTCGGGGCTCATGTAACTGAGCTTCCCCTTGATCTCGCCCGCGCGCGTTTGGTCGGTTCGGTTGGCAGCCTTGGCGATTCCAAAATCCAAAATCTTCACGGTACCGTCGAAGGACACAAAGATGTTTTCCGGTGTGACGTCGCGGTGAACGATATTCAGTGGATTCCCAAGCAGGTCGGTTTTTTGGTGCGCGCAGTACAGGCCCTCACAAACCGACGAAGCGATTTTCAGCGCATACACCATCGGGAAGGGAATGTTTTGACCCTCGGCCTTGGGAATGATGCGCCGCATGTCGCGGCCAAACAAGTGCTCCATCGCAATGAAGTAGCTCGGCCCAATTCGACCCAAGTCGTAGATTTGAACGATGTTGGGGTGATTCAGTTGGGCGGCCAACTTCGCCTCGTTCAAGAACATTTGGACGAAGTTGGTTTCTTTCGAGAGGTGCGGCCGAATGCGCTTGATGACGACGATTTTCTGAAAACCGGCCATTCCGGCGTGCACGGCCAGAAAAATCTCGGCCATGCCCCCGACGGCCAGGCGGTCAATCAACGTGTATTTGCCGAAACGTGTCGGCCCGCGACGAGGCTCTTCTGTGCTCGACATGGCGGCCGGCACCCTAACCCCAGAAACCGCTTGTGTGGAACACGCCTCGCTGGTTCTTTTGGCCGATACACAAGCGATCTCTGGGGTTAGTCCAGAACGAGTGCCAGCGCTTTGGTGGAAGGTTCTTCGCCGGCGGCCAAGGGAAAATCATCCTGTGACGGGAACAAGCGGGTCTGATGCTGAACCCGGCGACCTGCGGCGGCCACGCCCTGGTGCACCAAGACTTCGAAGGCGCTCCCCGCGAGCGACACCTGGTTGCAACACGCCACCAAGCGCCCCCCGGGCGTCAAGACCTGGGCGCTGGCCTGTGTCAGTAAGGCAGTGCCTTCACGAGCCGTGAACACGCGCCCACGCGAAGACGAAAACGCTGGAGGGTCACTGACGATGACGTCGTACTGGGCTCCCTTGCGCGAGGCGCGCTCCAAAAATCGAAACGCATCCTCGGCGATGAATCGTTCGCTCCCCGCACGAAGGCCGTTGAGCGCCGCGTTCTCGGCGGCCCAGGTCAGCACACGCTTGGAGAGGTCGACATCGGTGACTTCCCTCGCCCCGCCCCGGCGGGCTGCCAGGCTGAATCCTCCCGTGTACGCAAACAGATTGAGCACACGCGCGCCCCGGGCGTGTGCTTCCACGTGCTCGCGAAACGCGCGCGCATCCAGATACAGCCCCACGCCCAGCCCTTCGCCGGGGCGAATCCAAAAACGCAATCCGCGTTCGGTGGCCTGGAACGAGGGCTGCGGCAGGCCCACAACAGGCGCCGAGGGCGCAAACTCTTCGAGCGTCTCTTGCGTGCGTTGCGTGCTCTTGGGCCGCCGCTTCACATAGACAGATGTCAGCGAAAAACAGGTTGCGGCTTCGAGGGCGATGCGGTGCTCGTCCTGCCCGGGGCAATCGCCGTAGAGGCTCAGAACGCCGACGGTCTCGTAGCGGTCCAGCGTGATGCCCGGCAGCCCATCGCCCAGCCCATGAACGCACCGGTACGCGTGTGTCTCGCCCGTTTCCGCCAGATGCTCACGCCGCAGACGGCTGGCCGCCAGTCGCGCATTCAGCGCCTGCGTTGTGAGGGTCCAAGCGAGCACGCGGATACTTTCGTCGGGAGCAAGAAACAAAACGAGCGTCGAGGCAGAAATCCCCCGACGCCCGCACAAACGCTGAAGCCCAAGAAAAGCTTAGAGGTTGGTGTCCGCAAAGGTGTCGAGACCCTTGCGGTTCGTGTACTGGGCAGCCTTTTTCGACTGGCCGTACTGCTGGCTGGTGGAACCCACGAGCGAGTCCGCGGAGTCGGCGAAGAGGCGGCGGATGTTTTCCCCAAACAGCGTCACCACCCCAATGGCGGCGATGGCCACGAGTGCAACAACGATGATGTACTCGGTCATGCCTTGACCACGGTTCTTCTTGATGCGCTTCTGAATCGTTTTCATGGGGTTTCCTTTGGGTTCAGTCGTCTTGAACGACATGCCTCACACTACCGCGCACCCAGGACGCCCAGTATCGGT
This sequence comes from Myxococcaceae bacterium, assembly GCA_046155985.1. Taxonomy (GTDB): domain Bacteria; phylum Myxococcota; class Myxococcia; order Myxococcales; family Myxococcaceae; genus JBJXGM01. Next base: position 579 of record JBJXGM010000142.1, on the reverse strand, counting down.
CAACAGGAGGATGGACCACACAGTGGGAATTCACGGCAATATTCGACCCTTGGCGCACTATTTCAGCGTGGATGTAGGCGATTCCCCGAGAAGCTCACAGATGCGCTGGTACAGACCTACAGCCTTTTCGTTTCCCGAGACCAAGGTGCGGGCCTGGTGCGCCGCTTTCATCTCTTGTGACCAGTCCCTGCGCACCAAAGCCGAATGTCGGGTCCGCAGTTGTTGTGCGAACGCGAGCAGGTAGTCATTCGCGAGGTCCGGCGAAATCGACTCGCTTTTCATCCGTTCACTCAGCACCTGAAATGCGAACGTGGTGTCTCCCTGCGCCGCAGCAGACCGCGCGAGTGCGCGCGCCGACGCCTCGTTGGCTTCGAGTGCGTGCCACTTCTCTGAAATGGACCGCAAGAGCGGGGATTCCGCTGGGAAACTCTGCGACAGTCCCCGATGCAAAGCCGACCACTGGGCCGCTGACAGCTGGGCATCGCCCGCTTGAACCTCTTCAATCCACAGCGGCGCGGCACCGCGACGAAAGCGTTCGTCCGGAACGTCCGCCATTTTCCGCACAAAGAACGCCACCGG
>JBJXGM010000136.1:0-8020 GCA_046155985.1 Myxococcaceae bacterium | reverse complement strand
CTGACGGACACCGGCCGCGGTACGGCTCCGAATGGCCTCTTCGCGGGCGAGTTGGTGCGTTTTTATCTCGTCGAAGCCGAGCTCCAGCTCCCATCGCTCGTGGTACAGCGCGATGAGTTCCTCGGCTCAGCCGGCTTCGAATCAGCTCACAGGCAGCCGCCGTCAGTAGGAAAGTTGGCGTTCCCGTAGAAGGGCTCGCGCTCGGAGTGCTTCGAGTTGCCCCGAAGTCGCTTCCACGCGTCGATCGCCATCTCACTGACCGCGTCGGATGCCCCAAAGAAACTCCGAAGCAGGAGGATGCCTCCACCCAGCATGGCAGCGGCGCCTACCATTGTTCCACCCGCGCCTACGAGGGTGCCGGCGGCCGTCCCCGCAGCGTTGACGAATGCCGCCCCGAACTCGGCGTCGGATGCGGCCGGCGAGCTCGCAGACACGGTGGTGGGAGCGGTGAGGACAAGGGTGGTTGCCGCCGTCCCGATAGCGGAGGCACGAGCCGAAAAACGCTGGAGCGTCGTATTCATAATCTTTCTTATCGGGAAGTGAATGTGCCGAGTTTCCTCGCGATGCGCGCACAATCGATTGTTGGGCCGCTGGCGATTGAAAGCGTAGCGTTTCCTGGGCCTTGGCATCTGGTGGGGAGGCCGAGGGTTTCAGGGGATCAAGGAAACATAAGCGGCCTTTTCACGGAGATGGAGAAGCAGGCGGTGCCGGTCGCGGTGTTCTGTATGGGTTGGAAGACGTCGACACGAGGGTGGCCCGGGCTCGAAAAGGCGAGCGGGCGCAAGGCTTGGCCGTCCTCGGCAGCGAGGTCCGAGGCCTGGGCGCAGGTGTTGGGGTGAGTCAGGCGTAGAGCTCGAGTTGTGGCGAGTCCTGTGCACGGGCTTGAGAGGGGTGTCGCGCGATGATCTCCTGGGCGAGCTGTCTGTACGGCAGTGGAGGCGGACCACGCAGCGCGGCGCAACACTGCAGGACACGGACCTGCTTCGGTGCCGACAAAGACATGAACCGTTGAAGAGCCCGGCTGGCGTCGGGGGACGCGGCTTGCTTCGCCTTGAACGAATCTTCGCGTGAATTGGCGTGAAGCGAGAAGCCTTCGAGGAAGGCACAGCGCCGGCGGTTGCGGGGAGGCGTCCAACTGCCCGGATGCCCTGGAAAGAGCAGCGGACCATGAGTTTGAAAATGGAATTTGCGGAAAACCGCCCCAATCCGTCCTCAGCGCTTCACCGACTTGTCGTGCACGGGTTGGTCAGTGGGATTGCTGATGCCATCAAAATGACGTACCTGCTCCTTTAAGGCGAACGAGTGTGACGATGCGAAAAAGACTTCTGTCCCGTTTCGCTCGGCCGCGTTTCGGATTTCGGAAGCGCGGAATGCGCAACTGGCTGGTCGCCGGCGCGCTCGTCGCCGGGGTGGCCTTCGGCGTTCACCTCACCGGGCCATTTGTCGCTCGATGGCAGACCCGCAGATGGATACGCGGGCTCGATGGCGCGACGGGGGAGTTCCTCGACGCGCGCTTTTCAGTCTTCCCGCTCGTCTACGGCGTCACCCAGCTCAAGCTTGACCAACCTCGACGACTGCAGAAGGAACCGCTCTTCTACGCTGACGATGTTTCTGTCCAGCTCCTCTGGAAAGAACTGTTCAGGGGCCATCTGGTCACACGGATCCACGCGCGTGGAGTGAAGGTCGTCCTCGAGCAACCCCCGGAGGGGGCATCGGGACGCCTGCCTTACCTTCCGTCATTCATCACAGTTCCGGTGCGGGTCGACCGACTCGTGGCCACGGACAGCGAGGTCCTTTATGTGTGGGTCCGGATGAACCACAGGCCATCGCTGTGGTTTCATCACATCGAGGCCAGCGTGGAGAACATTGCCTCGCGTCCTAACCTTACCCGGGGACCGGTGACACTTGAGGCGTCCGGCCGGGTCCAGCGCAGCGGGAAGATGAGCGTTGCCGTCCAGGCGCAGCCATTCGCAACGCCTTTGGAGTTCCGTGGCCTGGCAAAAGTTGAAGGCTTCGACCTCGCTGAGATCAACTCCCTCTTGGAGAGCCAGAAAGGCATCAAGCTGACCCCGGGGCACTTCTCCATGACGATGAGCTTCGAGTCGAAGGCCGGCCAGCTTACCGGTCGAGTCGAGCCGCACCTGCAGGCTTCGGGGATCGACTCGGGCGAGAACGTCGGAGCTGCACTGACCGCGTTGCTCGCTCGGATGACGATGGTGTTCTCCACGCCGGCAGATGGCACCACCCCCTCGGGCGCGATTCTCGTCCGCGACAACCTGACACAGCAGGATCGCCAGCTCCTCCCGAGCATGGAGAAGGTGGTTGAGAATGGATTCCTGCTTGGCATTCAGGAGAGCCTGAAGCGACGCTATGCAGGTGAACCCACACAGAGGGTGGGGCGCACCGGGGCAGCACCCACAGACCTTAAGACGGGTCTGTGACTCTGCACCTCGCTTGTTCGTCTACACCCCGCGGGCCACAGCGACCAACGCTTCCCCTGCAAATCACGGAGCTTGGCAGGCGAAACCGGCCTACCGGTGGAGGCCTGGCCCGGGTTGTCCGCCCTGTCACAAAGCGCCCGCTGGATTTGGGCGAGGGTTCGCGCTAAGCGGGGGGCATCCTGCCAACAAGGCGGGTCCAGCGGGCATGAAGCTCGCTGTAAACGAAAGAGCAGTCTTCAGATGGCAACTGGCACAGTGAAGTGGTTCAACGATGCGAAGGGTTTCGGATTCATCACGCAGGACGGCGGTGGCGAGGACGTGTTCTGTCACCACAGCGCAATCCAGGCTGACGGTTTCCGCAGCCTCGCTGAAGGGCAGAAGGTCGAGTTCGAAGTCACCAAGGGCCCGAAGGGTCTTCAGGCGGCGAACGTTCGCCCTATCTAGCTGAGGCAAAAACCTTTCCGTGTCGTTTGGGAGCCACGGCAAGAAAAAACTACTTCCCATGCGCCGGAATCACGAAAGTGGTTCCGGCGTTTTTTTTCGCGCGACGGTGCAGTCGCTGGTCTCCTGCTCAGCGCGACACATGTCGTTTTCAGCGAGGTGAAAGTGAGCCAGCGTACCGTTTGGATTGTCGTGTCGGCTGCCGCGTTGATGGCGATGATCACCGTCAATGGCTTGGCCAACGCCCTGCCACTCAACGGGCTCACCACGGGGGCGGTCTCCGACGGCTACGCCATTCGCTTCGTGCCTGCGGGTTACGTCTTCTCCATTTGGGGTCTCATCTACCTCGCGCTGATTGGCTTCACGGTGACACAGGCTTTCTCGCCACGCATCGAGTCCCTGGTGGCGCCATTGCGGCCCTGGTTCGTACTGAGCTGCGCAGCCAACGGTGCCTGGATCTTTGCCTGGCACTACTTGCAGCTGGGGCTGAGCGTGCTGCTGATGCTCACGCTGTTGGGAACTTTGATCGTGCTCTATCGACGCACGCGCGCCCTTTCCCAAGGACACGGATGGGCCGCTCGCTGGACCCTTGCCGCGCCCGTCAGCCTGTACCTGGGCTGGATCTGCGTCGCGACGGTCGCAAACATTTCGGCGCTGCTGGTCTCGGTGGGATGGAAAGGCGCCCCACTCAGCGAGCCCACCTGGGCGGCGGTGATGATGGTCGCGGCCTCGGCCATTGTGCTGATGCTCAGCCGCCGCTTCCACGACGCCATTCCCGCTTTGGTCGTCGTCTGGGCGCTTGTCGGCATCATCGTCAAGTTCCCTCAGGAGAGGGTGATGCTGTGGGTCGGCACGCTGCTGGTGCTGGCGCTGATGGCCGAAGCCGCGCGAGCACTGCGACCCCTGATGGGTTCACACCCAGGTTAGTGCGCCCGCCCGAAGCGGAAGGGTCGGGTGTCACCCGAAAACAAGAAATCCCTCACGCTCAAGACATTCTTGAAGTCTTCGATACGGCGGGGCACCTCAGTGTCCAGCAGCCACGTCGAGAGCACCGGGGCTTCACCCGGGTTGCGCTTGCCGATGTGAATGAAAGCTGCGCCCGTTTCAGAACGATGGCAGCCGCTGCATGTGTCTGTGGCGAATTTCGCAAGCACCGCAGGGTCGGTGACGCCTGGCGCGGTCCAGGTGAGCGCAAACGGTGTGGGGGACGCTGCGTCCAGCCATGCTGCCGGCACGCGGTGGTGCCCCGCCAAGACAGCTTCGGCGTTCGCGTTGAGCCATGCGCCCAGCTCGGGCGTGCCGTTGAAGGCCAACGCCGGTGTTTGCGCGACCGCCTCCTGGTGCAGGAAGCCATCGGCCCTTAGCGCGAAGGAGCGCATCTCCCAAAGTTTCGTGCTGGGGGGGTTGGTCATGTCCGCACCCGCGGGCGATAAGGTGACCTCGTTGGTGCGAAACGCGTTGAGCGCGCTGCCGTTCAATCGCCACGGCGCTGCACTTCGACCCGCGAAGCGGTCGGTCAGTCGCTGAAGCAGGTTGTTGTAAATTGGACCAAACGGAACCACGCCCAAGAAGTGCCAGCGGTAAGCCCAAGCCAGCACATCCGACGTGTCATCGGCCGCGAGCGCATATTCCAGGATGACGGTGAAATTCTGGGCCGCGCCTGTGGCGTTCACGACGTTGAACACGAAACGGCCTTCGCCCGCATCCGTGACACGGCCCCTGCCGTCGGGCCCATCGCGCTTGTCGATTCGATTGACGATGGCCGTGAGTCGAAAGGGCGCCTTTGTGAAATCGAGCTGGCACGTCGTGGCCCCGGCAACGCAGCCGCTGGCGACGAGCCAGGGGTCCGTCACCACTTTGCGGATGCTCGGGCGCGCGGGGGCGACAAAGCCGTTGATCGCCTGGTCCTGTTCCCACTGAGCGAGCAGGTGGAGCACGAATGCTGATGGGTCGATATGGCCCGACATGTTCTCAATGAGGCGCCCGAAACTCCACGCCCCCTCCGGGCCAGAACGAACGCCGGGTCGATACACCGTTCGGACCGGGTCCTCGATGACGCTGAGATCGGTGATGAGGAGCTCCTTCGAGGCGTCGACGGGCACGCGCAGCTCCGATTCCTGACTGGCCACAGAGAGCTCGTCTTGTCCGCAACCCGCCAGGGACAAAATGAAGCTCATACTCAGAGAGAATGGTGTCGGACGATACATGCCTGGACTCCCCTGGTGAGCCTTAGTCGTATCGTGCGAGGTCCAGGAGGAACCAAACCCACACGCGGCGCTGCGCGTACCCGCGCGAAACTCCGAACGTGGCGTGTGGCGATGTCGCAGTGTGCGCACACCTGCACACCGGGCTAGAGAATTTCAGCTTGTGCGGAAAACGGCGCAGCTTGACTTTGCGGTTCCATTTTTTCTCAGAAAGGGAGAGGCGTGCGGACCGACCGGTCTACGGACGTGACAACATTCATGACGCGGCCCCGGGAGGCGAAAAAAAGCCGGCCCCACCAAAAGGCGAGACCGGCTTGTCATCCTGACAGTGAACCAAAACTACTTGGGCATGATCACCGTATCAATCACGTGAATCACGCCGTTGCTCGCGGCGACGTCGGTCGCGGTGACATTGGCGCCATCGACCATCACCTTGCCGCTCTTGAGCGCCAGGGTGAATTCGCGTCCTTCAACCGTCTTGACCTTCGAGCCGTCCTTCATCTTCAGGACGTCGGCAGCCGAAACCTTGCCCGGAACCACGTGGTAGGTCAGCACGGAAACCAGCTTCTTCTTGTCCTTCAGGAGCGCGTCGAGATCCTTCTTGGCAATCTTTGCGAAGGCTTCGTCGGTTGGCGCGAAAACGGTGAACGGCCCGGTGCCTTTGAGGGTTTCAATGAGACCGGCCTCGGTGAGTGCAGTGGCGAGGGTCTTAAAAGAACCCGCCGCGACGGCAGTGTCGATGATGTCCTTGGTGGCCGTTGCGGTTGCCGTTGCTGCGGGCTTCGTCCCCGTCATGGTGGACTTCCCCTCAGCGAACGTCGTCAACGACATCAACAGGGTGGCAGACAAGAGTACTTTGTTCATTTCTGAATCTCCGAAAGTGAAAAAGCTTGGGTGATGGCGCAGTGATGTAACGCGGTTTCGTCGGAGCGCAACCTGTTCTTTGCGCAGCGAGACCGTGCGACGGCTTCAGACAGCCAGAATCGCAGCCGTTTTCGACCCGATGAAGTCAGGCGGAGGCCCGCGTGGGTGCATCTTGGGGAAGCTGCGATTCGGACGCCGAGATCAACGCGGCGACGTGAGCATCGCTCATCCCTGTGCTCGCCAAGATTGGGGCCACTGTCTGGTTGAACATTGCGCCGCTGTGCGGCTCGAGCTCAGGGGCGACGAGCAGGGGAGCCATCCGCTCTGCATCAGTTTCAGCCTCGCCCCTCCTGCTCAAGGTGCTTTTGGAAACGTCGCATGATGGCGAGGTGCGCAAGCGCCTGGGTGGACGTGTAGATGAACCAGGGCAGGCGCGGGGTGAAGTCGTGAATCGCTGCCAAGATGGTGTTGCTGTTGCCCAGCTGACGAAACTCGAGGCGGGCCCGGCTGTCCTTCGTTTGGGCCAACAAGCCCCCCGTGACGAAGAAAAGTTGCCGGTCGGGTGTGCTGCGCGCGTCAGAAAAAGTCAGTTCAAGAAGTGGCCGCCGGACAGGCCATAGAAAAAAACGGGACACGCCGTTCTGGTTCGTCTCCACTTTCAGTAGAGGCGCGAGCAGGTGTGGCAACCAACGCACGTATTCTTGCGCAACCCATTTCGCGTCGCGATTTCCGTTCACTGTCAGGCGCTGCACAGAGCGAACCGTCGTCGGGGGTCGCCGTCGAATGGAAGACGATGACTGGACGTGCGCGGCGCGCTCGTCTCGCAAAGCGTCCGCGAGTGCGACCCGCAGCGATCGAGGCGTCACACCCACGCGCTTCTGAAATGTGAGCCCATCGCGTGCCACCATGTCGTGCCGCAGGCTCTCAACCAAAGGCCGCACGAGGGCTTGGGCAGCGCCCGTGATGACGCTCACCCACAAGAGCGACAAACGCATCGTTTCCACGGGCACAGGCAGAACGCGTGTTTTGCGGCCAAGAGCGTGTCCGGTCGCCACCAACAGTTGTGCGTAGGTCAGGACATCGGGGCCGCCGACGTCGTAGGCGTGGCCCGCCAACTCCGGACGGGTGATCGCAGCGCGCAACAGTTCGACAACGTCGGAGAGCGCAACAGGTTGCGTCAACGAGCGTGTCCACCGTGGACCAATCATGAACGGCAGGCGGCCCACCAAGCGTCGCAGAATGTTGAACGATGAGCCGCCCGCGCCGACGACCAAACCCGCACGCAGCGTCGTGACCGGCACACCGTGCGAAGCGAGGAGATGTTCGACTTCGAACCGGCTTTCAAGATGTCTCGAGCGCTCCGCTTCGGCCGGCAAGAGTCCACCCAGGTACACAATATGACCCACACCCTGGCGCGCTGCGGCTCGCCCGAAATTGTCCGCGCACACCGCATCGAGGTCCTCGAACCGACCTTGCGTCAGTCGTGCGGATGGCATCATCGAATGCACGAGGTAGACGGCGACGTTTGCGCCCGCTAACGCTCTTTCGGCGTCAGCCAAATTGAAGAGGTCAGCGGAACACCACGACACACGCGCGTCGGTCGACGACGTTGGAGGCGCTCGGGTAAGCGCGGTGACGTCGTGAGTGTCTTTCAGCGCATCGATGAGCGCACGGCCGACAAAACCGCTGGCCCCTGCGATGGCAACGCGGGGACGGCCCGGGTGCTGTTCTTTCGCTTCCGGTGTCATGAGTGTGCTGCAGGCCCCCGACCGTCGGTGCGCCGCACCATCAGGAGCGCAAGGCCAAGCTGGTAGAGCATCAGAAGCGAGGACGCCACCATCACGGGCAGCTTGAACGCTTCCTGCGCGACAATTTGCCCAGCTGTGGAGGCGAACAGCATCGCGCAAACGGCGGCTCCCAAAAGCCCGAGCACTTTGGGCACCGCGCCCGCGCGTGGGAGCAATGCGAAAGCGATCCCGAGGCCCAGGCTGTAGACGAACATCACCAACGCGTATCCACCGGCTCGGGTCTGCGTGACTGCGACAAGCATCGGCTCAAGGACCTCGCTCC